>DATMWH010000285.1:0-3483 GCA_035562615.1 Pseudomonas sp. | reverse complement strand
GCATATTTACCCGTATGGCAGAGGCCAACATGATTGAAAAAGTCCCTGGCAGCACAACAAGTAACACTGCTTACCGCAAGAAATTAAAACAGTAACAGGGAACAGACCACTATTTATATAATTCTTTTATTACCGTTTTCGGCCTTACGCCGAGTTACTTTCTCTTTGCTTGCGCGAAAGAGAAAGTAACCAAAGAGAAAGCGCACCCGGCATCCGGGTCTGGCTGCGCCAGACTCCCCGAGTTCCGGCACTGTTCCGAGGGTCGAAGCGAAGGGCCATCCCTGGCCCATCGCTCCTCATTTGGCATCCATGCCAAATGCCCCTCTGCACAGCGCCTGCACTCGGCCTCCTGACGGGAGATAGGAGACCGAGTTGTCTGCAGATTTGTAGCAGCGGCCTTGGCCGCGAAGCTTTTAACAGCAAAGCCACGACGCGCAATCGCCCAGCAGGCTTAAACCGGACTTGAGCGTCCGGTCATCTCGCGGGCCATCTCGGTGGCGTAGCTGTCGGTCATGCCGGCGATGAAGTCGATCATGCGCAGGAACGACTTGTACAGCGGCCAGTCCGGGTCCGGTGCGCTGTTGCCCAGCAGGTCGAGAATGCGCCGGTTCTTGAACGATGGTGTGCGCCCGCCATGTTGTTCCAGCGCGGCGCCGCAGAAGGCGTTGAGCAGGATTTCCAGGGTGGTGTAGGCGCCGATTTCATGCAGCGTCTTGCGCTTGTCCTGAAAGATCTTTTCCCGTGCCAGTGCTTTGGCCTGCTGCACGCAGCGTTTGGCCGGTCCGTGCATGTGCTCGACCAGATCACCGCTCAGGTCGCCACGCAACAGGTTGGCGCGCTGTTCGACAAAGGCTTCGGCGGCGGCATTGGTCAGATGCTCGATGGCCTTGCCGCGCAGGATCGCCAGCTTGCGCCGGCGAGAGCCCTGGCTGCCCAGTTGGCGGTAGGTTTCCGGAATGTCATCACCGACCAGATCCAGCAGCAGTGCTTCGACCTCCGCGTAGTCGAGCAGCTCCATTTCCAGGCCGTCTTCCAGATCGATCAGGCCGTAGCAAATGTCGTCGGCGGCCTCCATCAGATACACCAGCGGGTGGCGTGCCCAGCGTTGCGGTTCGAGTTGTGGCAGGTTCAGTTTGCTGGCGATCTGTTCCAGCAGCGGCAGCTCGCTCTGATAGCAGCCGAATTTGTGCTTCTTGTAGCCCAGGGCATCGGCATGCCGGGCGGTCCACGGGTATTTGAGGTAAGCGCCGAGGGTCGCGTAGGTCAGCCGGGTGCCGCCGTCGAACTGGTGATATTCCAGTTGCGTCAGTACCCGGAAGCCCTGCGCGTTGCCTTCGAAGTTGAGAAAGTCACCCCGCTCGGCATCGCTCATGTCATCCAGCCAGCCCTTGTCGGCAGCCTGCTTGAACCAGTGGCGGATGGCGTCTTCGCCGGAGTGACCGAAAGGCGGGTTGCCGATGTCATGGGCCAGACAGGCCGATTGCACAATCACGCCCAGGTCCGAGGATTCACACCAGTCGGGCAATTCCGCGCGAATCGTTTCCCCCACGCGCATGCCCAGCGAGCGCCCCACGCAGCTGACCTCCAGCGAGTGGGTCAGGCGGGTGTGGATGTGATCGTTGCTGGAGACCGGATGCACCTGGGTCTTGCGCCCCAAGCGGCGGAAGGCGCCGGAGAAGATCACGCGGTCGTGGTCCTTGTGGAACGGGCTGCGGCCCAGTTCTTCAGGGCTCTGTACGGCTTTTCCGAGCCGTTCGCGGGTAAGCAGTGTGTGCCAGTCCAAGGCCAGTCCTAATTGTCAGCGGGTATGAATGGTTAGCTTCGGGGTTCGGCGTGGCCGCTGCAAGGCTGCTGACGGGCTTTTTACTGCAGCTGAAACCTGTCGGGTGAACGGGGGATCTGGTACAGCGCTTGCAATGACTTGGTGCGTTTTTCGCGGCGATCGCCCCTATTTGGGGCTTAACGATGACTCACGAAAATGCAAATTAGCAGTAACTGATTGATCCAAATAGCTTTTATTTTTGATGTTGAGCGGGTCAGAACCTGTGTGGCCAGAGGTTTATCTGCTCAACGCTGCTGAAAATCCAACCTTGTGCTTCCAAGTGGTGCGTATTGGGGGTGCGGTGTTCAATTTTGGTGCTTTTCAGATATCCGGAGTCCTGCTTAGCAATGGAAAACCTCAATAGTGCTGTGGGAACGCTGGTCTCCAGCTCCAATACCCTGTTTATTCTGCTCGGCGCCATCATGGTGCTGGCCATGCATGCCGGCTTTGCCTTCCTCGAAGTGGGTACGGTGCGGCACAAGAACCAGGTCAACGCCTTGTCGAAGATCCTCAGCGACTTTGCGGTGTCGACCCTGGCTTATTTCTTTGTTGGCTACTGGATCGCCTACGGCGTGACCTTCCTGGAGCCAGCTTCCGTGCTCACCGCCGGCAATGGTTACTCACTGGTCAAGTTCTTCTTCCTGCTGACCTTTGCTGCGGCTATCCCGGCGATCATCTCCGGCGGTATTGCCGAGCGGGCGCGCTTCGGTCCGCAGCTGTTTGCCACCGCGCTGATCGTGGCGTTTATCTACCCGTTTTTCGAAGGCATGATCTGGAATGGCAACTTCGGCTTCCAGGCCTGGCTGACCGAGCAGTTTGGTTACCCCTTCCATGACTTCGCCGGCTCCGTGGTGGTGCACGCCATGGGTGGTTGGCTGGCGCTGGGCGCGGTGATCCTGCTCGGGCGGCGTGACGGTCGTTACCGCGAGGGGCGGCTGGTGGCCTTTGCACCGTCGAACATTCCTTTCCTGGCACTGGGTTCGTGGATCCTGATCGTCGGCTGGTTCGGCTTCAACGTCATGAGCGCACAGACCATCAACGGCATCAGCGGTCTGGTGGCGGTCAACTCACTGATGGCGATGGTCGGCGGTACCGTGACCGCGTTGCTGGTGGGGCGCAACGACCCGGGCTTTTTGCACAACGGCCCTCTGGCCGGCCTGGTGGCGGTGTGCGCCGGCTCCGACCTGATGCATCCGCTGGGTGCGCTGGCCACCGGTGTGGTGGCTGGCGCGCTGTTTGTCTGGGCCTTCACGGCCACACAGGTGAAATGGAAGGTCGACGATGTGCTGGGGGTCTGGCCACTGCATGGTCTGTGCGGTGCCTGGGGCGGGATCGCCTGCGGCATTTTCGGTTCCACGGCGCTGGGCGGCATGGGTGGCGTCAGCCTCACCAGCCAGTTGCTGGGCACCGGGCTGGGTATCCTGATTGCGCTGGCCGGCGGCTTTGTGGTCTACGGGGTATTGCGCAAGGCGGTGGGTATTCGTCTGACCCAGGAGCAGGAGTACTACGGTGCTGACCTGTCCGTGCACAAGATTGGTGCTACCAGCGGCGAGTAACAGGGTCCGACGCAATGAAAAAGCCCGCTGACAGCGGGCTCAGGCTGCTGACGAACCCCCGCTTTTAAGCGGGGGTTCGCTTTTGGAGTACTGTCACGCCATCTG
>DATMWH010000284.1:0-5803 GCA_035562615.1 Pseudomonas sp. | reverse complement strand
CATGTGGAGTTCCTGCGCGGCGTCGGCAACCCGATCGGCATCAAGGTCGGGCCGAGCACCAGCAGCGAAGACCTGCTGCGGCTGCTCGACATCCTCAATCCGGACAACGACCCGGGCCGCCTCAACCTGATCGTGCGCATGGGTGCCGGCAAGGTCGGCGAACACCTGCCGCGGCTGATCCGCACCGTACAAAACGAAGGCCGCAAGGTGCTGTGGAGTTCCGACCCGATGCACGGCAACACCATCAAGGCCTCCAGCGGCTACAAGACCCGCGACTTCGCGCAGATCCTCAGCGAGGTCCGCGAGTTCTTCCAGGTGCACAAGGCCGAGGGCACCTACGCCGGCGGTATCCATATCGAGATGACCGGACAGAACGTCACCGAATGCATCGGCGGCGCCCGCCCGATCAGCGAAGCCGGTCTGGCCGACCGTTACCACACCCACTGCGACCCGCGGCTGAACGCCGATCAGTCGCTGGAACTGGCGTTCCTGATTGCTGAAACGCTGAAAGAAGCCAAGCGCTGACGAGGAACCCTGAGTAAGGTGGGTTAGGCCCCAGGCCGTAACCCACAATGCCGACCAAAGGTCGGCCGCTTATGCGAAAAATCGCCAGAGGGATGCCTTCGGCATCCATGGTGGGTTACGCCTTTGGCTTACCCACCCTACGCAACACACAGGCAACCACCCCCCACACAGGACAAACCCATGCTTATCAAAGCACTGCGCATCGCACTCGGTCAGTTGATCGTATTTCTCGATTTCATCACTCGCCCGCGCCCGCTCAAACGCACTGCCGAAGCACAAGCGGTGATTAGCCAAGAGGCCAGCAAACTGGCGCTTTATCAATTCCATGCCTGCCCGTTCTGCGTGAAAACCCGCCGCACCCTGCACCGGTTGAATGTCCCAGTCAGCTTGCGTGACGCCATGCATGACGCTCAGGCACGGCAGGAGCTGGAACAGCAAGGCGGCAAGATCAAGGTGCCGTGCCTGCGCATTGAAGAAAACGGCCAAAGCACCTGGCTGTATGAATCCAAAGCAATCATTGCCTATCTGGACCAGCGCTTCGCTGCAGTCTGAGAGCTAATGCAAGCCTGCCAAGCTATCAACACTCAATGAGTCGCAGGTTTGGCAGCAGTTGTTGGGCGCACAATCCTGATGAGATTGACCAGACAAGCAGCCAAGGGAATGCGCCTCCGGTGTAGGCTTTCAGGAACTCTCAATGTCGCTGAAACCCTCGACTGAAACGTCCACCGGGGTAGCCAGCACCTTGTCGATCCGCTTGCCATCCATGTCCACCACCTCGAACATCCAGCCATCCCAAAGCACACGATCGCTGGTGTTGGGCACACGCCCCAGTAACAGCATGAACATGCCAGCCACGGTGTGATAACGCCCTTTATCTTCTTCAGGCGTGGTCTTGAGCGTGAGGCGATCCTTCATTTCCGGGATCGGAATGGCGCCATCCAGAAGCCACGAACCATCGTGTCGCTGCACGGCCCAGGAGTCCTCGGCATTATTGGGCGTGAACTCACCGGTAACTGCCTCCAGGACGTCTTGCAGGGTGACAATGCCCTCCAGAGCACCGTACTCATCGATTACAAACGCCATGTGCATGCTGCTGGCGCGGAATTGCTCCAGTAGCTCCATCCCCGTAAGCGTTTCCGGAACATAAACGCACGGATGGACCTGTTGTGAGAAATCCGGATTCTCGCCCCTAGCCAGACAGGCGAAAGCCTGCTTGGTATGGATGACCCCCAGCAGGTTATCCAGACCGCCATCGCATACTGGAAAGCGGGAATGTTCTGATTCGATCATCAGCTTGATGTTTTCTTCGGGCGCCCTTTGCATATCGATGTACACCAGATCAGAACGCGGAATCATCAGTGAACCCAACTGGCGATCATCCAGACGGAATACATTGCGCACCATCTCGTGCTGATGCTGCTCGATCACTCCGGATTCCGAGCCCTCTTCAAGCATGGCGTGAATCTCTTCCTCGGTGACGCCAGAGTTATTGAGCTGGCGCACCCCCATCAGGCGCAGGATGGTGTGCGTCGACCAGGACAACAGCACCACGAACGGGCGCGTGAGGAAGGCAAGAGTCACCATCGGCCGCACCACCAGACGCGCGATGAGTTCCGGATTGATCTGTCCGATTCGCTTGGGCACCAGCTCGCCGATTACGATGGAGATGTAGGTGATCACAATCACCACTCCGGCCGTGGCACCAATACTCGCCGTCGCTGCAGGCACGCCGAATGTCTGCAACCAGAGGGATAGCGGCTCTGCCAGCACAGCCTCGCCGAGGATACCGCTGAGCACGCCAATCGAGGTAATGCCTATCTGCACGGTGGAGAGAAACCGGGTCGGATCCTCGCTGACTTTCAAGGCTAAAGCCGCCGATGAGTCACCATCAGCTGACAGCTTCATCAGCCGCGCTTTTCTCGCGGTCACCAGAGCAATCTCGGACATGGCAAACAAGCCATTAAGGACGATCAGTAAAACCAGGGCGAAAATTTCCACTGTTTAACTCCAACCTTCACTGCAGACAGATAAAAATGAATTGATGCCGAGAAACCGGACGAATGCCCATTGGACCGGATGACGCGCCGACGCGATGGTCGAACGCAGGAAATACCTTCCAGGCAAAACTGAGATCAGTGTGAGCGAACTGAACTCTCCCTCAAGCGGGAGCTCTTTATCTGGTTGCCTCAGGCAACCAGCAATCAGGCTGGACAGATTTGTCCGGGAGAAGAAGTGGAAACTGGGGGGGTTCCGAAGGGTTTGACATACAAACACAGGATCTAGGGCGGGTGAGAATAATAGTGGCATCCCTAAAGAGCCCTAAATTCAGGATGTTACAAACTGTTTTGCCCGCGCCGCAGACCTAAGCATGCGCTGGTCGAACTGACACCACAGAACACATTTTTTCGTCGCTGGATGTTGCAGACGCTGAAACATCCCCTCCTGCAATAGCCAAGTCCGAGCTTAGCTGGCTATGCTCTGAGCCCATGACGTCCGCCCTGCCCATTCGCAACCCCTGTCCTCCCGGCACCTGCACCTGCGGCCGCGATGACCTGCTCGACTCACCCACTGCCGATCTGCGCAGCCTGCGTCTGACGCTGAAGGAAGAGAAACGCCTGCTTGAGCGGCTGGAAAACATCCAGGATCTGCAGGATCTGCAGCACATGCAGGCACGCCTATACCAACAGTTGGGCATTGTGTTGCAGGTTTCACCCAAGGCCAGTGAAGTGCGCAGCCTGCGCGGATTGGCCATCCATGTGCCGGAACGTCCCGGGCTATGTCGCAAGATCCGCCAGTCGATACCGGCGGCGGTGCGCAAATGCCTGGAGCAACGCCCGGAAATCGTGCACCGGCTACTGGACGCCGAGGATCTGTTCCGCGACCTGTAACGCCCCGACTGTCAGTGACCGGGCAACGCCGTGTAGATTGTGGTAACACCGTTGATGATGAACTGCACGCCAATCGCCAGGGTGAACAGGCCCATGACCTTGGTCAGCACCGTCATGCCCACCTCTCCTAATAACTTCACCAGGTAAGTGGCGAAATAGAAGATCAGGAAAATGATCACCGCCATGCTGCAGATCGCCAGAAACAGTGGCCATTCGGAATGCGACTGTGCAGCCAGATGGGAAAACACCGTGACCGTGGAGATGGTGCCGGCCCCCGTGGTCAGCGGCAGGGTAATCGGCACGATCATGGTCGAAATCACGGTGGAGCGATTGATCTCATGCTTGACCACCTCCTTGCCATCCACATCGCTGGAGCTGGTGGCACTGAGCATGCTCATACCGGTACCGCCCAGCAGGACGCCGCCGGCAATCTGAAAGGCGCTGATGCTGATGCCAAAGAAACTCAGTACCGCAGCGCCGGCGAGCATGCTGATGCACATGATCAGAAAGGCACTCAGCGAACCCAGCGCTATCAGCCGGACTTTCTGCAGTTTGTTCAGGCTGATGGTGAGCGCCAGAAAGGGTGCCAGGGCGGGAAAGTTGTTCGCCACGGCGAACAGCCCGAGCAAATAGTGCTGAAACGAGTTTTCCATTGAATAAGCGGCCTTGAAGCGGGTTGCTGGAAATATCCGTCTGGAGTGCACTCCAGAGAATGGCCATTATTGATCCGGCCCGGTAATGTCCTGATTTTCGCAGGGTGGGCTTCAACCCACCGAGTGCTCGCCAATGGTGGGCTGAAGCCCACCCTACAGTGCAAACTTCAGCGGGCCGGATAAATAGTCTATGGACCTTTGTGAAGCGCCGTCCACTGCAATGGCGCCTGATCAAGGCAGATCGTGGATCGGTTGGACCCCGCTCTGGCAGCGTGTCCTGCGCAAACTCAAATCCCGGCACACTCCATCAGTCCTGCGGCACCGGCGCGCAGACGCTGAGCTTCCGGCCTACGGCAGTTCAGCTGGATACGCTCCAGCCCCAGCCAGTCGGCCAGCGTGCGCAGTTGCTGTCCCAGCGCCAGCAGCGCTTCTGTGCTCATCCCTGCTGCTTCCTCGTGCACGGCGTGAACCGCCAGCCTGCCGTGCGCGCGTTCGGCGCGCAGATCGACGCGCCCGACCAGTTGACCTGCATACAGGAACGGCAACACGTAGTAGCCGTAAACCCGCTTTGCGGCCGGGGTATACAGCTCCAGCCGGTAACGAAAACCGAACAGCCGTTCAGTGCGTTCGCGCGCCCAGATCAGTGAATCAAAGGGTGACAGCAACGCCGTTGGCTTGAGTCCGCGCGGCACTTTCAGCTCACCGGGACACCAGGCGGAATGCCGCCAGCCTTCAACCTGCACCGCCTGCAACTCGCCGGACTCGCTCAACTCGGCCAGACGCAGACGCGTGTCAGCTGTATCCATACGGAAGTAGTCGCGCAGATCCTGTTCGGTGGCCAGACCCAGTGCCCGGGCCGCGTGCAGCAGCAGTTGGCGCTGCGCAGCGGGTTCATCCGGTTCAGGCTGATTGAGGATGGCGCCCGGCAGCACTCTGTCCGGCAGGTCGTAGAGGCGCTCGAATCCACGCCGACTGGCCACCGTCACTTCGCCGGCGGCAAACAGCCATTCCAGCGCATGCTTTTCCGCGCTCCAGTCCCACCAGGGGCCGGCTTTTTGCGCACGCTTGCCCAGGCTGCCGGCACCCAGTGCGCCGTGCTCGCGGACCGTCTGCAGCACCTGCCGGATCAGCGGCTGCTGCTGACGACCGAACTCAGCCAGCTGGCGGTAGATTCCCTGCCCGGCCGCCGCGCGGCGCATGCGCCAGCGCAACAACGGATAGAGCTGCATGGGCAACAGCGAGGCTTCATGGCCCCAGTACTCGAACAGACTGCGCTGCCGCCCGCTGCCCCAGGCCTGCTGATCCAGCCAGTCCATCGGGTAGTTGCCAAGACGGGAGAACAGCGGCAGGTAGTGCGAGCGCACCAGCGCATTCACCGAATCGATCTGCAGCACACCCAGGCGCTCGGTCAGCGCCTTCACCCTGGCCGGTTTGGCGGCAGCACTTCCAGTTGCAAAGCCCTGAGCTGCCAGGGCCAGAGGGCGCGCTTCGGACAGGGAAAGATGCAAGGGCATGATGGCTCCAGAAAGAGTGCTCTGCCCAGACTGAGGGTTGCACGCCGCCAAGGCTAGCAAAAAGAACGGGGCCCGCAGGCCCCGTTCAGACTGCTGACAAAGACCCTGGCCCAAAGCCGGGGTCTTTTGTTTAATAGGCCATCGTTTCGACAGGAACAGGCCTGATGCTTAGAGACCCTTCCCCCAAGCAGCATGCGCTGGAAATGGTGACCATTGAAGAGCT
>DATMWH010000283.1:0-21363 GCA_035562615.1 Pseudomonas sp. | reverse complement strand
GCAAGAAATGAGTTTTTCTGAATCACTGGAAAGCCTGCGTAAAATTGATCTCGCTGATCTCGATGTCAATAACGCTGGGTCTTGGCCGGGGCCGGTCAAGGCAATTGCCTGCGTTTTATTGATGGTGGTCGTGCTTGTTGCAGGATACAAGTTGCATCTTGAGGATCTGGAGATTCAACTGGATCAGCAGAAGGTAGAGGAGGAGACGCTTAAAGAGCAGTTTTCTACAAAAGCGTTTCAGGCGGCGAACCTCGATGCTTATAAAGAACAAATGAAGGAGATGGAAACGTCTTTTGGTGCGCTGCTTCGCCAATTGCCCAGCGACACCGAAGTCCCCGGTCTTCTGGAAGACATAACCCGTACCGGTTTAGCCAGTGGTCTTGAATTCTCTGAAATCAAATTGCTGCCTGAAGTGCAGCAGCAGTTCTATATCGAACTGCCGATTCAGATTGTGGTGGAGGGTGCTTATCACGATTTGGCCACTTTTGTGAGTGGTGTCTCTAGCCTTCCTCGAATAGTGACTCTGCATGATTTTGACTTGGCTCCTGTCAATCCATCAGAACCATCGAAGCTGCGCATGAGTGTTTTGGCCAAAACGTATCGCTATAACGATCAGGGGCTGAAGAAATGAGATTGACTAGACTTTCTCTTTTGCTGGTTCCTTTGCTTGCGCTTGTGGGTTGTGGTGCAGGTGATTTCACTGATCTTCAGTCTTTCATGGATGACGTAAGGGCTCGTCCGAAAGGGGCCATTGAGCCGCTACCTAAATTCCAGCCCTATGAAGCTTTTACTTACACAGCATCTGCATTGCGTGCTCCATTCCAGCCATCTATAAAAATTGACATTCTGGCTCAGCAAAAGGGCTCGAAAGACATCAAGCCTGACGAAACACGAATCAAGCAGTTTCTTGAGGGTTTCAATATAGAAATATTCGAGATGGTAGGGACGCTTTCCAATGGTGGCGGTCTTAACGCTCTGGTTCGTGGCGCTGGTGGCGTTCATCGAGTAAAGGTAGGTGACTATCTTGGGCGGAATAACGGGCGAATAGTGTCTATCAAGGATTCTGCTGTTGATGTTATCGAGATTGTGCCCGATGGCGAAGGTGGCTGGTTGGAGCGCCCTCGAAGTATCCCGCTCAAAGAGCGCACTTAAGGGTGGGTAAAAAATGAATAATTTTAATCAAGCTAAAGAACGGAACCTGAGAATGAATAGCTCCTTGGTGCGTGCTGGACTTGCTATAGCGGCAGCTTTGATCTCAACGCCACTTTTTGCAGCCAACTTACAGTCAATCGACGTAGGCGCCTTGCCCGGAGACTCAGTCGAGTTAAGGCTTCAGTTTGATGAGCCGGTCGCTACTCCTCGCGGTTATACAATCGAGCAGCCAGCCAGGATCGCCATAGACTTGCCCGGTGTGGTCAACAAGTCCGGAGCCAAGAATCGCGAGATCGCGGTGGGGGCGGCGAAAAGCATGACTATCGTCGAGGCTAAGGATCGTACCCGTTTGATCATCAATCTTTCCACGCTAAAGCCTTACAGCACGCGGACAGATGGTAATGCCGTTTATATTGTTGTGGGTGAAGCCGGTGGTTCGACTGCGAGCTCTTCGCTCGCGCCGCTGACGCAACCGGCTAAAGCAAGCCCGAAACCATACACGGCGTATTCAGCGGCTGAGAAGTCGATTAGCGCTATTGATTTCCAGCGCGGCTCGCAAGGGGAGGGAAATGTTGTGATTGACCTCTCCGCAGCTTCGGTGAGTCCGGATATCACTGATCAGGGTGGAAAGATCAAGTTGGTGTTTGCCAAAACTGATCTGCCGGAGGCGTTGAGGGTTCGTCTTGATGTCAAGGACTTCGCCACGCCCGTTCAGTTTGTAAGCGCCAGTAGTCAGATGGATAAGGCTACTGTGATTATTGAGCCAACCGGGTCGTATGATTACATGGCCTATCAGACTGATAATCGTCTGACAGTTAGTGTTAAGCCTCTAACTCAAGCAGAAAAAGCCAAGCGTGACGAGAACAGGTTCGCTTACACGGGCGAAAAACTATCCTTGAATTTTCAGGACATTGATGTCCGCTCGGTTCTGCAGTTGATCGCCGACTTTACAGATTTGAATCTGGTGGCCAGTGATAGTGTCCAGGGCAGTATCACGCTTCGCCTGCAAAATGTTCCGTGGGATCAGGCCTTGGATCTCGTGCTTAAAACCAAAGGTCTTGACCAACGCAAAATTGGTAACGTGTTGCTGATTGCACCAGCCGATGAAATTGCTGCGCGTGAAAGGCAGGAGCTTGAATCTCAACAGTTGATGGCGGAACTTGCCCCTCTTCGTAGGGAGTTGATCCAGGTTAATTACGCCAAAGCCGCTGATATTGCCAAGTTGTTTGAAAGCGTAACAGCCGCTGATGATCAGGGTCAGGGCGGCTCGGCTGGAAGGGGATCATTGACGGTTGATGATCGTACTAACAGCATCATTGCATACCAGACTCAAGACCGCCTGGACGAGCTCAGGAGAGTCGTATCTCAGCTGGATATTCCGGTTCGTCAGGTGCTTATTGAGTCTCGCATCGTTGAGGCAGATGTCGGTTACGAGAAGGATCTTGGTGTAAGGTGGCGCGGTCTAAGCTCCGGAGATAATAACTGGGTCGTAGGTGGTGGTAGCGGCGGCGGTGTGACCAGCGGTACTTTGGGGACCTTTGTTGATCTTGGTGCGAATGCTGCTACTTCATCGTTAGGCATTGGGTTTATTACAGATAACACTATTCTTGATCTTGAGTTGACTGCAATGGAGTCCACCGGTAACGGTGAAGTAATCTCCCAGCCAAAAGTCGTAACCTCGGACAAGGAGACAGCCAAGATTCTCAAGGGTAAGGAAATTCCATACCAGGAAGCGTCCTCAAGTGGGGCTACAACCACTCAGTTCAAGGATGCCGTTCTATCCCTTGAAGTTACTCCGCAGATCACGCCCGATGACCAAGTCATTATGGAAGTGAAAGTCACCAAAGATGACATTGATGATTCTGTCCCGAGGATCAATGGCGTGCCGGCACTGAAAACCAACGAAGTAAATGCCAAGGTTCTGGTTCGCGATGGTGAGACGATTGTAATCGGTGGTGTATTTACTACGCAGCAAGGTAAAACTGTGGAGAAGGTTCCATTTCTGGGGGATCTTCCTTATATGGGGCAGTTGTTTAAAAACACCCGGGTTTTGGACAAGAAGAGTGAGTTGCTTATCTTCCTTACGCCTCGGATCATGAAGGGCTCGGCAATTACTGCGGAACAATAGTCAGTGCGGAATCTGATTCTGGTTGGCCCGATGGGGGCTGGTAAGAGCACCATCGGGCGTCTGCTGGCCAAAGAGTTGAGGATGCCCTTCAAGGATTCAGATAAGGAGATTGAACAGCGTACCGGGGCTGATATTCCGTGGATTTTTGATGTTGAGGGTGAGTCAGGTTTTCGCGAGCGTGAGCAGGCTATGATCGCTGAATTGTGCGAGCTTGATGGTGTGGTCCTTGCCACGGGAGGTGGTGCGGTGCTTCGGCCAGCCAATCGCTCTTCTCTAAAGGCCGGCGGGCAAGTCATCTATCTTTTCACCTCTATTGAGCAACAACTTGGGCGCACTTCGCGGGATCGAAACAGGCCGCTCCTGCAAACGGCTGATCCAGAAAAGGTTCTGGTCGATCTAATGGCGGTGCGCGATCCGCTTTATCGTGAGATTGCCGACTTGGTCATCGAAACGGACGAGCGCCCACCGAGGATGGTGGTGCAGGAGATTCTTGACCGGTTAGCGCTTTGCGCAAGCAGTTAAAAGCGATCAGAACTGCGTTATCCTATGGCCCTTTATTCGGAGGGCTTCATGCAGACTCTTCATGTCAATCTCGCGGAACGTAGCTATCCGATTTACATCGGGCAAGGTCTGCTCTCGTGCGCAGAAATCTTTTCCCCGCATCTTGCCGGCAAAAAGGTAGCAATTGTAACCAATGAAACCGTTTCCCCTCTCTATGTTGAGGCGTTGCGTGGCGCTCTTGAGCATAGCGAGCTGTCGGTGGTGGTGTTGCCCGACGGTGAGATCTACAAGAATTGGGAAACCTTGCAGTTGATTTTTGATGGTTTGCTTGATGCTCAGCTTGATCGTAAATCAACGCTGATTGCCTTGGGCGGTGGTGTGGTAGGCGATATGGCAGGGTTTGCCGCTGCCTGCTATCAGCGCGGAATAGACTTCATCCAGGTGCCGACCACCTTGTTATCCCAGGTTGATTCTTCTGTTGGCGGAAAGACCGGTATTAATCACCCGCTGGGCAAGAACATGATCGGAGCCTTCTATCAGCCAAAGGCGGTCGTGATTGATATCGATACATTGAAAACGCTGCCACCGCGTGAGCTTTCATCCGGCTCGGCTGAAGTCATTAAATACGGTTTGATCTGCGATTTGGCTTTTCTGGAATGGCTTGAGGGCAATCTTGAAAAGGTACTCCAATTGCAACCTGATGCGCTGACAGAGGCCATTCATCGGTCTTGTGCGGCGAAAGCCAGAGTTGTCGGCATGGATGAGCGCGAGTCGGGCATCCGGGAGATCCTAAATCTGGGTCATACATTCGGTCATGCTATCGAAACGCATATGGGGTATGGGGTCTGGCTGCATGGCGAGGCTGTTGCTGCCGGTACGGTAATGGCGCTAGAGATGTCGCGCCTGCTGGGCTTAATTAACGGTGCGGAGCGAGACCGGGGCATAAGACTGCTCAAGCGTGCCGGTTTGCCGGTGATTCCGCCCGAAGAGATGAGCCCTGATGATTTTCTGCTGCCTATGGCCGTTGATAAAAAGGTGCAGGCCGGGCGGATCAGGTTTGTATTGCTCGGCCAATTGGGCAATGCGTTAGTAACCGGTGATTACCCGGAAGAGATTTTGCACGCCACTTTAACTGCGAACTATCGCGCCATTGTGCAAGCGTTGAGCGATTGCTGAGGATTCCATGACAAGTTTGCATGCCGATGATGCGTTTCTGAGTTATTACCAGTTCAGCCATGATCCTTTTACGCCTCGCGTGCCGGGCTTCAGGTTCTTTCCTGCCCAACGAAAGTCAGTTCTTGGGCAGTTGCACCATTTAGCCAGATACGGGCAGTTGTTGTTGCTGGTTACCGGCCCCAAGGGGAGCGGTAAAACCCTTCTCAGGCAGGCCCTGGTTGCCAGTACCAATAAGCAGGCTGTGCATAGCCTGGTCCTGTCCGGGCGTGAAGCTGCGAGCAGTGCTGGGGTGCTTAAGCAGGTTGCTACAGGTATTCAGTCAGCTTCCTCGGTGGTTGACAGCATTCTTGCCAGGGCGGGGCAATTGGCATTGACCGGGCAGGAGGTTTATCTGCTGGTTGATGATGCCGGTCTGCTTGAAGATGAGGCCTTGCAAGTTCTGCTTGCTCTGGCAGCGGGCAACGGAGAGGGGCGTATGCATGTCTTTCTTTTTGCCGAGGATGATCTTGCCCAGCGCCTTGCCCGGTTTGTCGATGCAGAAGAGAGTTATCACACTATTGAGTTGCAGCCTTACTCCGAAACGGAGACGCGTGAATACCTGTCTTTACGCCTCGAAGGTGCCGGGCAATCACTTGATCTGCTTACCGACGATCAGGTTGACGATATTCATACGGTTTCGTGCGGTTGGCCAGGAGCAATCAACCAGGTGGCTCGCGAAACCATGCTTGACGCGATGCTGGCGGATCGTGGCGCCAATAGTTCAAGTGGCTTTTCAGTCAGTTTGCCGAAGAAGCATCTGATCGCACTGTTCGTGGTATGCGCTTCAGTTGCTGCGGCTTGGTTTATGAATAGCGAGCCGCAGATTTCCAGCGTGCCATCAACGATGACAATAGAGTCGCCGGCTGTGGGTCAAGACGAGGCGGTGGAGTTCTCTGCTGCGCCGCAACAAGGGCTGCCCTCGCAGCCTGCTCAGCCGGTTATCAGGGAGCCGCTGGCTCAGGCGTCGGTCGAGCTCGATGCTGAGGAACGCCCGGTGGTGACGGTTCCTACTGTCGATGATGCGCCTCCTGTTGTCGTCGAGCTGCCAGAGATTCGCTCTACAGCGGTGCCCTTGCCGTTGCCACCTGCGGTCACTCCGTCAGTTCCTGAAGTGTCCCGCGTTGCTGAGTCGTCGACGAAGCCGGTTGCTTCTGGGGTTAAGCCAACGGATTCGACGGCTGCTGCTGTCGAGCCCGCTGCGCAAAAGCCGCCTGCAGCTCCACCTGTAGCGCAGAAGCCGGTCGCAAAAGTAGAGACTAAGCCGGTTGCGGCGCTGGCAGCTGTGCCTGCAGGTTCGGCGTGGTACAAGTCTCAAGCTCCTGCTCGAATTGCCCTGCAAGTTCTGGGTACGCGTTCAGAAGCCAGCGCCAAGGCTTTTGTTAAGCAGCACGGTGGCGAGTATCGTTACTACATGAAAATGCATCAGGGTGCGCCTATGTATGTCGTCACTTATGGTGTGTTTTCCAGTCAATCTGCTGCCCAGGCAGGATTGAAAGGCCTGCCAGCGAAGATTCAGGCTGGCAAGCCCTGGCCCAAGTCATTTGCTGTGATTCAGCAGGAGATGGCTGCGGGCCGCTAGGAGTAATGCCGGCGATTGCCGTAACAGGCCTGCGTCCGGCTTTCCTTCGTCAGGGCGACATCGGGTTCCACTGCGTCGTCATGAACATTTGTGACGCCTTGGGCGGATATGTACAATAACCCTCCTTTTGCCTGCGCAAAGCTGGCGCATTGACCTGCGCGCACGGTAACTGTTTGAATTTGAAACAAGTTTCTGGTGAGAGCGTCTATGAAAGCAGGTCTTTATCATCCTGATGAATTCAAGGATAACTGCGGCTTCGGCCTGATTTCCCATATGCAGGGCGAGGCCAGTCATCACCTGTTGCAGACGGCGATTGAGGCCCTTACCTGCATGACTCACCGGGGCGGTATCAACGCTGACGGTAAGACCGGGGATGGCTGCGGCCTGCTGATTCAAAAGCCGGATCTATTCCTGCGGATCAAAGCCAAAGAGCACTTTTCAGTCGAGTTGCCACAGCAATATGCGGTGGGCATGGTGTTTCTGAATCAGGACGCCAGCAAGGCGAATGCTGCACGTGAAAACATGAATCGGGAGATTCTGGCCGCAGGCTTGCAGTTGATTGGTTGGCGCAAGGTGCCTACCGACAATTCGGTGCTGGGACGTCTCGCTCTGGAACGCTTACCGCAGATTGAGCAGGTGTTCATCGGTGGTGAGGGGCTGACGGATCAAGAGTTTGCCATCAAACTGTTCGTCGCGCGCAGACGTTCTTCTGTGGCCAATGCCGACGATACCGATCATTACATCTGCAGCTTTTCGCACAAGACCATTATTTATAAAGGTCTGATGATGCCGGCTGATCTGCAGCAGTTCTATCCCGATCTGGGCGACGAGCGCCTGCAAACAGCGATCTGCGTATTCCACCAGCGCTTTTCCACCAATACGCTGCCCAAGTGGCCTTTGGCTCAGCCTTTCCGCTTTCTGGCGCATAACGGGGAAATCAATACCATCACTGGCAACCGCAACTGGGCGCAGGCCCGGCGCAGCAAGTTCGCCAACGAGTTGATCGGTGATCTGGATGAACTGGGCCCGCTGGTCAATCGGGTTGGTTCGGATTCTTCAAGCATGGATAACATGCTGGAGCTGATGGTCACCGGCGGTATGGATCTGTTCCGCGGGCTGCGCATGATCATCCCGCCAGCCTGGCAAAACGTTGAAAGCATGGATGCCGACCTGCGTGCCTTCTATGAGTTCAACTCGCTGAACATGGAACCATGGGACGGCCCGGCCGGCGTTGTGCTGACCGATGGCCGCTATGCAGTCTGCCTGCTGGATCGCAACGGTTTGCGGCCGGCGCGCTGGGTCACGACCAAGAATGGCTACATCACACTGGCTTCGGAAGTCGGTGTGTGGAACTACCAGCCTGAGGATGTTATTGGCAAAGGGCGTGTTGGCCCTGGTCAGATTCTCGCCATTGATACCGAGACTGGGCAGGTGTTGCAGTCTGATGACATCGACAGTCGCCTCAAATCGCGTCATCCCTACAAGCAATGGTTACGCCAGAGCGCGATGCGTATTCAGGCGTCACTGGATGAGGACAGCGGTTCCGCCAGTTACGATGCGGATCAACTCAAGCAATACATGAAGATGTTCCAGGTCACGTTTGAAGAGCGTGATCAGGTGTTGCGTCCGTTGGCGGAACAAGGTCAGGAAGCGGTCGGCTCAATGGGCGATGACACGCCCATGGCGGTTCTTTCTCAGCGGGTGCGCTCGATTTACGATTATTTCCGCCAGCAGTTTGCGCAGGTGACCAATCCGCCAATCGATCCGCTGCGCGAATCCATCGTGATGTCGCTGGAAACCTGTCTTGGTTCCGAGCACAACATCTTTGAAGAAACCCCGGGTCATGCCAATCATCTGATCCTCAGCTCGCCAGTTATCTCGCCTGCCAAGTGGCGGACCTTGATGACCCTTGAGCGTGAGGGTTTCAGTCGCGAATTCATCGAGCTCAACTATGCACAGGAGCTCGGACTGGAAGCGGCAATAAGAGCAATTGCCGATCAGGCAGAAGCAGCTGTTCGCGGCGGCAAAGTGCTGCTGGTTCTCAGCGACCGCAACATTGGGCCTGGCAAACTGCCCGCTCACCCTGCGCTGGCCGTTGGTGCGGTGCATCATCGTCTGGTCGAGCAAGGCCTGCGGTGCAACTGCAACATTCTGGTGGAGACCGCCACCGCACGCGATCCGCATCATTTCGCCGTGTTGTGCGGCTTTGGTGCCAGCGTCGTTTATCCCTATCTTGCCTATGAAGTGCTGTCCGATCTGGTGCGTAACGGGGAAGTGCTGGGTGATGTGCATGAAGTATTCAAGTACTACCGCAAAGGCATCTCCAAGGGCTTGCTGAAAGTGCTCTCGAAAATGGGCATTTCGACTATTGCTTCCTACCGTGGCGCTCAGTTGTTCGAGGCTGTTGGTCTGGCGGATGATGTTGTCGAGCTGAGTTTCCGCGGTGTCGCTTCGCGCATCAAAGGGGCGCGTTTTGTCGATCTTGAAGCCGAGCAGAAGCTTCTTGCTGAAGAAGCGTGGAACAATCGCCGGCCGATTCAGCAGGGTGGCTTGCTCAAGTTCGTCTATGGCGGCGAGTACCATGCCTACAACCCGGATGTTGTGACGACCCTGCAGGCCGCCGTGCAGCAAAGTGATTACGCGCTGTTCAAGGAATACACCGCGCTGGTCGATAACCGACCGGTTTCCATGCTGCGCGATCTGTTGCAGGTCAGGCTGGCAGACAAGCCGCTCACACTGGATCAGGTTGAGCCGTTGTCGGCGATTTTGCAGCGCTTTGACTCTGCCGGTATTTCACTGGGTGCGTTGTCGCCCGAAGCGCATGAAGCGATCGCCGCTGCCATGAACAAGCTCGGTGCCCGCTCCAACTCCGGTGAGGGCGGTGAAGATCCGGCGCGCTACGGCACCAACCGCAGCTCGAAGATCAAGCAGGTCGCCACCGGGCGCTTTGGCGTTACGCCGGAATACCTGGTGAATGCCGAAGTACTGCAGATCAAGGTGGCGCAGGGTGCCAAGCCCGGTGAGGGCGGCCAGTTGCCCGGTGGTAAGGTCAATGGGCTGATTGCGCGGTTGCGCTATGCAGTGCCTGGCGTCACGCTGATTTCGCCGCCGCCGCACCATGACATTTATTCGATCGAGGATCTGGCACAGCTGATTTTTGACCTCAAGCAGGTCAATCCGCAGGCGCTGGTGTCAGTCAAGCTGGTCGCCGAGCCGGGCGTCGGCACCATCGCGGCCGGCGTGGCGAAAGCTTACGCCGACCTGATCACCATTTCCGGTTATGACGGCGGTACTGGTGCATCGCCATTGACGTCAATCAAGTATGCCGGCAGCCCGTGGGAGCTCGGTCTGGCCGAAACCCATCAGACGCTGCGTGGCAATGATTTGCGTGGCAAGGTTCGGGTGCAGACCGATGGTGGTTTGAAGACCGGCCTGGATGTGATCAAAGCGGCTATTCTCGGTGCCGAAAGCTTCGGTTTCGGCACCGGCCCGATGGTGGCATTGGGCTGCAAGTATTTGCGCATCTGCCATCTGAATAACTGCGCAACGGGTGTTGCCACTCAGAACGAGAAGCTGCGCAAGGACCACTTCATTGGCACCGTCGACATGGTGGTGAATTACTTCACCTACCTGGCCGAAGAAACCCGTGAGTGGCTGTCAAAACTGGGCGTTGCCAGTCTGGGCGAGCTGATCGGGCGCACTGATCTGCTGGAAATGCTGCCCGGCGAAACGGACAAGCAGAGGCATCTGGATCTGACGCCGTTGCTGACTAGCTCGCATGTGCCTGCCGACAAGCCGCAATTCTGCGAGGTTGACCGCAACCCGCCGTTTGATCAGGGATTGCTGGCCGAGAAAATGGTTGAAATGGCCCGTTCGGCTATTACCAACAAGACCGGCGCCGAGTTCAGCCTGGATATCTGTAACTGTGACCGCTCGATTGGCGCCCGGATTTCCGGCGAAATTGCCCGTATTCATGGCAATCAAGGCATGTCGTCGGCGCCGATCACCTTCCGTTTCAAAGGAACCGCCGGCCAGAGCTTCGGCGTCTGGAATGCCGGTGGTCTGAACCTTTATCTGGAAGGTGATGCCAACGATTACGTCGGCAAGGGCATGACTGGTGGCAAGCTGGTGGTTGCACCGCCTGCAGGCAGTCCGTTCAAGACGCAGGACTCGGCGATCATCGGCAATACCTGCCTGTACGGTGCTACCGGCGGCAAGTTGTTTGCCGCCGGTACTGCGGGTGAGCGCTTTGCTGTGCGCAACTCCGGCTCCCATGCGGTGGTTGAGGGTACGGGTGACCACTGCTGTGAATACATGACCGGTGGTTTTGTCTGCGTGCTGGGCAAGACGGGCTATAACTTCGGTTCCGGCATGACCGGTGGCTTCGCGTATGTACTCGATCTGGACAATACCTTTGTCGATCGGGTCAACCATGAACTGGTAGAAATCCAGCGTATCAGCAGTGAGGCCATGGAAGCCTACCGCAGCCACCTGCAGGACGTGCTGCGCGAGTACGTAGAGGAAACGGCCAGCGAGTGGGGAGCCAATCTGCTGGAAAATCTGGACGACTACCTGCGCAAATTCTGGCTGGTCAAGCCGAAGGCTGCGAATCTGGCGTCGCTGTTATCCAGTACCCGGGCTAATCCGCAGTAATCCAGTTTCAAGCGGCGTATTCGCCGCTTAACCCGTTGTTTTGCAGTCTGATTCCATAGCATCAGGCTGCTGTTGAGAGGTTTTTGAAATGGCTGAACGTCTGAACAATGACTTCCAGTTCATCGAGGTCGGACGCAAGGACCCGAAGAAGAAGCTCCTGCGCCAGCGCAAGAAGGAGTTCGTGGAAATCTACGAAACCTTCAAGCCCGTGGCGGCTGCCGAGCAGGCGCATCGCTGCCTGGATTGCGGTAACCCGTATTGTGAATGGAAGTGCCCGGTGCACAACTTCATTCCGAACTGGCTGAAGCTGGTCTCTGAAGGCAATATTCTGGCCGCAGCCGAATTGTCTCATCAGACCAATACGCTGCCGGAAGTCTGTGGTCGCGTGTGTCCGCAGGACCGCCTGTGTGAGGGTGCCTGCACCCTGAATGACGGCTTTGGTGCGGTGACCATCGGCTCGGTCGAGAAGTACATTACCGACACCGCTTTTGCCATGGGCTGGCGTCCGGACATGTCCAGGGTCAAGCCAACCGGCAAGAAAGTCGCGATCATTGGTGCCGGCCCGGCCGGTTTGGGTTGTGCCGATATTCTGGTGCGCAACGGTGTGACCCCGGTGGTGTTCGACCGCAACCCGGAAATCGGCGGCTTGCTGACCTTCGGTATCCCTGAGTTCAAACTGGAAAAGTCAGTGTTGACCCGCCGCCGGGAAGTGTTTACCGGCATGGGCATCGAGTTCCGCCTGAATACTGAAATCGGCCGTGACATCAGCATGCAGCAATTGCTGGATGAGTACGACGCGGTCTTCATGGGTATGGGCACCTATACCTACATGAAAGGCGGCTTCCCCGGCGAAGACCTGCCGGGCGTGCATGATGCGCTGGATTTCCTGATTGCCAACGTCAACCGCAACCTGGGTTTCGAAAAGTCCGCCGAGGACTTTATCGACATGAAAGCCAAGCGGGTGGTGGTGCTGGGCGGTGGTGACACGGCGATGGACTGCAACCGCACTTCGATTCGCCAGGTTGCCAAATCGGTTACCTGTGCTTACCGCCGTGACGAAGAAAATATGCCGGGTTCGCGCAAGGAAGTGAAAAACGCCCGTGAAGAGGGCGTGAAATTCCTCTTCAACCGTCAGCCCATCGGTATTGTCGGTGACGGCAAGGTAGAGGGCGTCAAGGTGGTCGAGACGCGTCTGGGTGAGCCGGATGCCCGCGGCCGTCGCAGTCCGGAGCCGATTCCCGGTTCAGAGGAAATCATTCCGGCAGACGCAGTGCTGATCGCCTTCGGTTTCCGTCCCAGTCCCGCGTCCTGGTTCGAAGAGTTCCTGATTCAAACCGACAGTCAGGGGCGGGTTGTGGCACCAGAGAAGGGTTCGTTCAAGCACCAGACCAGTAACCCGAAAATCTTTGCCGGTGGTGACATGGTGCGCGGCTCCGATCTGGTGGTGACGGCGATCTTTGAAGGGCGCAATGCAGCCGAAGGCATCCTGGATTATCTGGGTGTCTGAGCCCGTATGGGTTAAGCACCGTGCTCAAGGCGTGACATCTGGATCAGCCAGTAGTTGATCGTTCGAGTGCCGGGATGCCTGTGGCATCCTTGGCGGGTTACGCCGCAACGCGGCTAACCCACCCTACAAAATGCCCGCACTTTAGATTCGGAAGCCTGTTATGACCCTGCTGAAAAACGACCGATTCCTGCGCGCCCTGCTCAAGCAACCGGTGGATCTCACGCCAGTCTGGATGATGCGTCAAGCGGGCCGCTATTTGCCTGAATACCGTGCCAGCCGGGCCAAGGCCGGCAACTTCATGAGCCTGATGCAGAATCCGCAGTTCGCCTGCGAAGTGACCCTGCAGCCGCTGGATCGTTATCCACTGGATGCGGCGATCCTGTTCTCCGACATCCTGACCATTCCGGATGCCATGGGCCAGGGGCTGTACTTCGAAACCGGCGAAGGCCCGCGTTTCAAGAAAGTCATCAGCACGGCGGCGGATATCGAAGCCCTGCCGATCCCGGATCCTGAGCAGGATCTGGGTTATGTGATGGACGCCGTGCGCACCATTCGCAGTGCGCTGAATGGCCGGGTGCCGTTGATCGGGTTTTCCGGCAGCCCCTGGACGCTGGCCACCTACATGGTCGAGGGCGGCTCATCCAAGGACTTCCGCAAGTCCAAAGCCATGCTGTATGACAATCCGCAAGCCATGCATGCCTTGCTCGACAAACTGGCGCAGTCGGTGACCAGTTATCTGAATGGCCAGATCAAGGCCGGTGCGCAAGCCGTGCAGATTTTCGATACCTGGGGCGGCAATCTGTCTGCAGCGGCCTATCAGGAATTTTCGCTGGCCTACCTGCAGAAAATTGTCAGTGGATTGATCCGTGAGAACGAGGGACGCCAGGTTCCGGTGATTCTGTTCACCAAGAATGGCGGCCTCTGGCTTGAGTCAATGGCGGCGACCGGCGCGCAAGCATTGGGACTGGACTGGACGTGCGATATTGGTCAGGCGCGTGCACGCGTAGGCAGCCAGGTCGCCTTGCAGGGCAATATGGATCCGACCGTGCTGTACGCCAAACCGGACGCCATTCGTGCTGAAGTGGCGCGGATTCTGGCAAGCTACGGCGCAGGCACTGGCCATGTGTTCAATCTGGGCCACGGCATTACCCCTGAAGTCGATCCGGCGCATGCCGGAGCCTTTATTGAGGCGGTGCACGAGTTTTCGGCGCAGTATCATCAGGGCCAAGAGTAATAGCGGTGCAATGCCCGGCAGCTAGCTGGCCGGGTCAAGGTGTGAGGTTTTTGTCCGGGAGGAATGGAAATGCGTCGTGTAGTGTTCAATCAGAAAGGTGGCGTAGGTAAATCCAGTATCGCTTGCAACCTCGCGGCGGTCAGCGCGGCAGAAGGGTACCGGACTCTGCTGATCGATCTGGACTCCCAGGCCAACTCCACGCATTACCTGACCGGTCTGACCGGTGCAGATATCCCGGTCGGCATAGCCGACTTCTTCAAGCAGACGCTGTCATCCGGAGCGTTCAGCAAGAAGGGCAAGGTCGATATCTACGAAACGCCGTTCGAGAACCTGCACGTGATCACCGCCACCGCCGAGCTGGCTGACTTGCAGCCCAAGCTTGAGGCCAAGCACAAGATCAACAAACTGGCGAAATTGCTGGAAGACCTGGCGGGCGATTACGACCGCATCTACATGGATACGCCGCCGGCGCTGAACTTCTACACGGTGTCGGCATTGATCGCGGCGGATCGCGTGTTGATTCCCTTCGACTGCGACAGCTTCTCGCGGCAGGCACTGTATGGCCTGCTCGCCGAAATTGAAGAGCTCAAGGACGACCACAACGAAGCGCTAGAAGTGGAAGGGATTGTGGTCAACCAGTTCCAGCCGCGGGCCAGTCTGCCGCAGCAATTGCTCGACGAACTGACGGAGGAAGGCTTGCCGGTCTTGCCGGTGAACCTGATGAGCTCCGTGCGCATGCGCGAGTCCCATCAGGCCTGCCTGCCGTTGATCCATCTGGACCCGAAACACAAGTTGACCCAGCAGTTTCTCGAACTGCATCGCCTGCTGGAGTCGGGCAACTAAGGCGATACTCGCTGCTTCAGGTGGATGGCGGCAGCGGGTTGGCTTCCAGCCACCGGGCGAAGGCTTCCAGCAGCAGACCGAACTCCTCCTCCAGCTGGCTGAGCATTTGCTCCGCCTGAGCAAGTTCTCCCTGCTTGATGGCGTCCTCTAGCCGCAGAGTCAGTTCGGGGAGCGACACCGCCCCCAGCGTGCCCATCCCGCCCCTCAGGGTATGGACTATCCGCGCAACATCCAGTGGCCGGTTTTGCTCCCAGGCTTGCCTGGCTTCCTCCATCGGTGCGTTGCCGCGTTGCAGTATCTCAAGTACCAGACCGGCTAATGTCTGATGCATCAGCGGGCTGCTTGCGCACAGCTGGTCGAGGGCGGCGGCTGCGAAAATCACGCTGGCCGGCTCTGCCGGGGTGGCGGCGCGTGTGGTTGGCTCGCTGCCAGGTGGACGCGTGAGGTGCTTGAGGAGGGTCTCCAGCAATGTGTCGCTGCTGATCGGTTTGGCGATGAAATCATTCATGCCTGCCTCGATGCACTGTTCGCGCTCGCTACTGGTGACGCCGGCCGACATTGCCAGTACCGGCAGGCTCAGATGCAGCTGTTGGCGGATCAGCCGCGTAGCGGTAAAGCCATCCATTACCGGCATCTGTACATCCATCAAGACCAGCTCAAAGGCCGCCGGTTGCGCCTGCAGAATATCCACAGCCTGCTGGCCATCGCCGACGACAGTAAGGCTGGCCCCCATTTGTTCGAGAATGCCGCGCGCCACTACCTGATTGAGTGGATTGTCCTCCACCAGCAACAAATGTCTGCCAGCCAGGGCGGGTGTCTCAGCGTGGCTCGCCGGAACAGCTGAAGATGCCGGGTCATCCTGCACCAGTACTTCCTCAAGGGTACGCAACAGGCTGGTACGGGTGACCGGCTTGAGCAGCAGCGACTGTGTAGCCGGTTGAGCGAGTCGCTCGCGGGCAAAGGCATTGACCATCTGCAGGGTGGGTGGCAGCGGTCCACCCGGGTCGGTCAGCGGGTGTAAATGGATATTCCCGCCGATCGGGTCCAGCACAATCAATTGATAGGGCATCTCCAGATGCCGGGCTTTTTTCAACAGGTCTGGCGCGGCGCTGGCATCGGCGATTGCCGTCACCGTGCCACCCAACTGCTCCAGCAGTTGCTGGAGGTTGTTACGGTTGTGCGGGCTTGGCTCTATCAGCAACACCGGCATGCCGGCGAGTACCTGTTCAAA
This sequence comes from Pseudomonas sp., assembly GCA_035562615.1. Lineage (GTDB taxonomy): Bacteria > Pseudomonadota > Gammaproteobacteria > Pseudomonadales > Pseudomonadaceae > Aquipseudomonas. The sequence goes on along the minus strand of DATMWH010000283.1, from coordinate 5,320 downwards.
GGTCGGCGGTGGATTGACCTGCTGCAGCGGCAGGCTGAACCAGAATGTGCTGCCCAGCCCCACTGTACTGGTGACGCCGATCTGGCCGCCCATGAGTTGCACCAGCCGTTTGCTGATGGCCAGCCCCAGACCGGTGCCGCCGTACTGGCGCGTCATGGAGCTGTCTACCTGCTCGAAGGCCTGGAACAGCTTGCTCTGTTGCGCCGGGTCGATGCCGATCCCGCTATCGCGGACAGCAAAGCGCAGCCAGGCCCCTTCAGTGGTCGATTGCAGGCGAATGCTCAGTTCAATTTCGCCCTGCTCGGTGAATTTGACGGCATTGCCCACCAGATTGACCAGTACCTGTTCCACGCGATGGCGGTCAGCCAGAATGCGCCCCGGAGCCTGCGGATCAACCTCGATCAGGAGTTCGATTTCCTTGTTGCCGGCCAGCACCATCATCATCGAGCTGGTATGGCAGAGGAGCTGCTCTACATCGAACTCGCTGGGGTTCAGCTGCAGATGCCCGGCTTCGATCTTGGAAAAGTCGAGAATGTCATTGATGACCGACAGCAGTGACTTGCCCGCATTGCGCAGCATGTCCAGGTATTGATGCTGAGTGGCGTTGAGCTCGGTTTTTTCCAGCAATTGGGTAATGCCTAGCACGCCATTCATCGGTGTGCGGATTTCATGGCTCATATTGGCCAGGAACTCGCTTTTGGTTCGGTTGGCTTTTTCGGCGGCAATGCGCAGCTGATTGAGTTTGCGCTGGGTTTCGATGACTTCGCTGATGTCATCGATCTGAATGATGGCCTCGCCGTCGCTTTCCTGTCCCGGCAGCAGTGAGACCGTCATGTGGGCCCAGAACATTTCGCCAGAGCGGCGCAGGAAACGCTTGTCGAGCGAGTAATAATTGCAATGCCCGGCCAGCAGGCTTTCGGCTTTGCTGCGCGATATATCGATATCGCCCGGATGGCTGACGTCGGTATTGCGTTTACCAATCAGCTCCTGCCGGGTGTAGCCGAGCATTTCGCACAGGCGCACGTTGGCTTCCGTGATGACGCCATCACGGGTGGTCAGACAGAATCCGGTACCGGCGAACTCAAGCGCACCGCGGAAACGCCGCTCGCTCAGGCGAAACGCCTGTTCGCGTATCCGTCCTTGCTCCATGCTCGCTGCCAGCAACAGTGCAGGAATCAGCATGACCAGAATGGGCAGATACAGTAGTAGCGATTGCCAGGTTTCCGTAAAGGGCGGCGGGAGGAAGTAACCCAGGGAGATCATGATGCTGATCAGGATGGCCATGCTGCTGTTGAACAGGGCGACATTCGCTGCATTCATATACAGCGCCACCAGCACCAGAGGCACTGTCAGATAGACAAACGGGAAGTGCAGGTAAAGCAGGGTCAGAATGCTGAACGACAGGGCGATCAATAACAGGGCGCTGGTCGTCAGCAGGTCGAATTGCTCAAGTAGCCCCCAGGTGCCGTGGCGGCGCCACAGCAAGGCCAGTGGCAGCATCGCCACCATGCCGGTGCAGGAACTGGCGAACCACACCAGCCAAAGTTCGGCGTAATTGCCCACCCCCATTAATGACAAACCTGCTGCGCCGAGGCTGGCTCCCGCCATCACCGGGACGGTACCGGCACTGAGCATAACCCTGGCCATGGCACTGGGGGACTGGTTGAACTGATCAGCCAGCTGGCTGCGCTGCACCAGCCATGCCGCCAGGCTGATTTCAATCACATTGGCGAGGCTGAAAAACAGCGCAACTTCCAGGCGATCGCCAAACAGTAACTCCGCGGCGGTATTACCCACTGCCACTGCCAGCAGGAGGGCTGGCCAGTGCCGGCGTTGCGCGTACACCAGAAAAGCACAGGCCACGGCATTGGCGAGCCAGATGCTGGCCACGCTGTTGGGCAGCCGCGTCAGTGACAAGGCCAGCATGGCAAACGCCCAATAACACAACGCCAGCAACACGGCGCTGGGCAGTATGGCCTTGGTCGGAGGCGCGCTCATCGCCGCCGCCAGCGCGCCAGGAGGAGCATTCCAGCTGCCAGCAAGAGTGCCAGCAGGGCAATCATTTCAAGCCTGAACGAGCCGGCTATGCGGCCGCTTTCTTCAGGACTCAGCCACGGATTGATCAGGGTCTTGCGGTCGCGGATCGACAATGAGCGCAGTCCGGCTTCCAGAATGGCCCCCAGTTCGGGCCAGTCCTTGCGGTAGCCAATGCTCAGTTCATATTTCCAGCCGATGCCGTCGCCCAGATGTATGCCTTGCAGGTTGTGGGTTTTGATCAGGTCGCTGGCGCTGCCGATATCGAGTATGGCGCCGTCCACCTTGCCTTGCAGTAATGCCTGCAGGCCCTCGTAGTCGTTGCCAGTTGCCAGCCATTGCACGTGCGGAAAGTTCTTGCGTACGAACGCTTCAACCGAGTAACCCTGCGAAACGGCGACGGTTTTACCAGCCATCTGTTGCAGATCCATGCCCGGATCCTGATCGCTGCGCAGGGCCAGTATCACCGGCACCTCGACATAGGGCGAGGTAAAGGCCAGATACTCGGCACGCTCCGGCGTTGGGCGTACCGAGGTGATGATGTCGATCTGACCTGCTTTGGCCGCCTCCAGCAGCTGGCTCAGCGATTGCGGCGCGCTGGCTTTGAGCTTGATGCCAGTCCGATCCTGCAGGATCTGCAACAACTCATACGACAGGCCCGCCGGCTGTTGCTGCTGATCGAGGAACAGGTAGGGCGGGTAATCTTTTTCCAGGCCCCAGATGATCCCGGGGTGCGCTTTCAGCCATGCCTGCTGGCTGGTGCTGAGGTCCGCCTGCGAACTCGCCCAGCTGTGCAGCGCCAGGCACAGCAGAGCTACCAGAGTGATCGTTTGCCGCAGTCGCATGTCGAGGCTGTCCTTAAGTGGCCGGTACTGATTCGGGATGAAGCGGCCACAGGGTTAAGGGTAGCTGCTCTATTCAGGGCTGCCCAGCCAGGTCAGAAGCGCTCAGCGCTTGCGCATCTGGTAAAGCCCCTGGCTGATGGCGACCACCTCGCCGCTGTCATCCCTGAGTTCCAGATCCAATCGGTAATCGGCTTTGCCCTCGGCGCTGGCCTGGGCGCTGATTTCGGCGATCTGTTCGGCGCTCATGTGCGCCTCGACCAGAATGTCGCCCTTGGCCGGACGCCGAAAGCGCAGGTTCATTTCCTTGATGATCGGAAAGAACTGCTGAACATCGAAGCTGGTCATGAACAATGCGCCGCCGGGAATCTCGGCCAGGGTAAACAGCGCACCGGCGTACATGGTGCCGATATGGTTCTGGTTGCCGGCCAGTGGCATCCGCAGGCGCACAAACCCGGGTTCGGTAACTTCGGCCTTGAGACCACTGCGCTTGACGAAAGCGATCTGTTCTTCGGTCAGCTGGCGCACCAGCTCGCTGGGCATGCTCATGTTCGCACTCCTGTCTATGGGTTACCCACAGACTAATCCCGGGCGGCGCTGCAACCTATGACGGTGCCGCTCCAGGTCGATTGACCGAACAGCTCAAACAGCGTGCTGCTGCAGCCAGCCCAGCAGTTGCGGCAGGCTCAGGGCACCGCTTTGACGGGCAATTTCCTGACCGTGACGGAACAGGATCAGGCTGGGGATCGAACGGATGCCCAGCTGGCTGGACAGTTGTGGATTGGCTTCGCTGTCGAGCTTTGCCAGCCGGCAACGCCCGCTGAGTTGACTGGCGGCCTGGCTGAAGGTGGGGGCAAAGGCCCGGCAAGGGCCGCACCAGTCAGCCCAGACATCCAGCAGCAGCGGCAGATCGCCTCTGAGCTGGCTGGCAAAGTTGTTCTGATTGACCTCCAGCGGCAGCCCCGGGAGGACTGCCAGTTTGCAGCGCCCGCAGCGGGGTGAGTCCTGCAGGCGTTGCCGCGGGATGCGGTTCAAGCCCTGGCAATGCGGGCACGGAATAAGCAAAGTGTCATTCATGCGCGGCTCCGGTGCGGTTCGGTTGGTGTTGAGCCGGTCGGCAAGCCGCGCATCAGGCTTTGGCGGCCAGCAAGGCCTGATTGAGGTCGGCCAGGATGTCGTCGATATGCTCGATACCGATCGACAGGCGCACCATATCGCGTGGGACGCCGGCCTTTTCCAGTTCCTCATCGTTCAGTTGGCGGTGGGTGGTCGAGGCCGGGTGACAGGCCAGTGATTTGGCATCGCCGATATTCACCAGACGCACTACCAGTTGCAGTGCATCGATAAAGCGCGCGCCGGCTGGCTGGCCGCCGACTATGCCGAACGACAGGATGCCGGCCGGCTGGCCGCTGCAGTATTGCTGCGCCAGAGCATGCTCGGGGTGGTCGGGCAGGCCGGCATATTTCACCCAGGCTACCTGCGGGTGGGCTTGCAGGAAGTGCGCGACTTTCAAGGCGTTTTCGCAATGCCGCTGCATGCGCAAGGCCAGCGTTTCCAGGCCCTGCATGATCAGGAACGAGTTGAACGGGGAGATTGCCGCACCCATGTTGCGCAGCGGCACTACCCGGCAGCGGCCGATAAAGGCTGCCGGCCCGAAGGCTTCGGTGTAAGTGACACCGTGGTAGGACGCATCCGGGGTATTGAGGATGGCAAAGCGCTGCTTGTGCGCTGCCCAGGGGAACTGGCCGGAATCGACGACGATGCCGCCGATGCTGGTGCCGTGGCCGCCCATGTACTTGGTCAGCGAGTGCACCACGATGTCGGCGCCGTGTTCGAACGGCCGACAGAGGATCGGCGTGGCCACGGTATTGTCGACGATCAGCGGTACGCCATGCCGGTGTGCGGCGTCGGCCAGGGCCTTGAGGTCGATGATATTGCCGGCCGGGTTGCCGATCGATTCGCAGAACACCGCCTTGGTCTTGTCGTCGATCAGTGCTTCCAGCGCAGTGATGTCATCGTGTGCTGCAAAGCGCACCGCAATGCCCTGGCGCGGGAAGGTATGGGCGAACAGGTTGTAGGTGCCGCCATACAGTTTGGCCACCGAAACGATGTTGTCGCCGGCCTCGGCGATGGTCTGGATGGCGTAGGTGATGGCAGCCATTCCCGAAGCCACGGCCAGCGCGCCGACGCCGCCCTCCAGCGCCGCCACGCGTTTTTCCAGCACATCGGTGGTGGGGTTCATGATGCGCGTGTAGATGTTGCCGGCCACCTTCAGGTCGAACAGGTCGGCGCCATGCTGGGTGTCATCGAAGGCGTAGGAGGTGGTCTGGTAGATCGGTACCGCGACGGCTTTGGTGGCTGGATCGGAGCTAAAGCCGGCGTGAATGGCCAGGGTTTCCAGTTTCATCTGAGTGTTCCTTGATGCGTGGATGTGCCTGCATCAT
>DATMWH010000282.1:0-5199 GCA_035562615.1 Pseudomonas sp. | reverse complement strand
CGACCATAGAGCGTTGGAACCACCTGATCCCATCCCGAACTCAGAAGTGAAACGACGCATCGCCGATGGTAGTGTGGGGTCTCCCCATGTGAGAGTAGGTCATCGTCAAGCTCCTATCCCAAACCCCCGATCCGCGTAAGCGGGTCGGGGGTTTGTCTTTCCTGAATGTGGATCTTCGCTGTAATCAATTTTTCATGCTGCTTTCATGCGCATGAAATGCAATTGATTGGATCTGTCCTGTTTGCTTGTCTTGTAGACTGCAACAGCATAGGTGGCGGTGGAAGGGCCTCTGGGGTTCGGAATATTCAAGCCTGGGGAGCGTTTGCTGACCCAGAATAATCAGTCAATCGAGCGCACCACGAGTATTCCGGCAAAACTTGGGCCACGATCTGGCCTTCGCTATGAATTGAGTGGTAAATCCGCCGCCTAGGCGCCTTTGACCCTGTTATACCTGACCCCCGGCACGATCACGTCGGAAGGTGTCGGCATGACAAGGTGGTTGTTACCCAGCCCTTAAACAGTAAATGCTCTGCAAGAAGTGATGGTTTCCGGAATGATCGGCTTCTGGCTAAATAAACATTCAACGTTCAATAAAACACGTCCCTAAAAGCAACGGCGCCAAATGGCGCTGTTGCTTTTAGGGTTGGATATCAGCTTTTCCAGCGTTTCAGAACAAGAGTTGCATTGGTTCCGCCAAAGCCAAAGCTGTTTGACATGATCGTATCTAGCGGCACGTTCTCGCGAGTTTCACGAAGAATTGGCAAGTCTTCGAGTTCAGGGTCAAGTGTCTCAATATTGGCCGAGCCGGCAACAAAGTTGCCTTCCATCATTAACATGCAATAAATCGCTTCATGAACCCCGGCAGCACCCAATGAATGACCTGACAGGCTCTTTGTGGAGCTGATCATCGGATAGTGATCGCCAAAGACTTCGCGTACAGCCTTCGCTTCGGCGGCATCACCAACTGGGGTGGATGTACCGTGGGTATTGAGATAGTCAATAGGAGTGGTAACGGTGGCCAGTGCTTGTTGCATGCAGCGAACAGCGCCTTCACCACTTGGGGCAACCATGTCGTAACCATCGGAAGTGGCACCATAGCCAATGATTTCCGCGTAGATTTTTGCGCCACGCTTGAGAGCGTGCTCAAGCACTTCCACGACCACCATACCGCCACCGCCGGCAATAACAAATCCATCTCTGTTTGCGTCGTAAGCGCGGGATGCTTTTTCAGGTGTCTCGTTGTACTGCGTTGACAGGGCGCCCATCGCGTCAAACAAGAAACTCTGACTCCAGTGTTCTTCTTCGCCGCCACCGGCGAACACTATGTCTTGTTTCCCCATCTGGATTTGCTCCATGGCGTGCCCGATGCAGTGGGCACTGGTGGCGCAGGCTGAGGAGATCGAATAGTTAACACCTTTGATCTTGAATGGTGTGGCCAGACAAGCAGACACCGTGCTGCTCATGGTCCGTGGCACCCGGTATGGGCCGACACGCTTGACGCCCTTTTCCCTGAGGATGTCGAAGGATTCAAGCTGATTGATGGTTGATGCGCCGCCGGAGCCGGCAACCAGGCCGATACGTGGATTCGAAATCTCTTCCAGCGTAAGCCCGGAGTCGGTTATCGCTTGCTGCATGGCCAGATAAGCGTAAGCAGCAGCATTGCCCATAAAGCGAAAAACCTTTCGATCAATCAGTTCTTCGAGGTTCAGATCAACCGACCCGGAAACCTGGCTGCGCAGTCCCATTTCAGCATAGGAAGGATTGAACCGTATGCCGGGGCGGCAAGCTCGAAGGCTTGCGGATACGCTTTGCTTGTCATTGCCAAGGCAGGAAACAATACCGATACCGGTTATCACGACGCGACGCATAGTCAAGTCCTTCAGAAGCTGTCAGTAGATGTGAAAAGGCCTACACGCAAGCCTTCAGCACTGTAGATCTCACGGCCATCCACGCTGACAGTGCCATCAGCAATGCCGAGGATCAGTGAGCGATTAATGGTGCGTTTGATGTGGATGTTGTAAGTGATTTTCTTTGCAGTCGGAAGAATCTGACCGAAAAACTTTACCTCGCCTGAGCCCAGGGCTCTCCCGCGGCCCGGATTACCCTGCCAGCCCAGAAAGAAGCCAACCAGTTGCCACATGGCGTCCAATCCAAGGCAACCCGGCATAACAGGGTCGCCCTCAAAGTGACAGGCAAAAAACCACAGATCAGGATTGATGTCGAGTTCGGCGACAATTTCGCCTTTGCCATATTTGCCGCCAGTTTCACTGATATGGGCGACTCGATCGATCATCAGCATATTCGGGGCAGGTAGTTGCGCATTACCGGGGCCGAAAAGTTCGCCGCGACTGCAGCGTAAGAGATCTTCCCGGGTATAGGCGTTTTGTCTGCTCATTCGAACTCCTCGGCAGCCCTCTGCAGGAGGGGCTGATATTTGAAACTGGTCAGCGTAGATGGGTGCAGGGCTGAGTAGCCCTTTAACCTGTGCTTGGACATAGCATGCACTCATCAAGTCACAGTTAATGTGACGACCGGAAAATATTTTCACCGGGCAACATTAGCATTCATGAACTGTTCTTGGCCTGATTTTGGTTAAGCATTTCGAAGATAAGACCGGTTGTTGGCAAAATGGCTCTATGTAGCGTGCTTCATATGCGTCGCTAATAAATCGACCACGCTTTGCTGGCCCTCAATCGTCCCTATAATGGGCAAACTGAATATCGGCAATTTTGAATGGAATAAATATGACAACCAGGCAGCCCATTGCGGTGTTAGGTGGCGGGAGTTTTGGTAGTGCGATTGCGAATCTCTTGGCTGAAAACGGACAGTCTGTCCGGTTGTGGATGCGTGATCCTGAGCAGGCGCAGTCGATTCGTCTGCATCGAGAAAATCCGCGCTATCTGAAAGGGGTGAAAATTCACTCGCGTGTCGAGCCCGTGTGCGATCTTGAGCAAACCATTGCCGAAAGCGAGCTGATTTTTGTTGCCTTACCCTCTACGGCGTTAAGGAATGCCCTGCAGCCTTTTGCCCTGCAGCTGGCAGGAAAAATGCTGGTTAGCACCACCAAGGGTATCGAGGCCGATACCTTCAAGTTGATGAGTGAAATTCTTCAGGATGTTGCACCCAAGGCGCGTATTGGGGTCATTTCCGGTCCGAATCTGGCCCGAGAGGTTGCCGAGCATGCATTGACTGCGACTGTGGTCGCGAGTGAGGACGAGGCGTTATGTCAGGAGGTTCAACGGGTTCTGCATGGGCGGACTTTCCGCGTGTACGCCAGCAGTGACCGCTACGGGGTCGAGCTTGGGGGAGCGCTGAAGAATGTTTACGCCATTATGGCCGGCATGGCGGCTGCTCTGGGTATGGGGGAAAACACCCGCAGTATGCTGATCACCCGGGCGTTGGCTGAGATGACGCGCTTTGCCGTCAAGCTTGGCGCCAACCCGATGACCTTTCTGGGGCTTTCCGGGGTCGGTGACTTGATTGTTACCTGTTCATCCGCCAAGAGTCGTAACTATCAGGTCGGCTTTGCGCTCGGTGAGGGGCTCAGCCTTGATGAGGCGGTCAATCGGCTGGGTGAGGTGGCTGAAGGTGTCAACACCATCAAAGTGCTCAAGGCGCGCGCCGAGCAGCTGGAGGTATACATGCCGCTGGTGGCAGGGCTTCACGCGATTCTATTTGAAGGACGGACGCTTGAGCAGGTTATTGGCGCCCTGATGAGTGGTGAGCCGAAGACAGATGTTGATTTCATTTCAGTCAGCGGATTTTGACGTTCAGTAGCAGGAGACGGGATATGCGTGATGCCAATGAGCAGATCGAGCATGAGTCAATTGTGTTGCGAATTTTCTGGATGCTGGTGTTCACACTGATCTGGTATCTGGCGGAATTGCTGCTGGGACTGGTTATTGTCTTACAGCTGATATGCCGTATTTTTCAGGGCAAAACCAATACGGATCTGCTCGGGTTTGGCGACAGCTTAAGCCAATACTTGGCGCAGATCGGCCAATTCGGCTCCTTCAACACGGAAGAAAAGCCTTGGCCTTTTACGGATTGGCCAACGCCGCAAGCGTCAGAAGCGCAGCTTGCCGAAATCGCCATGGCGCCCAAAGAGCCGTCCGAATCTTGAAGCTCTGGCTATTGCGGCATGGCCATGCCGAGCCCCATGCGTCCAGTGACGCTCAGCGCCGGTTGACATCGCTTGGTCGGCAAGAGGTGCTGCAAAGTGCTGCGCATCTGCTGGGGCGGCCGCTGGAAGCCATCCTCAGCAGTCCCTATGTGCGTGCCCGGCAGACGGCCGAACTGGTTGCCGAGGCGCTGCAGAGCGCTCAGGTTCAGGAGATCGTGCCCTGGCTTACGCCCGAGAGCAGTGTGCGCGAAGCGCTTGCCCTTTTGGCCGCCCGTCCCGAAGCTGAGCTGCTGCTGGTAAGCCACCTTCCGCTGATTGGCGACGTTGCTGGAATGCTTGTTCATGGCCATCGACAGCAGCCGATGCCCATGGGGACTGCCAGTCTGGTAGGTCTTGAGGGTGATTTGCCATTAGCTGGCGCCATGCAGATTTTTGCGCAATTCCATCCTCAATGATCGAATCGCTTCTCGACCCTGCACGCCTTTCTTGTCATGCGCGCCTGTCTGTGAAATAGTCCACCAAGCAAGTGCTTGGTTGATCGTATTCGTCCGGAGGTGAGTTTTGGCTGCATATCAGTTACCGCTAGAGGTGTTCTACGAGCGCGAGGCTCGCCATCCAAACAAGCTTTATATGGTTCAGCCATTGGCTGATGGTCAGCTTGAGCAATTGACCTGGTCTGAGGTCGGCGAACAGGCCCGTCGGGCGGCAAACTGGCTGCGTGGTCTGGACATCGAGCAGGGCAGTCGGGTTGCCATCATCTCGAAGAATTGCGCGCACTGGATCATTGCCGACCTGGCGATCTGGATGGCAGGCATGGTTTCTGTGCCTTTGTATCCCAATCTGACAGCCGAGTCGGTACGTCAGGTGATGGAACATTCCGAATCCAGGGTTGCCTTTATCGGCAAGCTCGACGATTGGCCCTCGATGGCGCCGGGTGTTCCGGAAGGCGTCATCTGCGTGGGATTGCCACTGCGGCCAGAGGGTAAGTTTGATTTGCTCTGGAGCGATCTGCAGTCCAGCACGCCGATTCGCGATAATCCGCTGCCCGCCGCCGACCAGTTGGCCACCATCATCTA
>DATMWH010000281.1:0-9651 GCA_035562615.1 Pseudomonas sp. | reverse complement strand
CTCTGCCTGAGCATGCGGTTGCTCTGCTCATACAGTTGCTTGTCACCACTTTCAAAGGTCTGACAGGACGTCAGGACAGCGCACAGACCCAGTAGTGGCAGGCGCGACAACAGGGGAGACAGATTCGGCATCATCGGCTCGGCTTTGTGATGGGTTCAACCAGACGCAGCAATTCCTGCTGGCCATTACGTTCAATCAGTACGGCATGCGGATAGATAGCGTTGACCCGCACGCCACTCAGGCTATCGCCCACCCGCAGACGCTGACCATTGATCACCGCACGGGTATGACCAGCGCCACGCACGATCGCCTGCAGGACCAGCGGCTGGGCTGCGTCCTCGGCTGCCGCCATGCCGACGGGGGCATTCAGCGGCGGCTGGGTCGGGTCCAGCGCCGCCATGGCGGGACTGCCAATCAACAGACTGATCAGCCAGATCAAGCGGCACCGCAGGGCGACTCTAAACACCTACCCACCCCGCTTCCTGGCTGACGGTATACAACTGCAGGGTGATCTCGGCCTGGGCATGCCCCTGCTTACCAACCTTGTACTCCAGGCTATCCCAATAGAGTTTCCAGCCCGAGGCCTGCACCGCCTGCAGATAGGTCAACAGATCAAAAAAACCGCCTTCCAGAGTCAGTTTCACCCCATGCCGGAACAGCAGCGCAGGCGCCGCCGACGCCTCTTTGCCGCCAACGTCCTGAGCCGGCTGAGGCAGCGCCAGCGGGCTGCAGAAGCTTTCCAGCGCCAGCAGCCTTAGCTGCGGCTGTGACTGCAGCAGATTCCTCAGCAATTGCTTCATCTGTGCCGGACGCACCAGCGTGGCGGTATCGCTGTTGATTGCACCGAGCAACTGCTCGCGGGTAGCCGACTCCGCCAGCAAGGCGCTGCGATAAGTCAGATTCGGATCAGCCGCCAGACGGTTCTGCAATTCCGCGCTGGCATCGCTGGCTTCGAGCAGGCGCGCCTGGGCGACCTTCAGCGCCGAGGCCTGCTTGCTGACACGCAAAGTCAATGGATCACCCAGCAGCAACATGTAGAGCATGCCCAGCAATAACAATCCGCCGCCATACACCAGCCATTGCTCGCGGGGGGCCAGTTTCAACCAGCGTTGCAACAGGTCATTCATCGGCTGAGTCTCCCGTCGACGACAACGTGAAGGTCAGCAGACCTTCGGGATTGCGCAGCATATCGAAGCGGGCAAATTCACGACCGCGAAATACCTCGCTCTGCCCCAGGCTATGCAGGTACAACGGCAGCAACTCCTGATCCTGCACGTAGCCTTGCAATCGCATGGCCTCGCCCCCGTTGAGCAACTCAATGCGGCTCAACCAGAGGCCGTCAGGCGGGTGACGCTCGGACAATGCCTGCAGCGGCGCAACGAAGCCGGCACTTTGCTCAGCGGAAAGCAACTTCAGATAGTCCAGCGTGCGCTGCAGTTGCTGGTTGGCTGCCTGCTGTTCGGCCAGATCCAACGGCAACTGCGGATCCAGCACCGGCTCCACAAAAACTGCCTGCTGTTCGGCCAGTTGCTACTCGGCCAGCAGCGCTGCCTGTTCGGCCAGGCGCAACTTTTCGCCGCCGCGCCACAACTGATACGCCGCATAACCGGCGTGCAGGATACACAGGGTCAGCGCAGCGGCTGCCAGTGCGAGCATCTGCCGCCGCCCAGGACCCGCGCTCGCCGGTTTTTCCTGACTGTAGAGATTGACGTTCTGCATCAGTCAGTCTCCTGCCGCAATGCCGCACCGACAGAGGCCAGGCAATACGCCTGCGTCTGTTCAGGCAGGGCTGCCGCCGTCTGCCCCGGAAAGAGCTCGCGCAGGTCCAGACGCTGCAGGTTGACCGCCAGCCCGCTGCTGAATGCCTGCATGGCGCGCTCACTGTCGCGCTTGAGCGGTAACAGCAGCAAACGGTGCAGGTAGCCCTTGCCCAGCTGGCTTTCGAAATAGTCCAGCGAGCGCTGGATCTCCAGGGTGATGGCCATAAAATCATCATCCACATTGGCCAGACCGCGCTCGATTCGCCGCGCCATATAGATGTCTGCACCACTTTGCACCGTCACCAGACCTTCACTGGAGCGCAGGCGCAGCATGGCCAGATTGATGCCTTCAGCGCCGGCCAGCAGCCCCAGATTGCGGAAGGCCATTTCGGTAATGTCGATGCTCTACAGAGCAAGTCCGGCCGCGCTGACCAGATTCGCCATTTCCTGCATGCGCGATTTGCCCAGCACGGCGCTGTAGGCCATGCGCGAACGTCCGCGGTAGGCATCATCCGGCAGGCTGAAGGTATCGATGATCAGATTTTCCAGCGACTCGCTGCTCAGGTCCTTGATCCGCCAGCGCATGGCATCACGCATTTCGGCCGGCGGCACGTCCGGACAATCGAGCAAGAGCAACTGATACTCCGCCGGGTGCATGACCAGATTGACGGACATGCCCTCCAGCCCGAACTCTTCCACCAGGGCTTTGAGGGTCGCCGGATGGGCAGAAGGTTGGGCCTCACGAAACACACAGCGCAGAAGTTGCGGCGCCTTGCCGGCGGGTCTGGACACCTGGCTCAGAGCAATGCCTTCGGGACCGACCTCAATCCCGAGCAGGCCCTCAGCAGTGGATTTCTTTCTGGCGAACCAATCCAACAATCACGTCCCCTCGACCTTACAGGCCAGCCAGCAGTTGGCTATAGAATGTTGTTCTTTTTCTACTCTATCGAGCCCAACCATGTTCCACATCGTGCTGTTCGAACCGGAAATCCCCCCCAATACCGGCAACATCATCCGCCTGTGTGCCAACACCGGCAGTCAACTGCACCTGATTGAGCCGTTGGGGTTCGAACTGGACGACAAACGCCTGCGCCGCGCCGGGCTGGACTACCACGAATACGCAAAACTCAAGCGCCACAAGAGCTTGCCGGACTGTATCACAGAAATAAATAGCAACAGGCTTTTCGCCTTCACCACCAAAGGCAGCCACAGCTATGCCCAGGTCAGCTTCCAGCCAGGCGATGTTTTTCTCTTCGGACCGGAAAGCCGTGGCTTGCCGGCGGACGTCCGCGAAGGCGTACCCACCGAGCGGCGCCTGCGCCTGCCCATGCTCCCGCAGTGCCGCAGCCTGAACCTGTCCAACGCGGTGGCCGTGGTGGTCTATGAAGCCTGGCGCCAACTGGAGTTTGCCATGCCGGAAACCGGCCAATAAAAAACGCCCCGAAGGGCGTTTTTTGATCCACAGACGCGGCTATCAGGCAGGCATCTGATTGGCCGACTGCATGCGCTGCAACTCCTGCGCATACAAGGCATCGAAGTTCACCGGCGCCAGCATGAGTGCCGGGAAGGAACCACGGACAACCAGGCTATCGAGGGTCTCACGGGCGTACGGGAACAGGATGTTCGGGCAGAACGCGCCCAGCGTGTGGTTCATGGCCGCGCCATCGAGGCCTTTGATCAGGAAGATACCGGCTTGCTGCACTTCAGCGATGAAGGCCGTTTCTTCGCCGTTCTTCACCGTCACCGAGAGCTTGAGCACAACTTCCTGGAAATCGCCTTCAAGTACTCGGTGCTGGGTGTTGATATCCAGCTCAACGCTCGGACGCCACTCCTGACGGAAGATTTCCGGGCTCTTCGGGGCTTCGAACGACAGATCGCGCACATAGATGCGCTGCAGGGAGAATTGCGGAGCCTGGTCTTCCTGGGCGGCCGGGGTGTTTGCTTGGTCAGTCATGGCAGAGCCTTCTTGTTGGTCAGATGAAACATTACGGTGGCGGAATATGTTCAGCCCTGCAGCAGTGCGTCGAGCCTGCCGGCGCGCTCCAGGGCATACAGATCATCGCAACCACCGACATGGGTTGCGCCAATCCAGATTTGCGGAACAGAAGTACGGCCGGCCTTGCGGGTCATTTCAGCACGCAACGCGGGCTGACCGTCAACGCTGATTTCCTCAAAGGCAACGCCTTTGCGCGACAGCAACTGCTTGGCACGGGTGCAGAACGGGCACCAGGCCGAGCTGTAAATGACCACTGCGGGCATTTATTTGACGACCGGCAGGTTGTCACCACGCCAGCTGGCAATGCCGCCAGCCAGCTTCACTGCGTCATAACCGGCCTTTTTCAGCTCGCGGCAGGCGCTGCCGGCATGCTGGCCCATGGCATCAATCAGGATCACGGTGTTGCTCTTGTGCTTTTCCAGTTCGACCATGCGCTCGGCCAGCTTGTCGAACGGAATATTCAAGGCACCGACAATATGCCCGGTGCCGAAGTCCTTGTGCGAGCGCAGGTCGACGATGACTGCCTGTGCGCCATTGACCAGTGCGGTCAGCTCACGATTGCTAATACTGCGGCCGCCGCGCTGGCTTTCGGAAAAGATCAGCAAGGCCAGAGCGGCCAGAAACGCGCCACTGAGCAGGTAGTGATTAGTGGCGAATTCAATGAATTGAGCAAACATCTGCAGGTTCCACCCAGCTAAAATGGCGGCCAGTATACACAGCCATGCAGGCCGGCCAAGCCCCGTCCGGCGGTGACTCTGAGCACATGCGGCATTTACAATGGCGACCTTTCCCCTACATCCCAGCGAGTCAGCACTCATGACGGTCACGCGCAAACCCCTGGTACTGATCATCCTCGACGGTTTTGGTCACAGTGAAAGCACCGAAAACAACGCGATTTACTCCGCCAGAACGCCGGTCTATGACCAGCTGCTCGCCACCCAGCCGCACGGCCTGATCTCCGGCAGCGGGATGGATGTCGGCCTGCCGGATGGTCAGATGGGCAACTCCGAAGTCGGCCACATGAACCTTGGCGCCGGGCGCGTGGTGTATCAGGACTTCACGCGGGTGACCAAAGCCATCCGCGATGGTGAGTTCTTCAGCAATCCTGAGATCTGCAAGGCAGTCGATCAGGCCGTGGGCAACGGCAAGGCCGTGCATATTCTGGGTCTGCTCTCGGACGGCGGCGTACACAGCCATCAGGAGCATCTGATCGCCATGGCCGAACTGGCGGTCCAGCGCGGCGCCGAACAGATCTACCTGCACGCCTTCCTCGACGGCCGCGACACCCCGCCCAGAAGCGCCCGTTCGAGCATTGAACTGCTCGATTCGACTTTTGCGCGCCTGGGCAAGGGCCGGATTGCCAGCCTCTGCGGACGCTACTTTGCCATGGACCGCGACAACCGCTGGGATCGGGTAGCCCGTGCCTACCAGCTGATCGTTGAAGGTGATGCCGAATTCAGCGCCCCCTCAGCCGTGGAGGGTCTTGAAGCGGCCTACCAGCGCGATGAAAGCGACGAGTTTGTCAAAACCACCCGCATTGGCGCGCCGGTGCGCGTGGAAGATGGCGATGCCGTAGTGTTCATGAACTTCCGCGCCGACCGCGCGCGCGAACTGACCCGCACCTTTGTCGAGCCCGACTTCAGGGAATTCGAGCGGGCACGGGTGCCGCAGCTGGCCGGTTTCGTCATGCTCACCCAATACGCCGCCAGCATCCCTGCGCCGAGCGCCTTCAAGCAGACTTCACTGGACAACGTACTCGGCGACTATCTGGCCAAGAACGGCAAGACCCAGCTGCGCATCGCCGAAACCGAGAAATACGCACACGTCACCTTTTTCTTCTCCGGCGGCCGTGAAGAGCCTTTCGAAGGCGAGGAGCGCATTCTGATTCCTTCACCGAACGTGGCCACTTACGATCTGCAGCCGGAAATGAGCGCAGTTGAAGTGACGGACCGGATTGTCGAGGCTATTGAACAGCAGCGCTTTGACGTGATCATCGTGAATTACGCCAACGGCGACATGGTCGGCCATACCGGGGTTTTTGCCGCTGCGGTAAAGGCCGTGGAAACCCTCGACAGCTGCGTCGGCCGGATCACCGCCGCGCTGGACAAAGTCGGCGGCGAAGCGCTGATCACGGCTGACCATGGCAACGTCGAACAAATGGAGGACGCCAGCACGGGCCAGGCGCATACCGCGCACACCTGCGAGCCGGTACCGTTCATCTATGTCGGCAATCGGACGCTGAGCGTGCGCGAAGGCGGCGTACTGGCCGATGTGGCGCCGACCATGCTGAAACTGCTGGGACTGCCCCAGCCCAGCGAAATGACCGGCAAGTCGATCATCGAACTAATTTAACGCCGGGCACTCGAAGGAGCGGTTACCCGCCGCTCCTTCGGGCATGCAGCTTGCGCATGGTTTTTTAGGCATACTCAACGTACATCACCTCTCTGGTTTGAATCGCCCATGTTCCGCGCCCTTTTCCTGATTTGCGTTGCCGCCCTGATTTCGCCCGCCATGGCGGATGAGCGCAGCGCGGCCCAAGAGCAACTCGAGCAGGTCAACAAGGATGTGGCCGAGCTGAAGAAACTGATGCAGCAGTTGCAGAAGGAAAAATCCGGCGCGCAACAGGATCTGCAGAAAACCGAAACTGAAATGGGCACCCTGGAAAAACAGGTCAAGGAGTTGCAACAGGAGCTAAAAGGCACCGAAAGCGAACTCAAGCGGCTCGATGAAGAGAAAAAAAAACTCCAGAGCGCCCGCACTGAACAGCAAAAACTGATCGCCATTCAGGTCCGCGCCGCCTACCAGAGCGGTGAGCAGGAGCCCCTGCGCCTGTTGCTCAATCAACAGCAACCGGAAAAATTCTCACGCAGCCTGACCTACTACGAGTATCTGGGCAAAGCCCGGCTGGAACAGCTCGCCACCTTCAACGAAACCCTGCGCCAGCTGGACAATGTCGAACTGGCCATCGTCACCCAGCAAACCCAGCTCACCGCGCAAAAAGCCGAACTCGACCAACAGCGCGAGCACCTCAGCGGATTACGTCAGGAGCGACGCAAGACGCTGGCAAAACTGAACCAGGAATACTCCGCCCGCGACCGCAAACTCAAGGCGCGCCAGCAGGAGCAGGCCGAACTGGCCAAAGTTCTCAAGACCATCGAAGAAACCCTGGCGCGGCAGGCCCGCGAAGCCGAACAGGCACGTCAGCAAGCCTTGCTGGAGCAACAGGCCAGTTCACCGGCAAAAAACCCGGCAGGTCCGCTGGTCTCCAGTGCTGGCAGCAACTTCGGCGGCCCGATGAGCAAGGCGCGCGGCAAACTGCCCTGGCCCGTCAATGGCCGGCTGATCGCCAAGTTCGGCTCAGCCCGTGGCGGCGACTCACGCAGCAGCTGGGACGGCGTGATGATCAGCGCGGCGGCGGGCAGCCCGGTTAAAGCGGTGCACGGCGGACGCGTGGTATTCGCCGACTGGCTGCGCGGCGCCGGACTGCTGGTCATCCTCGACCATGGCGATGGCTTCCTGACCCTCTACGGACACAACCAGAGCCTGCTGAAAAATGCCGGCGAAGTGGTCGAAGCCGGAGAAGCGATTTCCACCGTCGGCAACAGTGGCGGCCAGGAAACACCTGCGCTGTATTTCGCCATTCGCCAGCAAGGCCGTCCGACAAACCCGGTGCAATGGTGCCGCGCGCAAGGTTAAGCTCGCGCTTTGACAGGAGTTCAGCATGCCTAATCTGCCCCGCCTTTCGCCTCTGGCCATGAGCCTTGCGCTCATGTTCGGCAGCTGTGCCCTGCAAGCCGCCGAGACGCCAGCCCCAGCGGCAACGCCGGCCACCGCCAAAGGCCAGCTGCCACTGGATGAGCTGCGCACCTTTGCCGAAGTGCTGGATCGGATCAAGAGCGCCTATGTTGAGCCGGTGGACGACAAGACCCTGCTGGAAAACGCCATCAAAGGCATGCTGAGCAATCTCGACCCGCACTCGTCCTACCTCGATCCGGACGATTTTCGTGACCTGCAGGAAAGCACCAGCGGCGAATTCAGCGGTATCGGCATCGAAGTCGGCATGGACGGCGGCCTGTTCAAAGTGGTCGCACCGATTGATGACACACCAGCCGCCGCTGCCGGGATCAAGCCGGGCGACATCATCCTGAAGATCGACGGCAAACCGACCAGCAATCTGTCGATGATGGATGTCGTGGGGCTGTTGCGCGGCAAGGTCGGTACCAGCGTCGAACTGACACTGGTGCGCAATGAAGATGATCCTTTCGATCTGGAACTTACCCGCGCCGCCATTCCGGTCAAAAGTGTCAGAAGCCTGATGCTGGACAAGGGTTACGGCTATTTGCGCATCAGCCAGTTTCAGGTCAACACCGGTGAAGAACTGGGCAACGCGCTGACAGCGCTGAAAAAAGAAAACGATGGCGTGCAGCTCAAAGGGCTGATTCTGGATCTGCGCAACAATCCCGGCGGCGTAGTGCAGGCCTCGGTCGAGGTGTCTGATCACTTCCTGAAGAAGGGCCTGATCGTCTACACCAAAGGCCGCATCCCCAACTCGGAAATGCGTTTTTCCGCCGACTCGGCCGACCTCAGTGAAGGCGTACCGCTGGTGGTGCTGATCAATGAAGGCAGTGCCTCGGCCTCGGAAATCGTCGCCGGCGCACTGCAGGACCATAAGCGTGCGATCGTCATGGGCACCGAGAGCTTCGGCAAGGGCTCGGTGCAGACTGTGCTGCCGCTGACCAATGAGCGGGCGCTCAAGCTCACCACGGCGCTGTATTTCACGCCGGACGGGCGTTCAATCCAGGCCCAGGGCATTACTCCCGACATCGAGGTCAGACCGGCCAAGGTGACCCGTGAGAAAGACCGCGAGAGCTATCGCGAGGCCGATCTAGCCGGGCATTTGGGCAACGGCAATGGCGGCGCCGACAAGCCCAGCAGCAAAGCAGCCAAAGCCGCACCCAGGCCGCAGGATGACGATTACCAGCTGAATCAGGCACTGAACCTGCTCAAAGGCCTGAACGTCTCCCGCAGCAACTGACCGGATGGAAAACCAAAAGGCCCGGAACATACCGGGCCTTTTGCTGACAGCGCGCAGCCTAGCGAACGACAATCCCGCGACTGGCCAGATAGGCTTTGGCTTCGGGCACACTGTACTCGCCAAAGTGGAAAATGCTTGCCGCCAGCACCGCATCGGCTTTGCCTTCAAGGATCCCGGCAGCCAGATGCTCGAGGTTGCCGACGCCGCCGGAAGCAATTACCGGAATACCCACACTCTCGCTGATGGCACGGGTAACGCCGAGGTCATAACCGCTTTTGACGCCATCCTGATCCATGCTGGTCAGCAGAATCTCGCCGGCGCCGAGGTCTTCCATCTTTTTCGCCCACAGCACAGCATCCAGGCCGGTCGGCTTGCGCCCGCCGTGAGTGAAGATTTCCCAGCGCGGCGTTTCACCGGGCAGCGAGACCTTCTTCGCATCGATGGCCACCACAATGCACTGCGAGCCGAAGCGCGCAGCGGCCTCGCCGACAAACTCGGGGGTAAAAACAGCGGCGGTGTTAATCGACACCTTGTCGGCACCGGCATTGAGCAGGTTGCGGATATCCTGCACGGTGCGCACCCCGCCGCCGACAGTCAGCGGGATAAACACCTGACTGGCCATGCGCTCGACCGTGTGCAGCGTGGTGTCGCGGCCGTCAACGCTGGCGGTGATATCGAGAAAGGTAATCTCGTCGGCACCCTGCTCGTCATAACGCCGCGCGATCTCCACCGGATCCCCGGCATCGCGGATATTCTCGAACTGTACGCCCTTGACCACCCGACCGTTATCGACGTCGAGGCAGGGGATGATTCTCTTGGCCAGAGCCATAAAGACACTCCGTAGGATGGGTTGAGCGCAG
>DATMWH010000280.1:0-2843 GCA_035562615.1 Pseudomonas sp. | reverse complement strand
GCTGGCGGCGGCGCGGGTCGAGGGCGGCTGGACGGCGGTGCAGGTCATCGGTCTGGGGCTGTTCGGTCTGGCCAGCCTGATGCTGGTCGGCCTCAAGGTGCCGGCACTGGGTGGCGAAGGCCATGTGTTCGAGCGTATCCGCCAGGGCTTTGCCTATGCCCTGGGTACGCCTTTGCTGACACAGGCACTGCTCACCGCCGTGCTGATCTATCTGGCCATGGGGCCGATTCAGGTGATGTTGCCGCGCTTTGCCCAGCAAGTGCTGCAGCTGGAAGAACTGCAGCGCGGCATGTTCCTCGGCGCGCTGGCGCTGGCCTTCCTTATTGGTGGCGCCATCGCTTTGCCGCTGGCCAAACGCTTTGGTCAGGGCCGCGTGCTGCTGGTGGCTGCGCTGATCAGCGGCAGCGGGCTGATCCTGCTGGCCAACAGCACCACCCTGAGCACGGCGCTGTTGTGCCTTGGGCTGAACGGCATCTGCGCCGGTATCGCCATCAGTCTGGTGGTGGCGTTGCTGCAGCATGAGAGCGAACCGGCCCTGCGCGGCCGCCTGATGAGCATCTACACCGTCACCAGTCAGGTGATCCCGGCCGCCGGAGGACTCGGCGCCGGACTGCTGCTGGAAGTGTTGCCGGCCAATCAGGGTTTACTGGTGGTGGGCGGCACGTTGTTCGTGCTGTTTGTGCTGGCGATCTGGCGTTTGCGGCTGTTGCGCCACTATCAATGATTACCCGGTTGCAGGCTTCAGCCGAGCAAGCGACTGGCGCGCGCCAGCCGGTCGTGCACGGCTGCCCAGTCGGGCGTGTCTGCAGGCAGCTGGATCAGCAGGCGCTGCAGTCCCAGGTTGTCGAGTTGGTACAGCGCGGCATATAAACCCTGGGCATAGGCCTGCGGTTCATGACTCAGACTGATGGCCGGTCCTGCGCTGGCGGGTCCAGTGCCGCACCAGAGCCAAGAGCATTGCGGGTCTTGCAGCGCTTCTTCGGGAGTCCGGGTAAAGCGCCAGCTCGGTGTGGCCGGCGCGTAATGCTTACGGTGCTGACCGGGTACCCGCACCGTTGAGCTGGCCCCCTGTTGCAAGGGCGAGCCGAGCACGGCTTCAATCTGTCTGGCGCTGAGCATGCCTTCGCGCAGCAGTCTGGGCGGATCGTTTTCCAGCAGGCTGACGATGGTCGATTCAAGCCCTACGGCACTTGCGCCACCATCGAGAATCAGCAGATCACTTTCAGCAAACTGTTGCGTCACATGCCCGGCGCAGGTCGGGCTGATTGACATATAGCGGTTGGCCGAGGGCGCTACCAGCCCGCCGCCAAAGCGGCGCAGCACTTCCAGTGCCAGCGGGTGTGCGGGCACCCGCAGCGCCACGCTGTCCTGCCCCGCAGTAATGCTCCTCGACACATGCGCATGGGCGGGCAGCACCAGCGTCAGCGGGCCGGGCCAGAAGGCGTCCATCAATCGTCGGGCAGCGTCGGGGATTTCCCGCGCCCATTCCTGCACCTGTTCGGCGCAGGCCAGATGAACGATCAACGGGTTGCTGGCTGGCCGGCCCTTGAGTGCAAAAACCTTGGCCACGGCTTGATCGTCGCGCGCATTGGCCGCCAACCCGTAAACGGTTTCGGTCGGCAACGCGAGCAACTCCCCGGCGTTGAGCCGGTCGCAGGCACGTTGTGGGCAAGTGGTCAGCAGCGGCATGGCAGCACCGTAGGGCAGCGAAAGGCGCGCATTGTGCCGAATGGCTGACGTCAGCGCAGCCAGAAATACTTTGCAAAATCTGTGTAGTTGACCCTTTTACTCGGGTAAATCAATCTGCGCGCCGTAACACCGGGCCCCTCTGACGGCTAATGGCCTGTACGGTTAGTTGGTGAACTGAACTAACCACGCAGGCCACTGATGCCGCCATGTCGGAGTTACAGTTTGTACAACTTCGACTCAGGAGGGGCTCATGGAAGCTCTGCACGCGTTTTTAATGGCCGATTTTCTCGGCACCACCACCTGGCTGTGGCTGGTTTTCATCACCGTTGTGATTTCCCTGCTGGCATTCGACCTTGGCGTCCTGCATCGCGATAACCGTGAGATCGGCGTCAAGGAGAGCCTGCTGCTGTCCGCCGGTTACATCACGGCGGGCCTGCTGTTCGGTCTGTGGGTGTGGCTGCAGAAGGGCGGCGACGCCGGGATGGATTTCTACACCGGCTTTCTGATCGAAAAATCGCTGTCGATGGACAACGTGTTCCTCATGGCGATTATCTTCAGCTTCCTGGCGATACCCCGCCAGTACCAGCATAAGGTGCTGTTCTGGGGCATCCTGGGTGTGATCGTGCTGCGCGCCATCATGATTTCGCTGGGCGCGGCACTGATCCATGACTACAGCTGGATTCTCTATGTGTTCGGTGTGTTTCTGGTGATCACCGGCGTGAAGATGCTGTTTGCCAGGATTGATGAAGTGCCCAATCTGGACGACAACTTTCTGGTCAAGTACCTGCGCAAACACATGCGCATCACCGAGCGCCTGCACGACCAGCGCTTCTTCGTGCGTCAGCCGGATGCAACAGGCAAGCCGGTGCTGTGGGCGACCCCGCTGTTCCTGGCGCTGATCCTGATCGAGTGCGCCGACCTGGTGTTTGCAGTGGACAGCGTGCCGGCGATTTTCGCCATCACCCAGGATCCGTTCATCGTCTACACCTCGAACATCTTCGCCATCCTCGGCCTGCGTGCCCTGTACTTTGCACTGGCGGCGCTGATTCACCGCTTTGCTTACCTGAAGTACGCGCTGGCGCTGATCCTGGTGTTCGTCGGCTCGAAGATCTTCCTGGTCGGCATCATCGGCAAGATCCCGGCGGTGGTGTCGC
>DATMWH010000279.1:0-4807 GCA_035562615.1 Pseudomonas sp. | reverse complement strand
GCGCAGGAAGGCCTCGGCGGCCAGATAGGGATTGGCCTCCACCTCGGGGGCCGGTCCGTGCTTGAGGGTCTTGTTGTAGGGCTGCAACTGACCGAGCAGGTAGATTGCCAGCAACCCGAGCAGCAAGCTTAGCGCGGCGCCGAGATAGAAGCGGCGTTGCCGGCTCATACGCGGCCTGCCAGGTGCGGAAACAGCGCACGCCATTCATTACACAATTGCTGGCCGGCCTCGGCGGGGGGTAATTGATGACCATAAGCCACGCTTTGCCAGTGACGGGTCAGTTGCCGGCTGAACTGGCTCAGGGGCTGCCGGTTGAGTTGCTGAATCAGCTGCAACACTTCGTTTTCGGTATTCGAGCTTTTCAGCGGCAGGCGGAAATCATGCAGCAGGTGGCTGAGCAAACCACGGTAAAGCAGACCAAGGGCCTCGCGTGGCTGGCTGGCCCAGAGTTGTTCGGCGCTGCTGGCAATGTCGGCCGGCAGGCTCTGCGGACTGACTTGCATGCCAAACAGTACGCTCGGCGCGTCCGCGGGCGAACGTCGCAGCAGGCCAAGCCGATTGCCAAAGGTGCGTATCCACTCCCGGTAGCGCCAGATCAGCAATCCGCACAGGCATACCAACGTGCTCCACAACAGAGCTTCGAGAAGCATTGCCAGCCACTCGACAGTGCCCAATGCGCCGAGCAACACCAGCAGATTCTTCAGCGCCTGCATCCAAGTGCTGTCTGACTCATCCGCTGGCTTGGCGGTTGCGTCATCGCCCAGCCGCCAGCGGGTTACAGTTTCGCGATTTTCGAAAGGTGGCTGGTCAAGCAGTGTGCTGATCTGCTCCTGAGCCGCCTTGCTGGTCAGTTCCTGATGTTCGAGCCTGGACTTGTCCGGCCCGTCGGGATCATCAAACGGCAGCGGACAACTGCTCGCCGTTTCCGTCGCCCAGACCGGGCTCGGAAGCGGCGCAAACAACAGTGCGCAACCCAGCAGCAGGGCGTAGGCCGAACCACACAGGCGCTGGCGCAGGCGGCGGAACTGCAGTTCGATGTCCCAGGCTTCCAGCACCGTGCGCCGGTTCAGGTACAGGCTGAAACCGCTGGCGACGTAGACCGGCCCCCAGAGGCATAACAGCAGGGCGTACAACAGATTGGACAGATGCTCCAGCCACAGCCAGGTGCCTTCGCTGCTGTTGATCAGGTCTTCCCAGCGCCAGTCGATCTGGATCTGCTGCGGCAACATCAGGTACATCAGCGCCAGCAGTCCCAGCCACAGTGCGCTTTCCAGATGCACGCCCACCACCGTCAGCCAGCTCGCGGCACCCGCATCACGCTGGCCCAATACCACCAGACGCTGGCTGCGGGCGCTGCCGGACAGGCCTTCGAGTTGCACGACCGGCAGGTCAAAGCTGCGGGTCGGGCTCAGGCGGCGCCAGGTCAGACTGGCCAGCAGTTGCGGTTTGAGCAGGCCGGGCATGGCGCGCAGGGCCTGGCGCAGGGTGAGGGTTTCGCCGAACAGGCTGCGCGAGAGGATGTGCAGCGGCAGGCGCTCGAATGCCGGCTTGAGCCACCAGAACAGCAGAATCGCCCAGAACGGCGACTCCCAGAACAGCAGGGTCAGCAGGCCAAACAGCGGCAGCGTGAGCAAGGCCCAGCTGCTGATCAGCAGTCTGGCGTGGCGACGCGCCATCAGGGTGCCCAGATCGAGCGCTTCCCATGCCGTGCGCGGGCGAATGGCGGCGTTGGCATCAGTCAGGCGCATGGGTTCGCCTCCCGGCCAGAAGCAGATACGCCAGCACCAACAGCCAGAGCACCGCGCCGACCGCGTATTTCACCAGCGCCGTGCTGTAGGTCATGGAGGACCAGTAGGCTTCGATAAAGGCGGCGATCAACAGAAACAACGCCGCCCCGGTGAGCAGCGCAATGGCTTTCTGCGCCGCCAGCCGCAGCGCTTCGCCGCGCGAGTGTTGACCCGGCGCGAGCAGTGACCAGCCAAGCATCAACCCGGCCGCACCGGCCAGCACAATGGCGTTCAGCTCGAAAGCGCCATGGCCGATGACAAAGGACCAGAAGGTTTCGCCATAGCCGATCTGGCTGAGATGCCCGGCGATCGCGCCGATCATCAAACCGTTGAAGATCAGGAAAAACAGGCTGCCCAGGCCAAAGAGCAGGCCGCCGGCAAAGGTCTGAAAGGCAATCCCGATGTTGTTCATGATGTAGTAGCCGAACATCGCCCAGTCATCGACTGAACTGCGCTCGGCAAAGCGCCCCAGGCGTCGGGCGTCCGGGTCGTACATCGACTCCATTGACTGCACCTGCGCCGGATCCACCAGGCTGTAGACCAGCTCCGGCACAAAGAACACCAGCAGACCCATGGCCAGCAGACCGCCGTAAAAACACAGGCTGGCAGCCAGAACGTAGCGCCATTGGCTGCGCACCAGTTGCGGGAAACCGCCGAGAATAAAGGCAATGCTGCGTGCCCCCAGGTGGCTGCGGTGCCGGTAAAACTGCTGGTGCCCGCGCAGGGTCAGTTGTTGCAGGCGATCAATCAGGTGGCTGCTGTAACCGCGCGCTTCCGCCAGTGCCAGTTGTTGGCAGATTTGCCGGTAGGCAGCGGCAAACTCCTGACCATCCTTGCTGCCGAGCTTGTTGCGTTCCAGTGCCGACAGCTGGCGGCTGAAGCGCTGCCAGCCGGATTGATGGCGGGTCTCGAACTGAACCTGCTTCATGTCAGCAGCCCGCGGGCGATGCCGTTGAGACGGGCGCCGGCCTGTTCAGCCGGCACTTCAAGGGGCTCCGCCAGAATGCCGGCCAGTTCGGTTCGGCGTGCAGTGGACAGCCCGTCCTGCCGCTCGGCGAAGCTGAGGATGGCGCGCTGCTCGTCAAGGCTTAAGGCGAACGGGGCGCGTTCAGCGGGCACCTGCGGCAGGCTGACCTCGGCCGTCGGGGCGTCGCGGTACACCACCAGCGTGCCGGCCGCCAGATCGCCCAGGCGCTTGAACGCGGGATGACTCAGGCAGCTGAGAATGCCCAGCGCATAGCCAAACGGCAGCAGGTCGACAAACCGCAGCAGATTGCGCGTCAGCGAGGCCGCCCAGCCGACCGGTGTGCCATCGTCATGGATGACCCGCAGGCCGAGCAGTTGTTTGCCTGGCGAGCGTCCCTGATTGAGCACCTCGAACAGCACCATGTACCACCAGGTGACCAGAAACAGCAGGATCGCCCCCAGTCCCATGCCGAGTTCACCGAGCATGCCCAGCAGCAGGTACATGACCAGCAGGATGGACCCGCGGATCAACAGGTCAATGGCAAAGGCCAGCGCCCGCGGCACTAAACCTGCGGGACGCAACAACAGATCAATGCCCTCGGGTGTTTCCACGCGCAAACGGGTGTCGAGCAGGGCTTCAGGCGTACTGCGCGATACGGTGGGCGGGCGGGAAGTGGTCAGCGACATGCGAGGACTGCAAAGGTAAAGCCTGATGCTAGGGTTTGTTGCCGTTTCAGCGCAAGCCGCGTTGCAGCGAAAAATCATGCCGGGCCTGAAGCAGCAACAGCAAACTCTTGGCATTGGGCTCAATTCACCTGAACAGGTCTGACTGGCTGCTAGACTTGGCCACCTGCGGGCAGTCAGCCGTCGCGAATTTCAGGGAATCCGGCGCATCTGCGTCAACAGGGACTTTCAAAAGGAATCTATCTTGGCTTCGAGCATCTTCTGGTACGACTACGAAACCACCGGGATCAACCCGCGCTGCGACCGGCCATTGCAGGTAGCGGGTATCCGCACCGATGAAGCGCTGAATGAAATCGGTGAGCCGCTGAATCTCTACTGCCGGCCGGCCGATGACATCCTGCCGCACCCGATGGCCTGCCTGATCACCGGTATCACGCCGTCGCGTCTGCTGGAACAGGGGCTGTCCGAGGCTGAATTCACCACCCGCCTGCATGCAGAGTTGGCGACCCCGGGCACCTGTACCGCGGGTTACAACAACCTGCGCTTCGACGATGAAATGACCCGCTATACCCTGTACCGCAATTTTTTCGATCCCTATGCCCGCGAGTGGCAGGGCGGCAACAGCCGCTGGGACCTGATCGACCTGATGCGTTGCGTCTATGCCCTGCGCCCGGAAGGCATCGAGTGGCCGCTGGAGGAGGGGCGGGTCAGCCTCAAGCTGGAACGCCTGACCGCCGCCAACGGCATTGAGCATGGTCAGGCGCATGACGCGCTGTCGGATGTGCGTGCGACCATTGCGCTGGCGCGTTTGGTGCGCGAGAAACAGCGCAAGCTCTATGACTACCTGTTCGATCTGCGCAGCAAGGCCCGGGTGCAGGAGCGCATCCAGCTGCTGCAACCGCTGCTGCATGTTTCCGGGCGCTTTTCCGCAGAGCGCAGTTATGTTGCGGTGGTACTGCCCCTGGCCTGGCATCCGCTGAACAAAAATGCCCTGATCGTGTGCGATCTGCAGGCCGATCCGCAGCCGTTGCTGGAGGAAAGCGCCGACACCCTGCGCCAGCGTCTGTATACCCGCCGTGACCAACTGGCCGAAGGCGAGTTGCCGGTGCCACTGAAGTTGCTGCATATCAACCGTTGCCCGGTGGTGGCGCCTTTGTCGGTGTTGCGTGATGAAGACCGGCAGCGCCTGAATCTGGATCTTCCGGCCTGTGAAGCGCGCAGTGCATTGTTGCAGCAGCAGGCGACGCTCTGGCAGGACAAGTTGGCGCAGATCTACGCAAAAGAACCCTTCAATCCCAGCGCGGATCCTGAACAGCAGTTGTATGACGGTTTTATCAGCCCGCGTGATCGTGATCTGTGTACCAAGGTAC
>DATMWH010000278.1:0-4702 GCA_035562615.1 Pseudomonas sp. | reverse complement strand
GTTGCTGTTCGGCTGATTTTGCAGCACAGCAATCGCCAGATGGCGTGACAGTACTCCAAAAGCGAACCCCCGCTTAAAAGCGGGGGTTCGTCAGCAGCCTGAACGCCCCGAAAGGGGCGTTTTAGTTTCAGGCATAAAAGTAGGCGGCGCACTGGGGCAGGCTCAAAAGCAGGCCAATCCTGGCCCCGTCGGCGATCTGAATAACAAAGCCATCAGGCACGCAGAGGATGATTGACCAACCGCGTACGCCACTCGACCAACTGCGGTTGGTTGATCAGTGCGCCAGCCTTGTTATGGCGCGAACGGTCATGCCGATGTACCGAGGTTATGCTGCACCAGGCGCTCTACGAAGAACTCCAGATGCCCACGCGGTGAAGCCGGCAAAGGCCAGGCATCGACCTTCTGCGCAATGGCCTTGAATGCCAGCGCCGATTTGGAGCGCGGGAATGCTTCGTACACTGCGCGCTGTTTCTGCACGGCCTTGCGCACACATTCGTCATAGGGCACCGCGCCCGCGTATTGCAAAGCCACATTGAGGAATCTGTCAGTCACCTTGGTCAGCTTGGCAAACAGATTGCGCCCTTCCTGGGGGCTATGGGTCATATTCGCCAGTATGCGAAAACGGTTCATGCCGAAATCCCGATTGAGCAGCTTGATCAGCGCGTAAGCACTGGTGATCGAGGTTGGCTCATCGCAGACCACCACGATGACTTCCTGCGCAGCCCGCACAAAGCTGACTACTGAATCACCAATACCGGCTGCCGTATCGACCACCAGCACATCCAGATTGTCACTGATATCGCTGAACGCCTGAATCAGGCCCGCGTGCTGCGCGGCGGACAACTGCACCATCATTTGCGCACCCGATGCCGCCGGCACAATGCGAATGCCGCCGGGGCCCTGAATCAGCACATCACGCAAGTCACACTCGCCAGTTATCACATCCGCCAGGGTCTTTTTAGCGCTAAGGCCGAGCAGCACATCAATGTTTGCCAACCCCAGGTCGGCGTCCATCAGCATCACGCGACGCCCAAGATCAGCCAGCGCCAGCGCCAAATTCACCGACACATTGGTCTTGCCTACGCCACCTTTGCCGCCAGTTACGGCGATCACCTGTACGGGATGCATACCCATGTTTAATCACTACCTTTTCTAAGCGCCAGAGTATGGCGATTCGCCAGTGCCAGCGACACGCGCCAACCCGATGCACTCAGGCTCTGGCAGACGCTTCTCTTCGCCGCGCGGGGCTTCACATAAGCATTTCCGGGAATCAGCAACAGGCCGCTGGCCGTAGCAGAGCGTTGCATGATGCGCCCCACTCTTCTCGCATTCTCGATTAACCGATGTTTTAAAAACTCTTTGGCTAGCGGCGTGCCGTTTTTTAAACCGCTGTTTTGCTGAACGCTAAAAAGCCGCATCCTTCGGCTGCTCAGTGCGACACCTGAAGGACTTCAGTCGTCATCACCCTCTTCATCATCACGCCGATTCATGCCGTATTTGCGCATTTTTTCGACCAGCGTAGTGCGGCGAATGCGCAAGCGTTCCGCCGCCCGCGCCACTACACCATTGGCCTCGTCCAGGGCTTGCTGAATCAAGCTCTGCTCCAGGTTGCTCAGGTAATCCTTAAGGTCCAGACCTTCAGAGGGCAACAGGGTCATTGCCGTACCGGCTATCGGGCTGACATTGAATGACTCACTTGCGCCCAACTCGGCGCGCAGGCTGCTGGCGAGGTCTTCATCCTCATCTTCGACATGGCGAAACTTCATCGGCAACTCAGCCACGCCGATTACGCCATAGGGATGCATGATGGCCATGCGCTCCACCATGTTCGCCAGCTCCTGCACATTGCCCGGCCAGTCATGCTGACAGAGCGACATGATGGCCGCTGAATTGAAACGAATCGAACCGCGCTTCTCGTGCTCCATCCGCGAGATCAGCTCGTTCATCAGCAGCGGAATATCTTCCCGACGCTCGCGCAAGGGCGCTATGTCGATCGGGAATACATTCAGCTGGTAGAACAAGTCTTCGCGAAACCGACCCTGCTCAATCATCTGCGCCAGATTTTTATCCGTCGCGGCGATGATGCGTACATCCGCCGTCTGCGTCTTGTTGCTGCCCACGCGCTCGAAGGTCTGCTCCTGCAAGACGCGCAACAACTTGCCTTGCATGGTCAGTGGCATGTCACCGATTTCGTCGAGAAACAGCGTACCGCCATTGGCCAGCTCGAAGCGCCCGGTGCGGCTGGAAAATGCACCGGTGAACGCACCTTTCTCGTGACCGAACAATTCGCTTTCCAGCAACTCCGCCGGAATCGCCCCGCAATTGACCGGCACAAACGGCGCATCGCGGCGCTTGGAGTTGTAATGCAGGTTGCGCGCGACCACTTCCTTGCCAGTGCCGGTTTCCCCGAGAATCAGCACGGTGGCATCGGTATCAGCCACTTGCTGCATCATCTGGCGAACGTTGTGAATCTCCCGACTGGTGCCAACCAGGCTGCGGAACAGATTCAGCTCGCGCTGTCGGCCACGCTCGCGGGCCTCGTTGTACATTTCACGATAAACCTGCGCGCGATGCATCGCATCCAGCAAGCGGTTATAGCTGGGCGGGACTTCAAGGGTAGCCAGCAGACGCGAAGACAAATCCTCGGGACAATCTGGCGGCACCAGATCACCCAGTTGCACAACCGGCAGATACTCGTCCCAGGCCGCCAACTGCTTGAGCACCTCAATCACACCATGCTTGCACTGGCAGGTACCCAGCAAGACGCAAAACACCTCACGACTGGATTCCAGTTGTGCCACCACCGTTCGCCATTCACTGCTGCTGGCAGCCAGATGTTCTTCACCCAGAAAATTCAGAATCACGGTGAGATCGCGGCGGCGTTCGGCATCGTCTTCAATCAGGAGAATCTTGGTTTCACGCAACATATTCTGTGTATGGCTCGCAGCGGAGGGATGGCCGGGGATTAGGTTGCTCGTCAAGGTGCAGGTAACAGACCACCAGTAAAGTGATTTTTGACTCCAGAGTCAAATAAATGACGTTACTATTTTGCATACCGTTTACGCAGCGCGCTTCCACAAGAAATCTGCGGTATACGCCGGTAAACCCACGCAAATTGAGCGACCGGACGCAAGCCTTACCGGCTGAGCTACGCGCAGCGCCAGACCCCTACTGATATACATAGCCTTATGCAAATCGGCATCTAGCGGTTGTTGGCATGACTCTCCAGCGCCACGCCACCGCGATGCAAATTGCGGTCTTCGCGCGGTGTGGCACCAAAAAAATTGCGGTAGGCGCTGGAGAAGTGCGGGCCGGAGGAGAAACCGCAGGAAAGGCCGATCTGGATGATCGACTTGCTGGTTTGCATCAGCAGTTGGCGCGCCTTGTTCAGGCGTAGTTCGAGGTAATACTGACTGGGAACGCGGTTCAGGTACTGCTTGAAGATGCGCTCCAGTTGTCGGCGCGAGACACAGACGTGCTGGGCGATTTCATCGGTGGTCAGCGGCTCTTCAATATTGGCTTCCATCAGCAGCACCGCCTGGGTCAGCTTCGGATGGCTGGAGCCGATGCGGTTCTGTAGCGGGATGCGCTGGCGCTCGCTGCCTTCGCGGATGCGCTCCACCACCAGTTCCTCACTCACGGCGCCGGACAGTTCAGCACCGTGTTCGCGTGCAATCAGGGCCAGCAGCATATCCAGCACGGTCAAACCACCGGAGGCGGTCAGGCGGTCGCGGTCCCAGTCAAACAGATGGCTGGTGGTAATCACTTTGGGAAAGCGTTCGGTAAAGTCATCGTGCCAACGCCAGTGCACGGCGGCGCGATAACCATCCAGCAACCCCAGGTGCGCCAACGGGTAAACCCCCGCCGAAATAGCGCCGATCACAGCGCCCGAACGCAGCAAGTGCTTGAGCGCTGCGCCGAGCGCCGGCGACGTATGTTGCTGGGGCGCATCGGCCACCAGAAACACACGCTGGCAGCCTTCCAGCTGGCCTTCCCAATGCATACCGGGTAACTGCCAATTAGTGCCCGGCGCCGTGTCGGCCTTGAGAAAAACCAACTGGTAGCCAACTTCGGGATGCAACCGACAGGCCTGCTGCACCGCCTCTTCAGCCAAAGCCAAAGTCAGCGGCCGCGTGCAGGACCAGTAAAGCAGGCCAATGCGCTGGGGAGTCGTCATGCGCGCACTCTAGCAGTTGCCAACACTTACTTGAGGCTGCCGGAAAGAAATTGCTTGAGCCGGTCAGACTGCGGATTGACCAGCACTTCCTTGGGGCAACCACTTTCCTCTACCAGCCCCTTGTGCAGGAATATCAGCTGGTTGGAGACTTCACGGGCAAAGCCCATTTCATGGGTTACCACCACCATGGTGCGGCCTTCCTGGGCGAGATCCTTCATCACGCGCAGCACTTCACCGACCAGTTCCGGGTCGAGTGCCGAGGTGGGCTCATCGAACAGCATGACCTCCGGCTCAACCGCCAGCGCCCGGGCAATCGCCACGCGCTGCTGCTCACCGCCGGACATATGCGCAGGATAAGCGTCCTTGCGATGCCCCACGCCAACTTTGGCCAGATAGAATTCGGCTTTTTCCTGTGCCTGCTTCTTCGACATGCCGAGCACGTGCACCGGCGCCTCCATGACGTTTTCCAGTGCGCTCATGTGCGACCACAGATTGAAATGCTGAAATACCATCGACAGCCGCGAA
>DATMWH010000277.1:0-14404 GCA_035562615.1 Pseudomonas sp. | reverse complement strand
GCGCTGGGCCGGTAGCGGCAAACCGGTGGTCAGCATGGCCCGGCTGGCGGGTTTCTGATGGAACTCACAGAGTGTCAGAAGGCTGTCCAGAAGCGGGTCATCGTACTGACCTCGAGGATCGTGACTCGACAGGGTTGGTCCGGCGGGTGCTTCCACGCTCGAATACTCTTGAAGGGTTGAGGCCTTTAACGGCCATAGTGGAGCGATTCCACGCCAGCCAAAAGCGAGGAAGTCACTCAGGCTAACGAAGTTTCGGGCACAACCGACGCATGGATGCAAAGCGCCGGCATCGAACTGACCGAAGCACTCAGCGCTGATTTCGACCCGACAGCCGACCTCGAAGCGACCGCTGCAGGTGCCGGTGGCGCGGGCGGTGCCGGTGGCGCGGGCGGCGGTCACAGCTTTGTATTGCTTGATACAGTGGGCGAACAACTAGATCCGACTATTGGCTTCGACACCGAGGGCCGCAGCTTCAGCCCTGAAAACTCAAACCCAGAACCCGCCACGGTAAATCCTGCACTCATTACTGATGCCACTACCGTCAATAACGCACCGCTGATCAACGTCACCGCTGCCCCAGCCATCCAGGAAAACAGCGCGGCCGAAGGCGACACCGTGGCGACCTTCACCGCCTCCGACGAAGAAGGCACGCCGACGATCAGCTTCACTGCGGGCAGCAATAACGATGGCTACTACGCCATCAGCGGCACCTCCGTGGTTCTGACCGCTGCCGGAGCCACCTTTGTGCAAGGCGGCGGCACCCTGCCGGCCGTCAACCTGACCGCCACCGACAGCGGCAGTCTGACCGACAGCGACAGCGCCACTCCAAGCGTCACCGCACAGAACGATGCTCCGAGCGGCACCGACAAGACTGTCACCACCAGCGAAGACACTACCTATGTCCTGAAAGTGACCGACTTCGGTTTCAGCGATACCAGCGACAGCCCGGCGAACAACCTGACCAGCGTGACCGTGAACCTACCAAGCTCGGGCACCCTGACCCTGAATGGCTCAAGCCTGCTCGCATCGACCGTGGTCTCGGTGGCGGATATCGCCGCCGGCAAGCTGGCCTACACCCCGCCACTCAATGGCAACGGCAATGGCCTGAGCAGCTTCACCTTCCAGGTAACGGATGACGGCGGCACTGCCAATGGCGGCCTGAACACCGATGCCAGCGCCAATACCATCAGCTTCAATGTCACCGCGGTAGCCGATGCCATCACCAATACCAGCAACATCGGTGTGGTGGTGGGGCCGTCCTACGAATTCACCATGCCCGGCTCGGCCAATGGCTCCACCTCCTATACCGATCCGAACACCGGCATCACCGTGACCTCAGGCGCCGGCACCACTTTGTCCGGCAACGGTGGCCTGGGCATCGCAGTGAATGGCAACACTGGCGCCAGTGATTCCAACCGTATCGACACCGGCGAGAACCTGACCTTCACCTTCCCAGACAGCTCCGGCGTACAGAGCGTCGCCATGGCAGTGAAGAACACTGCGCAGGAAACCGTGCAGATCACCAGCCAGCTGGATGCCACCGGGGTGAACGCCGGCTCCATCTCGCTGGCCGGTACGCTGAGCATCCCGGGTGGCGGCATCACCGGCTCCACCGTGCAGGTCCAGTTGATCGTCACCGGCTCCAGTGGCAGCACCAGCACCACAGCCACTGTGAATGCCAACGGCACCTGGTCAATCAGCGGCTTCAATGCCAGCAGCGTCGGCACCATCACCGGTCTGGCCCTGAAAACCAGCATCGACGGCGACCTGTTCAGCAATGGTGGTGATTTCTTCAAGGCCACGGTGAACCATGCCATCGATTCGATGACCATCACCAACGGTGCGTTGTACGGCACCAAGGATGGCTATCAGGTCGACTTCATTTCCTTCGCCCCGAGCAGCTCGGCTACCGGCTACACCTACCCGGTGGATATCCACGCAGCACTGCAGGACAGCGATGGCAGCGAGAGCTTCGTCTCCGTCTCGCTGAGCGGGTTCCCCAGTGGCTCAACGCTGTCCCTGATCAGCAGCACTGGCCAGATCACCAACATCGCCTCAAGCGGTACCGACGCCGATGGCAGCCCGCTGTTCACCCTGGATACCACCCTGCTGCAAAACAGCTTCAGCAACGGCAGCTTTACCGATCAACTCTATCTGGGCACCACTACCCCTCTGGCCAGCGGCTTCGCGCCAACCATGACGGTGATCACCGAGGATGCCAACGGCAGCCAGGCCATGACCATCCTCGGAGGCAGCAGCAGCAACAGCCTGACCGGCAACAGCGGAAACGACCTGATCAGCGGCGGTGCCGGCAACGACATCCTGATCGGTGGTGACGGTGACGATATCCTTATGGGCGGAACTGGCGATGACACACTGACTGGCGGCACCGGTGCTGACCAGTTTGTCTGGAAAGCCGGTCACACAGGCAACGATGTGATCACCGACTTCAATGCTGCCCAAGGCGACCGTATTGACCTCAGCGATCTGCTGCAAGGCGAGGAAACCAGCACCGACTTGACCAACTACCTGCGCGTGGACACTGCTACCTCAACACTGCAGATCAGCAGCAACGGCCAGTTTGGCAGTGGTGGTTCAGCGGATGCCAGCATCAAGCTGGAGGATGGTTCCGGCGGCAAGGCCCTCCCGGACTATGTCGGCATGAGCCAATCGCAGATCGTCAACTCGCTGATTGCCGGCGCCGATCCACTGGTCAAGGTTGACTGACCTGCATCAACACCGGATCACATCCTGCGCACATGCCGTCTCTCTCAGGTTTACAAAACCTGCGGCAGACGGCATGTTGCTGTCTGAACCGACCATCAATGGTCGAGTGCTTCAGTTCTTGAGGGCTGTCCGATGTTTTATGTCCAACGTGATGCCGATGGTCGCCTGATCCGGGTCGAAGCTGCCCCGTTTACCGAGAGCACTGAGCGCGCCAGCGCTGACGATCATGAAATCCAGTCCTGGTTTGCCAATCAGTCGGTGGAAAGCAGCCTGCTGCAATTGCGCCAGACCGACCCGGAGATGATCCGCGTTCTGGAAGACCTGATTCACGTCCTGATGACCAAAGGCGTGCTACGCATCACCGACCTGCCTCCTGCCGCCCAGCACAAGCTGGTCAACCGCTCACAGGCACGTGAAGGTCTGGGCGGCCTGAACCGGCTGATCAATGACGATGAAAGCAGCCTGATCTGAACGGAGTGCTTCACGTGCTACAAAACTTACGGGCGCGCTTCCGCTTTCGCCTGCTACTGGCCAGTACCGTTCTGCTGCTGATTGCCATGATGTCCGTGCCGGACAATCAATATGCCGTGTTTCTGAGCATGGCATTCCTGGTCGCGGCTGGCGTCAACGCGCTACCCAAGAAACATCCCATGCACCCGGTGGTGCTGATTCTGGGGCTGACAGTACTGCTGTGCAAAGCGCTGGCAGCCATGGGCATGATGTCTTATCACGTCGGCAATTTCGGCTTGGCCATTCTCTATGCGGTACTGTTTTTTGCACTCATACACCGTTTGACCCACCAGAGGCCGGTAACGGGTGAGTTGCTCTATGGACTGGCGGCGATCTATCTGCAGATCGCCTTGCTGTTTGCGATTTTATATGACGGCATCGAGATGTTCTGGCCAGGCTCGTTTTCAATAAGCACGGGAGTTGCGCCGCTGGAAATTGGCGACTTTGCCTACTTCAGCCTGATTACCCTGACCACCGTCGGTTATGGCGATATTTACCCCCTGCATCCGGCAGCCCGCATTCTGGTGACCTTCGAAGCGGTCACCGGCGTGCTGTTCATTGGTCTGTCGATGGCGCGCAGCCTCATGCTGATCAGCGACGACAACGTGGATGAGCTGGAGCGCGACTAAACAGGGACGAACGGTTTTTTGCGCTCACGCAGGTAAGCCACCACCTCGGTCTGCGACCCGGAAAACTCGATGCGATCAGCCTTGCTCTCACGCTGAAAGGCATACATCGGATCGTAATACTCGGTAAGCAGAGCCTCGATCCAGCCCTGATGCAGGCTGGTGTCTGCGCTGCGCCCCTGCAGCTCAAGCGCCGACTGCATCAGCACTTGCAAGCGCTGGTAGCGCTCACCTCCAAGGCGCTTGTGGATATTCGCCAGGCTCTCCTGCAAACGCTCGGCAAACAAGGTAAACCCCAGTTCCTGTCCGTGCAGGGCAACAAACTCTGCACACAGGTCGGTCACGTAATCGCGCAGGATGCGCTGCACACGGCTTTCCAGGGTGTCGTCCAGCCATACCAGCGGAAAGTGCTGCATGCCTTGATGCAGATCCAGTGGCAGTGAACAGCGTCCGACCAGACGGCTTTCATCTTCCAGCACAAAGCTGTCAACGCCCGCTGCGCGCTTGCGCAGGATGTCGATGGCCAGAGCGTTTTCAAAATCGATCTGCCCGGGCTGGGCAGTGGCACGTTTACCAAAGCTGGAGCCCCGGTGATTGGCGTGCCCCTCCAGATCCAGCCGGTTATCCAGAGCGGCCAGCACATCGGTCTTGCCAGTGCCGGTCAAACCGCCGACCACCACAAAATCACACTGCTGCATGGCCTGCTCGATGGTTTCCAGCAGAAAGCTGCGCATCGCCTTGTAGCCGCCCAGCACCCGTGGATAGTCGATGCCGACTTCTTTGAGCCACTGCTGTACCAGCTGCGAGCGCAAACCACCGCGAAAGCAATACAGGTAGCCCTCCGGGTGAGCACCGGCAAACGCGGCCCAGGCAGCCACCCGCTCGGCTTTGACCTTTCCGCAGACCAGCGAATGGCCCAGTTCAATCGCGGCCTGCTGGCCTTTCTGCTTGTAACAGGTGCCGACTTTCTGCCGCTCAAGATCATTCATCAGCGGCAGGTTGATCACGCCGGGGAAAGCACCCTTGCTGAACTCGACCGGGGCGCGGGCATCCATCATCGGCACGCCGCTGAGGAAAATTTCGCGGTAATTGCTGCTGTTGTCGCGCATCAGAGCACCTCGACTGCGTGGCTCTGTCGTTCGACCAGCTGACCGATCGGCGCCAACTCCAGCCCACATTCGCGAGCCACCTTGAGAAACTCTGCTTCACCTTCTGGCGTGACGGCCACCAGCAGACCGCCGCTGGTCTGCGGATCGCAGAGCAGCGCTTTCTGTTCATCGGTCAGCGGCGCGACTTTCTCGCCATAGCTGTCGAAATTGCGCAGCGTGCCACCGGGTACACAGCCCTCAGTCAGGTAGTAATCCACCCCCGGCAAGCGCGGCACAGCGGCGTAGTTGAGGCGCGCGGTCAGGCCACTGCCTTCGGCCATTTCCAGCAGATGCCCAAGCAGGCCGAAGCCGGTGACATCGGTCATCGCCGTGACGCCCGCCAGCTTGCCGAAACGGCTGCCGGGCTTGTTCAGCGTGCACATCCAGTCCCGCGCCAGCCCCACATCAACGGGGCGCAATTTGGACTTTTTCTCGGCGGTGGTGAGGATGCCAATGCCCAGAGGCTTGGTCAGGTACAACTGACAGCCGAGGGTGGCGGTGTCATTGCGCTTCATATGGCGCTTGTCCACCACGCCGGTGACGGCCAGGCCGAAGATCGGCTCCGGCGCATCGATCGAATGCCCACCCGCCAGCGGGATGCCGGCGGCATCGCACACGGCACGGCCGCCGCGAATCACTTCGCGGGCCACTTCCGGGGAGAGCACGTTCACCGGCCAGCCGAGAATCGCAATGGCCATCAGCGGATCGCCGCCCATGGCGTAGATATCGCTGATCGCATTGGTCGCCGCGATGCGGCCGAAATCATAGGGATCATCGACGATCGGCATGAAGAAGTCGGTGGTCGACACCACACCGCGCTCGTCATCCAGCGCGTAGACCGCAGCGTCATCGCGCGAGGCATTACCCACCCACAGTTTCGGATCGAGGTTCTGCGCGCCGCTGCCGGCCAGAATCACATCCAGCACCTTGGGCGAAATCTTGCAGCCGCAACCGGCGCCGTGGCTGTATTGGGTCAGGCGGATGGGTTCACTCATCGACTTCTTCCGGTTGGGCTGATCAGGCCGGCGATTCTAGCAGCCTTGAGCAATCTGATGGCTGCCGCACGACGGTGCTGTCGTCTGCTGCGAGCGGCTTCGGCTGGTCTTTGCGGCATTCCACCGTATAATCGCCGGGCTCTTTACCCCCGCTGATCAAGCCATGGCGGCGCTTACGGCGCACGTCACCGGCTTATCTTTCGTTTTTTCCGCCATTGAACCGGAGAACTCCCATGCTCAAGCCCCTTCTGGCCATTGCTGCCGGCCTTACTTTGTCCCTGTCCAGCCTGCTCGCCCAGGCTCAGGATGTACTGCGCGTGACCGCGATCCCTGATGAAGCCCCCACCGAACTGCAGCGCAAGTTCAAGCCGCTGGGTGAATACCTGGAACAAAAACTGGGCATGAAGGTCGAGTTCACACCAGTGGCTGACTACCCGGCGGTAGTCGAAGCATTAGCCGCTGACCGCGTTGATCTGGCCTGGCTGGGCGGTTTTACCTTCGTGCAGGCGCGGCTGAAAACCGGCAACGCCATTCCACTGGTACAGCGCGAGCAGGATGCAGTGTTCACCAGCAAATTCATCAGCAGCGACCCTGCGGTGAAATCGCTGGCCGACCTGAAGGGTAAAACCTTCGCCTTCGGCTCCGTCTCCTCCACCTCCGGCAGCCTGATGCCGCGTTACTTCATGCTGCAGGAAGAAATCGTGCCGGAAACCTTCTTCAGCCGCGTGGCATTCTCGGGCGCGCATGACGCCACGGCGGCCTGGGTTGAAGCCGGCAAGGTCGATGGCGGCGTACTCAACGCCAGCGTGTGGGACAAACTGGTTGCCGCCGGCAAGGTCGACACCAGCAAGGTGCACGTGTTCGCCACCACCCCGACCTACTACGACTACAACTGGACCGTGCGCGGCAACCTCGATCCGGCCCTGACCGCGAAGATTGAGCAGGCGTTCCTCGCACTGGACCCGGCCAATCCGCAAGACAAGGCCATTCTGGATCTGCAGGCTGCCACCCGCTTCATCAAAACCAACCCGGACAACTACAAAGGCATCGAAGCGGCCGCACGTGCGGCCGGCCTGCTGAAGTGAGCGTCCGACTGACCGGCGTGGGTTTTACCCACGCCAACGGTCAGGTTGCCCTGCAGGATCTGCAGTTGCTGATCAACCGCGGCGAACAGCTGGCGATCATCGGCCCCTCGGGCGCCGGCAAGACCAGCCTGCTGCGCGTGCTGGCAACCGCTCTGCAGCCAACTGCCGGCGAGCTTGAACTGCTGGGCAAGGCGCCCTGGCGACTGTCCGGTCGTCAGCGTCAGGTGCTGCGCCAGCAGATCGGCCTGATCCATCAGGCTCCGCCACTGCCACCCCGGCAGCGGGTGGTCACCGCAGTGCTGGCCGGGCGGCTGGGGCAATGGTCGCTGGCCAAGGCCCTGCTGAATCTGATCTACCCGCTGGAACGCACCGGTGCAGCGGCGGCGCTGGCGCAACTGGATCTGGCGGACAAGCTGTTCGAACACTGCGACCAGCTTTCCGGTGGCCAGTTGCAGCGCGTCGGGATTGCCCGCGTGCTCTACCAGGCGCCGGCACTGCTGCTGGCTGACGAACCCGTATCCGCGATGGACCCGGTGCTCGCCGGGCATTGCCTGGAGGTGCTCAGCAAGGCCGCCGCCGCGCGCGGCATCAGCCTGATCGCCAGCCTGCATGCGGTGGATCTGGCACTGGCGCATTTCCCGCGGATCATCGGCCTGCGCGAAGGACGCATCCTGTTCGACAAACCGAGCAGTGCCGTCAGCCCCGCTGACCTTGACGCGCTGTATGCCAACGAACAACTGCATACGACGGTGGCCGCCTCACCGGTTGCGCCCCCCGTCACCCTGCACATCCCGCGATGCTGAGCGCCACTGCGGACGCAGCACGGCTGCGTGATCCGGCCGCTTTGCCACGCCTGTTGCTGACGCTGCTGACACTGGCCCTGCTCTGGCCAGCCGTGAGTCTGAGCGAGTTCGACCTGAGCGTGCTCTGGCAAGCCGACAACACTGCCAGCATGGGCAAGTTCCTTTCCGGCTTCTGGCCACCGGCGCATGACCCTGAATTTCTCCAACTGCTCCTGCAGGCCACCCTGCAGACCCTGGCCATCGCCACGGCCGGTCTCTGCCTGGCGCTGCTGCTGGCCATCCCCGCCGCGTTGCTGGCAAGCCGGGCGTTATCCATCTCGGCGCTGATCCGTCAGGGACGCCCTGCATGGTGGGCGCGGGCGCTGCGCTGGCCGGTGCGCGCACTGCTGATCGTGTTGCGCAGCGTGCCGGAAATCGTCTGGGCGCTGCTGTTTGTCAGAGCAGTCGGCCTTGGCCCAACGGCCGGGGTGCTGGCAATTGCCATCACCTACAGCGGCATGCTCGGCAAGGTCTACGCGGAAATTTTCGAGTCGGTCGATCAACGCCCTGCCCGGGCCCTGCTGCTGGCCGGCAGCAGCCGGCTGGCAGCGTTTGCCTATGGCGTGTTGCCGGCGGCCGCCAGCGAACTGTTGTCCTATACCGTGTACCGCTGGGAGTGCGCCATCCGCGCCTCGGTGGTGATGGGCTTTGTCGGTGCCGGCGGTCTGGGTCAGCAGATGGACTTTTCCCTGCGCATGTTTGCCGCCAGCGAAGTCGCCAGCCTGTTGCTGACTTTTCTCGCGCTGGTGCTTTTGGCCGACCAGCTCAGCCGCCTGCTACGCGGGAGGCTGCAATGAAGCGACTGATCGACATCAGCCTGATCCTGGCCATCGTGCTG
This sequence comes from Pseudomonas sp., assembly GCA_035562615.1. GTDB lineage: Bacteria > Pseudomonadota > Gammaproteobacteria > Pseudomonadales > Pseudomonadaceae > Aquipseudomonas. The sequence continues at coordinate 5,633 of DATMWH010000277.1, read as the reverse complement.
GCCGTGGTCATCAGCTTCAGCTGGCTGCAACTGGACCTTGCCAGCCTGTTTGGCAGCCAGAGTCTGCAGCAGATGGGCCGCTACGCGGCTAACTTCCTGCAGCCAGATTTTTCCCCGGACTATTTACGCAATATCAGTCGCGGTGCGCTGGAAACACTGGCCATGTCGGCCATCGGCACCCTGCTGGCGATGCTGGTGGGATTGCTTATCGCCCTGCCCGCGGCAGGACGCTTCGGACGCTTGCCTCAAGCTGGCGCCCGCCTGCTGCTCAATGCCCTGCGGGCCGTACCGGAACTGGTCTGGGCCGCGTTGATGGTGCTGGCGGCGGGTCTGGGGCCGAATGCCGGCACGCTGGCACTGGCACTGCACACCACCGGCGTACTCGGGCGGCTGTTTGCCGAAGCGCTGGAGAACGCACCCAGCGAACCGGCCAGCGCGCTGCGCCTGTCGGGCAGTTCAGCCGTGGCCGCCTTCTGCTACGGCACTCTGCCCGGTATCCTGCCGCAACTGATCGCCTACAGTCTGTACCGCTGGGAAAACAACATCCGCATGGCCAGCGTGCTGGGCTTTGTCGGTGCCGGCGGACTGGGGCAGATGCTCTACGTAAGCCTCAGCCTGTTCCAGGAAGCCCAGGCGGCCACAGTGATTCTCGCCATGCTGCTGCTGGTACTGTTGGTCGACAGCTGCAGCAACCACTTGCGCCAGCGCTGGCTGCACGCCTAGCAGGCCATTGCCATCTGGAACTTCAGGACTATGGACCAACAACAGCCGAACGACCCAACGCACTGCCCTGCATGCGGCTTGAGCAACCAGTGCACTCTGGCCAATCCGCTGACGGCAACCCGCCCCTGCTGGTGCTTTAACGTCACCCTCAGCACAACGGCATTGGCCAGCCCGAACGCAGTAGAGAATCCCCAAGCCTGCCTGTGCCCCAGCTGCGCCCAAGCGCAACAGGCGGACGCGCCCCATGCGTCTTGACCGTTTCATCAGTAATCTGGCGCGCTTCAATCGTCAGGATGCCCGTCAATTGCTCGCCAGCGGACGTCTGCAGGTAGATGGCCAGACCGTGCGCGACGGCCAGCTGCAGATCCGTGAATTCAACCGGGTCGAACTCGACGATGAGGTACTGCAGGCCGGCAAGCCGGCGCGCTTTTACATGCTGCACAAACCCACCGGCTATGTCAGCGCGACCGTGCACCCGCAGCACCCGACCGTGCTGGATTTGCTCGATGTACCGGACAAGCACGAACTGCACCTCGCCGGCCGCCTTGACCTGAACACCAGCGGACTGCTGCTGATCACCAACGACGGTCACTGGTCACGGCAGCTGACCCTGCCCGGCAGTCATCTGCCAAAAGCCTACCGGGTCCGGACCGAACACCCGATCACCGCCGAGTATGCAGACGTGTTCGCCCGCGGCCTGTATTTCGCCTACGAAGACCTCACCACCCTGCCCGCCGAACTGCAAATCCTCGCCGCGCACGAGGCGCGTCTGACCTTACACGAAGGTCGCTACCACCAGGTCAAGCGCATGTTCGGCTACTTCCGCAACCGGGTCATCGACCTGCATCGCGAGAGCATCGGCGCACTGCACCTTGGCGAACTGCCCTGCGGAGCCTGGCGCACACTGACGGTGCAGGAAGTCCGCCAATTGCAACCCCAGCCACCAACCGCATCGGCAATCGAACGCTCAACTGACTGAGCTGTATGACGTTTTGTGGTTGGCAGCGTGCTTGGCAGGATTTCTGCTTGGCAGTCAGTGAACCGGCAAATTGCCCAGCCGCCGCGCACTGACTTTGTGCCGACAATTGCATGGGGGCTGGTTCGGCCAATCCGACCAGGAGCCGATCACCATGCGCGCGCACACCGCCATCGTTTGCATAAACCAGAAACATCAGATCTACACCGAGTTCTACTACAACCCGGCGGCGACACGCACCATTCTGTTGGTCAACGGCTCACTGGCGACCACTGCTGCATTCGCCCACACAGCCCGCTACCTGTTGCCCCACTTCAACGTTGCCTTGTATGACCAGCCTTACGCAGGCGGTTCCAGAGCGCACAATCAACACGATCGCTTGCTGGAGCGCCATGACGAGAGCGAGATACTCCTGGAGCTGATCAAGCACTTCCAGGCCAGCGTCCTGCTGTCATTTTCCTGGGGCGGCATAGCCAGCCTGCTGGCGCTGGCCAAACGTCCGCCACTGATCGAGCAGGCGGTAATCAGCTCCTTCTCTCCGGTGATCAACCAGGCCACCCTCGACTACCTCAAGTCCAGCCTCGACCTGCTCGGCCGCGGCGAACGCGAAGACCTCGCCAGCCTGGTCAACAGCACCCTCGGAAAACACCTTCCCGCTTTGTTCAAACGCTTCAATCACAAGCACATCAGCTCACTTGAGCAATATGAATATGCGCAGATGCACTTCCATATCCGGCAGCTGCTGAAACTCGAGGGCAACGGTGAGAAAGCCTGTTTGCGCGACATCGGCATTCCTTTGCATTTCATCAATGGCGCGCTGGATCGACACACAACCGCCAGTGATGCAAGGGAATTTGCCAATCTGGTCAGTGATTGCAGCTTTACCGTGATCGACAATGCCGGACACTTTCTCGACATGGAGCACAAGGCTGCCTGCCAGCAGATGCGCACCTGTCTGCTCGACTTTCTCGAGCCATCGGTTGCCAGACCCTTCCCGCCCAGCGGACAGATCCGCACACTGGCCAACTGAAAGCGGTCACCAGCAAACATCAGGCTTCATTTAACGCCGGGGTTCTGGTAAAAAGGCACCCCTCGCGGGCGTCGTATAATGGCATTACCTGAGCTTCCCAAGCTCATGACGAGGGTTCGATTCCCTTCGCCCGCTCCATTTACATATCTCCACATGCACTCGCATGGCCACAAAAAGCCCTGAGCACCCTGAATTTACTGAAATCCTGATGAAATAATGCATCCGGATGCATCGGGGTGTTTTTGCTTAATCGTTGATACCATGTATCCCAGCCTGTATCCTCCAAAAAACACATAACTCTGGGATACATAAATGAAGCGTGCCGATATCAAACGTCGACCAATGGCTGACACCGTGTTGGCCGCGCTTGAGCCGGAGCCAGTCGAGTATCGCGAGCACGACGATGGCCAAGGCCTGTACTTCAGGGTCAAGAAAGACGGCAAAAAATCGTGGCAGCTTCGCTACAAAGACGCCAGCGGTAAGTGGCAATGGCACGGGCTTGGAAGCTATCCGGAGTTAACAGGTACGAAGGCGCGCGAACAGGCTGCAGAAAAGCGAAAGGGAATAAATGCAGGCGTTTACCCCGCAGACATCAAACGTGCAGCCAAGATCGCTAGAGAGTCATCAACACTCAATCCCTTTCGTGAGTCCGTGGCCTACTGGTACCGGCGCAAGGTTGAGGATGGCCTTGCTGAAAGCACACTCAGGCTGATGCGCGGCTATATCGAAAATGACATTCTGCCAGCACTGGGCGATAGGCCGATCAGCGAGATAACGCCAAAGGAATGCGCCGCCCTGCAAGAGTCAATCGAGGCCAGAGGCGCAACCAATACACGCGACAAGATCCGCGTGGCGCTACGCCAGATATTCAGCCAAGCAATCGCACGCGGGCTGTGCGAAGTTAATCCAGCCTCCGAACTGGTTACGATTGCCACTAAGACGCCTCTTGCACGGCCATACCCGCACTTGCTGGAGCCTGAACTACCAGCATTCCTAAAAGCAATGCGCCTTAGCACAAGTCGAACACCTGCGAAAATAGCTACATGGATGTGTCTTTGGACCGCATCTAGGCCAGGCATGGTCAGGTGGGCTGAGTGGTCAGAATTCGACCTCGAAACTGCACTATGGACTATTCCGGCAGCCAAGATGAAAACCCGGATTGATCATGTTGTACCGCTCTCAAGACAAGCTGTAGGCGCACTGATGGATCTTCACCGCCTCACTGGGCGAGGCCGTTATCTGTTTCCTGGAATCGGAGCAAAAAACCCGGTTATCAGCGAGAACACCATAAATCTAACTTTGAGGAAAATAGGCTACAAGGATCGGCTGGTAGGCCACGGCACTCGCCACACCGCCAGCACTCTGCTACGGGAGCATGGATGGGAAAAGGATCACGTCGAGGCACAACTTGCGCACATAGAGCCAAGCGTATCAGGCACGTACAACAAGGCGAAATATTTAGCGCAACGCCGCGCCATGATGCAATGGTATGGCGATTATCTTGAATGTCTAGAAAACGACATGACACCAGAACAGCGCGCCAAGTTTGCTGGGTGCGTTAATTCATCAAACGTTTGATCCTTACTATTCAAAGCTAGGTAGGTGCCGGTCGCTAGGGACGGAAAACAACCCCAATCGGCCCTTAGTAAAGGGCAGAGAACGGCCAGCCGGATGGCTCTACGAAAAGTTAGTCATTCAGCAACCTCTTGAACCACAGAAGTCCACGTGTACTCGCGATCTGGCTCAAACTGATCGACGATCTTGTCGATTGTCTCTTGAGCCAGAGACCAATTCACGAAGCGGCGCGCTTCGACCTGGTTTCGCGTGAAGTTATCCTGATAACTACCGTTCAGATTGAACTCGCCACGGAGGTAGTGAATATCGAAGTGACTAGGTTTGAATTTGTAACCAGTGAATCGCCCCGGATTCCCTAGACACTTTCCAAGCTCAGTAAATGTCGCTTCTCAAACTCTACCGGTGACAGTTGGTTATTGAAACCATGCCGTCGTTTTGGGTTGTAGAACATCTCGATGTAATCAAAAACATCAGCCCGCGCATCCTGTCTTGTGCTGTAGATTTTCCGCTTGATTCGCTCGCGCTTTAGCAGCTGAAAGAAGCTCTCTGCCACAGCATTGTCGTGGCAGTTGCCGCGCCGACTCATGCTGCCAAGCAGGTTGTTTGCTTTCAGGAAACTCTGCCAGTCGCCGCTGCTGAACTGACTACCTTGGTCTGAATGAATCATCACTTCCTGTCTTGGCTTACGCCGCCAGACCGCCATCAGTAATGCATCAATCGCCAAATCGCTGGTCATCTGCGGCTTCATTGACCAACCGATTACCTGCCGCGAAAACAGATCGAGCACCACGGCTAAATACAGCCAGCCCTCATAGGTGCGGATGTAAGTTATGTCCGTAACCCAGACCTTGTTGGGTTCAGTAACATTGAATCGTCGCTCCAGATGATTCGGTGAGGCTACTGGAGGCTTGCCACCATAACGCCCCGGCCGACGCCGATACCCCGTCTGAGAACGCAATCCTTCCAGGCGCATCAATCGAGCAACGCGATGCCTACCGCAGGCTTCTCCAAGCTCACGCAGGTCATCATGGATTTTGCGGTATCCATAGACACCGCCGCTCTCCAGCCAAGAATGCTTGATCAGCCCAAGCAGCCGCTGGTCATCCTTGGCCCGCGCCGACTTCGGCTCTGCCAGCCAGGCGTAGTAACCGCTGGCATGCACTTTCAAGGTCAGGCACAGCCGACGAATTGGATATTCTGCTGACAGCTGATTGATGAAGGCGTACTTCAGCCGCACTCCTTGGCAAAGTACGCGGCGGCCTTTTTTAGGATGTCTCGCTCCTCAGTCACACGCTTGAGCTCTGCACGTAAACGGCGAAGCTCGGCTTG
>DATMWH010000276.1:0-4039 GCA_035562615.1 Pseudomonas sp. | reverse complement strand
AGTTTGGTTTCCTGCGCATTGAAGGCGTGCATGTTGACGGCCATCTTGGTGGCGGTCACGCCATCCACCATGGAATGGTGCATTTTCGAATAGATGGCAAAGCGCCCGTCAGCCAGGCCTTCGATCAGGCTGACTTCCCACAGCGGCCGCGAGCGGTCCATCAGGGTGCCGTGCAGGCGTCCGACCATGGCCAGCAGTTCGCGGATGCGCCCCGGTTTGGGCAGGGCCAGATGACGCAGGTGATAGTCGATATCGAAGTCGGTGTCTTCTTCCCAGTACCACACGCCGAGCTTGTTCACCGGCCGCTGGTTAAACGGCTTGTTGGCACTCACATGCTTGCGCCAGGACTGATAGATGTTCTCCACATAATCCGGGCCAGCGTCCTTGGGCGGGGTGTAAATGCTCATGCCGCCGACGTGCATCGGCTGCTGCCGCTGCTCGATCAGAAGGAACATGGAATCCTGCAGGTTCATCGCTTTCATGGGGGAAGCTCCGAGCGTATCTGTCTTGTTGTGCGACAAGCATTGAATAAGCCGGCGGGGCTGTCCAATTATATTTTCAGTAACCGGCGGATCTCTTGCCCTGAAGCGGTGCGCCGTTGTGCGGCGGTGCGTTTAGCCGGGCAAATGATGCTCCATGATGGTGCGCTGTGCGTTGCTCGGTGATTTAACCCCATGAAAAATATTGATTTTTCTGAGTGGCGCGAGCCTTGCACTGGTTACCTCGGGTAAACATAGGAGCAAGGCATGGCACGTCAGTTCTATGACGAAATGTACGATGCGCACGGCAAGGTCCGCCCGCACTACCGAGAATTTTCCCGCTGGCTGGCGGCGACGCCGCCCGAGCAGTTGGCGCAGCGTCAGCGTGAGGCTGATCTGCTGTTTCACCGTGCCGGCATCACGTTCACGCTCTACGGTGATGAGCAGGGAACCGAACGCCTGATCCCGTTCGACATCATCCCCAGAAGCATTCCGGCCAGCGAATGGCGCATGGTCGAGCGCGGCTGCATCCAGCGGGTCAAGGCGCTGAACATGTTCCTGGCCGACCTCTACCACGGCCAGCGGATCATCAAGGCCGGGATCATTCCAGCCGAACAGGTGCTGGCCAACGAGTGTTACCAGATCGCCATGCAGGGCCTGGATCTGCACCGCGACATCTACTCGCACATCTCCGGTGTTGACCTGGTGCGCGATGGCGACGGTACGTACTACGTGCTGGAAGACAACCTGCGCACCCCCAGCGGCGTCAGTTACATGCTGGAAGACCGCAAGATGATGATGCGCCTGTTTCCGGAGTTGTTCGGCAACCAGCGGATTGCACCGATCGATCACTATCCGGGCCTGCTGTTGTCGACCCTCAAAAGTTCCAGTCCGGTCGATGATCCCTGTGTGGTGGTACTGACGCCGGGGCACTTCAACAGTGCCTACTTCGAGCACGCCTTTCTGGCCCGCGAAATGGGTGTCGAGCTGGTCGAAGGCGCCGACCTGTTCGTGCGCGACGCGCACGTCTACATGCGCACCACCGCCGGACCCAAGCACGTAGATGTGATCTATCGCCGGCTGGATGATCTGTACCTTGATCCGCTGGCCTTCAAACCGGATTCCATGCTCGGTGTGCCGGGTCTGCTGAGTGCTTATCTGGCCGGCAACCTGGTGCTGGCCAACGCCATTGGTACCGGTGTTGCCGATGACAAGTCGGTCTATCCCTACGTGCCGGATATGGTGCGCTTTTATCTGGATGAGGAGCCGATTCTGGCCAACGTGCCGACCTGGCAATGCCGCAAGCCGCAGGAACTGTCCCACGTGCTGGCCCATCTGCCGGAGCTGGTGGTCAAGGAAACCCAGGGCTCCGGGGGCTACGGCATGTTGGTCGGGCCGGCGGCCAGCAAGGCCGAGATCGAAGCCTTCCGTGACCGCCTCAAGGCCAATCCGGCCGGCTATATCGCCCAGCCGACGCTGAGCCTGTCGACCTGTCCGACCTTTGTCGAGAACGGGATTGCGCCGCGCCACATCGACCTGCGGCCGTTTGTCCTGTCGGGCAAGGAAACCTGCCTGGTGCCGGGCGGCCTGACCCGTGTGGCATTGCGCGAAGGGTCGCTGGTGGTCAATTCGTCCCAGGGTGGCGGAACCAAGGACACCTGGATTGTCGAGGATTGAGGAGTAGATGGCATGTTGAGTAGAACGGCGGCCGACCTGTACTGGATGTCGCGTTATCTGGAACGTGCGGAAAACCGTGCGCGCATGCTGGAGATCAGCTATTCGCTGTCGCTGATGCCGCAGGACAACCGCGAGGGGCTGGACGAATTGGCAATGCCGTTGCTGATCACCGGCACCCTGGATGACTATCTGGAGCGCCACGGCCATCTGCATGGCGAGCGCATGCTGCATTTCTTTGCGCTGGATCCGGAAAATCCGACCAGCATCTTCAACTGCCTGCGGGCGGCGCGCAGCAATGCCCACGCGGTGCGCGGGCGCATCACCGCCGATATGTGGGAGAACATCAATGCCACCTGGCTGGAAATGCGCGGGATCGCTGCCGAAGGGCTGGGGCATTACGGGATCAGCCGCTTTTGTGAATGGGTCAAGCAGCGCTCGCACCTGTTCCGCGGCGCCACCTACGGCACCATCATGCGCAATGACGCCTTCCACTTCGTTCGTCTGGGGACCTATGTCGAACGGGCTGACAACAGCCTGCGGCTGCTCGATTCGCGCTACGAAATGCTCGGTGACGAAGCGGCCAGTCTCACCGAGGGCTCGGCCTATGCCTACTATCAGTGGAGCGCCCTGTTGCGCGCGCTGTCAGCGTTCGAGGCCTTTACCGAGTTGTACCGTGATGCGCCGGGGGCACGTCAGGTTTCCGAGCTGCTGATTCTGCGCGAAGACGTACCGCGCTCGCTGCGCAGTTGCCTGGATGAGATCCACACGATTCTCGCCAGCCTGCCCGGCGAAAACGGTCGGCCGGCACAGCGCATGGTCGCCGAAATGGCAGCGCGGTTGCGCTATACCGGTATCGACGACATTCTTGTCGAAGGTCTGCACGCCTGGCTGTCGGACTCGATCCTGCGGGTGCGCGACCTGGCCGATGCCATTCAACGCTCCTATCTGGAGGCCGCATGAGGCTCTCGATCAGTCACCAGACCACCTACAACTACCAGGATCCGGTACGCGCCAGCATCCAGTACCTGCGCCTGACGCCGCAGGAAAGCCGGCGTCAGCATGTGCTCAACTGGCAACTCGATCTGCCCGGCGCGGTGCAGGCGCAACGCGATCCCTACGGCAATATCCTGCATGTACTGACCATGGAGCAGCCCCATGAGTCGATTGTCATCGGTGCCCGCGGCGTGGTGGACATCGATGAACACTGCGATTCTGAGCATGACAGCCGCTCGCCACTGCCCTATCTGCGCCCTACGTGCCTGACCCAGCCGGATGCCGCATTGCGTGAGTTCGCCTTGCACGTCTGTGGTAACGGCCGTCAGCGCAGGGACCTGATCCGGCTGATGCATGCCCTGCTCGCCGCCATGCCCTACAGCCCGGGCGTCACCACGGTGGAAAGCACGGCAGCCGCCGCCTTTGCCAGCGCCGCGGGAGTCTGTCAGGACCATGCCCATGCGTTCATTGCCTGCGCGCGCAGCCTGGGCATTCCGGCGCGCTATGTGTCCGGCTACCTGTACAGCGATGACCTGTCGCACCTCGCCAGCCATGCCTGGGCCGAAGCCTGGCTGGATGGCTACTGGTACTGCTTCGACGTCACCAACGGCCTGGCACGCCCCGAACGCCACCTCAAGCTGGCGATCGGCATGGACTACCTCGACGCCTGCCCGGTACGCGGCATGCGCCGGGGTGGCGGCGCCGAACAGATGCAGGCGCAGGTGTTTGTGCATCCACAACCACAGCAATAGTTCGGCGCTGCCAGAAACCAGCTCGTGCCCTGCAGCGTTGGTCAACCCTGTGATCCCGGGCCAGCACTTCCCGGCCAGCGCGACGAACCGGGCTGCTGTGGTTACACACGCGGCGTTTTGCATTATCGTGCAGGCCGC
>DATMWH010000275.1:0-4843 GCA_035562615.1 Pseudomonas sp. | reverse complement strand
GGCATTGATACCGAGTCGTTCGACGTGGCACTGAAAAACACCCTGCGTCAGGCGCCGGATGTGATTCTGATCGGTGAGGTGCGTACCCGCGAGACCATGGATCATGCGGTGACCTTCGCCGAAACCGGCCACCTGTGTCTTGCCACGCTGCACGCCAACAATGCCAACCAGGCGCTGGACCGGATCATCAACTTCTTCCCGGCCGACCGTCAGCAGCAGGTGTGGATGGACCTTTCGCTCAACCTGCGCGCCATCGTTGCCCAGCAACTGGTGCCCACGCCGGATGGCAAGGGCCGTCGTGCGGTGATCGAGGTCATGCTCAACACACCACTGGCCGCCGACCTGATTCGCAAGGGCGAAGTGCATGAGCTCAAGGCCCTGATGAAGCGTTCAAACGAACTCGGCATGCAGACCTTCGATCAATCGCTGTATGCGCTTTATTCGCAGGGAGAGATCACCTATGAAGACGCCTTGTCGCACGCTGACTCCACCAACGATCTGCGCCTGTTGATCAAACTGGGCTCCGAGTCTGATGGTGATCATCTGGCAAGCATGAGCCAAGGGCTGAGTCTGCAAACCAGCGAAGACGAACCCGGCGGCCGGCGTTTCCGCTAAACAGCGCTGCTACAGGAGAAAATGCGCATGCTGCAAGACAATCACAGCAAGGTTATCGGCTATCTGCTCTGGATCTTCGGTTTTCTGGGGGCACACCGTTTTTATTATGGCAAGCCGGTGACCGGCACCATCTGGTTCTTTACCTTTGGTCTGCTGGGCATCGGCTGGCTGATCGACCTGTTTCTGATCCCGGGGATGGATCGTGATGCCGACCTGCGCTTTCATGCGGGCGCGATTGATTACAACGTGGCCTGGTTGCTGCTGACCTTTCTCGGGCTGTTCGGCGTGCACCGGATGTATCAGGGCAAATGGCTGACCGGCATTCTGTTCCTGTTCACCGGCGGTTTTTTTGTCGTCGGCGTGCTCTACGACTTCTGGACAATGAATGACCAGATATCCCTGCGAAACGCCAGCCAATCAAGCTAATTGCCTGCTGGTTGAGTGAGCTGCGCCCCTCTCCCCAACCCTCTCCCGTAAACGGGAGAGGGAGTCAAAAGCCGAAAGGCCCCTTTTACATGTCTGCCGCAGAATCAGCGCAGCGTGAGTTTCAGTAGCAGGCGGGTGAGCTTGCCGTACGGCGGTCTGAGCAGGGCTGAACCGTTGATTTTCGATTGATAGAAAATCGGCCGCATCTTGCTGAAGGTCTGGAAGCCTTCCTCGGCGTGATAGTGGCCCAGGCCGGAGTTGCCGACGCCACCGAACGGCAGGTTTTCCTGCAGCACGTGCAGCATGACGGTATTGACTGACACGCCGCCGGAGATGGTTTTCTTCAGCATCATCTCGGTGCGGCCACGGTCATCGTCGAAGTAGTAGAAGGCCAGTGGTCGCTCGTGCGAGTTGATGTATTCCAGCACCTCATCGAGGCCGCGGTAGGTTTTTACCGGCAGCAGCGGGCCGAAGATTTCCTCTTTCATGATCTGCATGTCTTCGCTGACATTCAGTACCAGGTGCGGCGCCAGCTTGCCGGCGCTGCGGGCATCCTCGGCGTCAGCCAGTGCAATGACTTCGGCGCCTTTCTCGCGCGCATCTTCCAGCAAGCCGTTGACCCGGTGCAGCTGCCGGTCATTGATCATGCTGGTGTAGTCACTGTTGCTGCTGAGTTTGCCGGGGTAGTTTTTGGCGACTGTCGCCCGGGCGACTTCAATGAATTGGTTGCTGGTGCCTTCCGGGATGAATACGTAGTCAGGCGCCACGCAGGTCTGTCCGGAGTTGATGCATTTGCCCCAGAGAATGGTTTCGGCGGCGGTCTTGATCGAGTAGTCCGGCGCCACCACCGTGGGTGACTTGCCGCCCAGCTCCAGTGTGACCGGCGTGAGGTTCTCGCTGCAGTTCTTCATCACCTGTTTGCCCACACTCGGAGACCCGGTGAAGATGAAGTGATCGAACGGCATGCGCGAGAAGTGGTCATTGATGCCCGGTCCCGGGTGCACCACAGCCACCAGATCCTGCGGGAATTCCTTGGCCAGCAGCTGGCCGATCAGCGTGCCGAAGTTGGTGGAATCACTGGCGATCTTGATCATCGCGCGGTTGCCGGCCGCGAGCGCTCCGGCCAGCGGGCCAAGCGTCAGGTACAGCGGATAGTTCCACGGCGCGGCAATTCCGATCACCCCGAGCGGCTGGGCCTGCATGGCAGCCTTGCCCGGCTGGAACCAGATGCTGACGCCGCGGCGCTGCGGCTTCATCCACTTTTTCAGGTATTTCAGCGAATGATTGATCTCGGTGACGAAGCCGAAGATATCCAGCAGTTTGGTTTCATACGGCGAGCGGCTGCCGAAATCGGCTGACACGGCGGCGCAGATGGCGTCGGCATTGTCCAGAATCAGTGTCTTGAGCTTCATCAGATTGGCGCAGCGGGTCTGGTAGGACGGATAGCGATCCAGTTCGAAGGCTTTGCGCTGCTCGGCAAAGATGAGGCGCATGCTTTCTACGTTGGGGCTTGGCTGTTCGCTGGACATGATCTGGCTCCGGGTGGCGGTGGGCGGGTTTCGAGTGTAATTGGAACTGCTTCCAACGTCATCTGCTGCTTCGGACAGGCGCGGCCGCACAAGTAAATGCCTGTGCCTATCTATCCTGTGCTCAGGCAGCCGCTACACTGAGCGGGTTGTTATCACCGGAGATTGTCATGGCTACCCAGAAAGGCAAGACCAGTAAAACGGCTGCTGAAAAAGTCATTGCGGCCAAGACCAAGGCCGCGGCCAAGCCTCCCCGCCCCCCCAGGCCGGCCAAGGCCGCCGCCAAGCCTGCGGAGCCCGTCAAACCGGCTCCCCGGCCGTCGATGGGTGGCGGACTTTCTCTGGAAAAAGCGGCGGGTGCCCTGTTTGGTCAGCTCAAGGGCTACACCGACATGGTGACCGGCGGCTTGCTGGATGTCGCCAGAGTTGGTTCGGCGATTCCGCTGATGGCCAGTGACAACTGGCTGAAGGACCTGTATTCCAAGGCGGTGTCCCCCGAGCGCTTGTCCGCCATGGCCGATGCCGGGAGCTTTTTGCGTGATGCCCGGGAGGTCGCCGGGCTGAATTTGCAGGAGCTGTCCACGGCGCTGGGCCTGAGCGATACGGAGTTTCTCGAAGAGGTCGAGCAGGGCCGCGCCACGCTGCCGTTCGACATGATTCTGCGGGTGGCGGCACTGATCGCCCGGCATGATCCGATCCCGTTTATCCTGAACTTTCTGCGCACCTACAACCCGGCACTGGAAAAGCGCCTGGATTACTGGGGCATCACCGCCTTGCCCAAGCAGTACGAGCGTGAGCGTCGCTTCGTCAATCTGGTGCGCCAGCACGACGTGTTGCGCGACATGTCCGATGAAGAATTCGACCGCTTTATCGGCTACCAGGGCAGTGCCATCAACCTGACGCTGGAAGTCATGGCGTCGGAAAAACGGGCCAATCAGGACAAGCTGCGCAAGCAAAAGGACTGAACCGCCCGGGCACAGGCGCCCGAGCCGCTCACTCGGGGAAGCGCGCGTTGGCCATCCAGCGCTTCTGCTCCTTGAGCTCGCGCAGCAAGGCGCTCAGTACTCCGAGCTTGAGGTCGGGTGCTTCGCCACGGCCCATGAGCCGGAACTGCTGGTAATACCAATAGGTGGCACCGAAGCCGTTGAGCATCTTGATCAGGCCAATCGGTGAGTGCTGGCCCAGCCAGCCAGGCCCCAACTGCAGCTGAGTTTCCCAGCGATCCAGTGCCTGCTGCTCCCCGGCCAGCAGGCGGCGCACACTGTGCGTGTAGACGCACAGCGGGCGGCCCAGGCCGATCAGCGCAACACCGGCGCTGCTCACGGCGCTGGCCATGGCGGTCACGCTGCGAAAGCCGCCGGTGACCATCAGCGGTACCTTCACCCTGTGCTGCATCTGCCGGGCAAAATCCACAAAGTAGGCTTCGCGTGCGGCCGTCGAGGCGGGCAGGGCGGAGGTATCGGGTTTCTCCATGCCGTCCATGTCCATCATCCGCGGTTGCTCGTAATTTCCCCCGGAGATTTCGATCAGGTCGATGCCGCCTTCGCTCAGCCACTGGGCCACCGTGGTGCTGTCGGCAAAGCTGAAACCGCCTTTCTGGAAGTCGGCCGAGTTGAGTTTGACCGCGATGGTAAAGGCAGGGCCGGTGCTTTCGCGTATCACTTTGAGGACTTCCAGCAGCAGGCGGGCACGATTTTCCAGTGAGCCGCCCCAGCGGTCATTGCGCTGATTGGCGCGCGGGTTGAGAAAGGCCGAGAGCAGGTAGCCATGGGCGGCATGGATCTGCACCCCGTCAAAGCCGGCCGTCTGCGCGGCATGGGCCGCTTGCGCAAAGCGCTGGATGGTTTCCTGTATATCGGCCTCGGTCATGGCCACGGGGGCGCCAAACTGCTTTCCCGGTAGCGCCAGCGGTATGGCAGAGGGTGCCTTGGGTGTCGGGTTGACGATGGCGGAGGTCTGCCGGCCGGCATGGCTGATCTGCATCCAGATCTTCGCCCCGCCGGCCTTGGCTGCCGTCGCCCAGCGCGCGAGTGCGGCGCGCATATCGGCATCCGGTTCGCGATCTATCACCACATTCCCCGGACGCTCTAGGTGATGCCGGTCTACCAGAACGTTGCCGGTAATCAGCAACCCGCAGCCACTGTTGCCCCACTGTGTATACAAGCGCTCCAGCGCTGCTGACGGATAGCCGCGCGGGTCGGCCAACCCTTCGGTCATGGCGGCTTTAGCCATCCGGTTGGGCAGGGTTGCGCCATTGGGTAGCGACAGTGCCTGGG
>DATMWH010000274.1:0-8122 GCA_035562615.1 Pseudomonas sp. | reverse complement strand
CGAGCCGATGATGCCGAATCTGTCTCCCCTGTTGTCGCGCCTGCCACTACTGGGTCTGTGCGCTGTCCTGACGTCCTGTCAGACCTTTGAAAGTGGTGACAAGCAACTGTATGAGCAGAGCAACCGCATGCTCAGGCAGAGTCTTGAACAGAGCCAGCAGAAGGTTGTGCCTCCGCTTGCCGTGCAGGCAGCGCTGATTCCGCCATTGCGCTCGCAGCCGCTGCAGAGTGCTGCCGGGCCGCGTTTCGATGTGGCTGCCACCGACATGCCGGCGCAGCAGTTCTTCCTCAGTCTGATGGAGGGTGCCGGACAGAATATTGTGGTCAGTCCGGAGGTCAGTGGAACCATCACCTTCAGCCTGCGGCAGGTGACTCTGGAACAGGTGCTGTCGGCGGTGCGCGACAGTTACGGCTATGACTTCAACCGTACCAGCTATGGGTATCAGATCCTGCCCAATCAGGCGATTACCCGCACCTACGAGGTGGATTACATCAACCTGCTGCGGGCGGGTTCTACCCAAACCCAGATCAGTTCCGGCCAGGCGGTCACCAGCAACAGCACCGACAACAGCATCGCCGGCTCTACCACCACCTCAACCTCGAACACCACGCCTGCCAGCGAAGTCACCACCACCAGTGATGTCGATTACTGGAAACAGGTCCAGGATGTGGTGCGGATGATTATCGGCGACGAAAAGGACAACAGCGTCTCGGCCAATCCGCAGGCCGGCTTGTTGGTGGTGCGCGCCTCCAGTGCTGACCAGATGGCGGTCGAATCTTTTCTGAACAAGGCCAAAGAGAATCTGGCGCGTCAGGTCATTCTGGAAACCAAGATTCTGGAAGTGCGCCTGAATGACAAATTTCAGGCCGGTGTCGACTGGGCGGCGCTGGGCGATGATGGTGGCGTGGCGGTGACCGGTGATGCTCTGACCGGCCCGGATACCGTGGGTGGTGTTTTCAGTGCGATTCTGAATGTCGGGGATTTCACCGGCGTACTGCAGTTGCTGGAAACCCAGGGCGAACTGCGGATTCTGTCCAGTCCTCGCATCTCGACGCTGAACAACCAGAAAGCGGTGATCAAAGTCGGTGTGGACGAGTACTTCGTGACCGATGTGTCAACCACCACCACTTCACTGGTCGGCGGTACTACCGCGCCTGATCTGGATATCACGCTGACGCCGTTCTTTTCCGGGATTTCCCTGGATGTGACCCCACAGATCAACAAGAACGACGAAGTCACGCTGCATATCCGGCCTAGCGTCAGTCTGGTCAAAGATCAGAACAAGCAAATCGAACTGGGCGGCGAGGACAATATTTTCAACCTGCCGCTGGCACAGTCCCGCAGCCGTCAGTCCGACTCGATTGTGCGCGCCCGCAGCGGTCAGGTAGTGGTGATCGGCGGTCTGATGCTCAACAACAACGATGATCTGGATGCCAACGTGCCCTGGCTATCGGAGTTGCCCATGATTGGCTGGCTGTTCCAGCAGCAGCGCAAGGATCTGGAGAAAAGCGAGCTGGTGATTCTGGTGCGCCCGCAAGTGGTGGGCGCAGATACCTGGATCAACGAGATCAAGCGCAGTGCGGAAACCTTCCAGGAGCTTCGCTAGGAATGAATCTGCATGTATGAGGCATTCTTCGGTCTGCGCGAAAAACCCTTCGCCCTGACGCCGAACACCGATTTTCTGGTGCAGCTGGCGCCCTATCAGGCCTGTCTTAATCTGTTGCGGGTGGCGCTGGGCGAGGGTGAAGGCTTTATCAAGATTACCGGGGAAGTGGGAACCGGCAAGACCCTGCTGTGCCGGGCGCTGTTGAATCTGCTCGACAGTGAGCAGTACCAGTTGGCCTATCTGCCCAACCCGTCGCTGACCCCGCTGGATCTGCGTCAGGCGGTTGCCCGTGAGTTGCACGTTGAGGGCATCGAACAGCTGGATTCGATGGGCCTGCTCGATGCCCTGAATCGCCGGCTGATCGAGCTGGCGGCGGCCGGTCGCAGCGTGGTGTTGCTGATTGACGAGGCGCAGGCGCTGCCGGAAGAAACCCTTGAGGCCCTGCGTTTGCTGACCAATCTGGAAACCGAGCGCAGCAAGCTGCTGCAAGTGGTGCTGTTCGGCCAGCCCGAGCTGGATGCGATCCTTGAACGCAATGAGTTCCGCCAGTTGCGCCAGCGCATTACTTTCTCCTACCGGCTGCGGCCGCTGGATGAAACCGATGCCAACCGCTATCTGCAGGAGCGGCTGGCAGTTGCCGGCTTTCGCGGCGATCAGCCGTTCGGCAAGGCAGCCGTGCGCATGCTGGTCAGGGGCAGTGGCGGTATTCCGCGGCTGTTGAACATTCTGGCGCACAAGTCGCTGATGGTGGCGTTTGGTGAGGGCCGTCGGCTGGTGGATAAACGTCATGTGGCGCGGGCGCTGGAGGATACCGAGGGATCGAACGCCCCGGGCATTGCCGGTTGGCAGTGGCGTGTTGGCTTGCTGGTGCTTGTCCTGCTGACGGCCGGAGTGCTCGGCTGGCCCTGGTTGGCGGAGGTCTGGTCATGAGTCTGGTCAACGACATGCTGCGCGACCTGGAGGCCCGGCGTGCCGGCCCCGGTGAGCGGCCGCAGCTGGATGGGCTGTATGCGGTTGATGAAGCCGCAGCGTTCCGGCGAGATCGCAGCGAGCGACTGCGGCGCAATATGATCTGGTTTTCCTCGTTGTGCCTGATCGGTTTGCTGGTGGGCATGATGATCGGTCGCGTGGTCCTGGACTCCAAATCGGATGAGCCGGCGCTGGCACCTGCTCCGGCTCTCCCTGCGCAGGCGCCTGCGGTGGTGGCGGAGCGTCCGCAGTTGCTGGAAATTCTGCCGCAACATGATGCGCAGCGCTTCCAGTTGCAGTTGCTGCTCGACCAGTCGGTGGTTTATGAGCGTACCGAAGAGAACGGCGCCGTCAGCTTGCTGCTGAAGGATGTGCAGATCATCGGCGAGCCGGCCAAAGGCCGCATTCAGCGCGGTGGCAGCAGCCTGTCCTGGCGGGTCGAAGCGCAGGGTGCGGATGTTCAGGTCTTGCTGGTGGGCATGGGCGATCAGCTGACGGTGCTGGATCGCCTGGAAGCCGCCGGCAGCCACTGGCAACTCTGGCTTGAAGTGCCCTTGAGTGTTGCCCAAAGCCAGACCGAACCGCTATTGCCCGA
The DNA here is from genome assembly GCA_035562615.1 of Pseudomonas sp. Taxonomy (GTDB): domain Bacteria; phylum Pseudomonadota; class Gammaproteobacteria; order Pseudomonadales; family Pseudomonadaceae; genus Aquipseudomonas. Next base: position 4,952 of record DATMWH010000274.1, on the reverse strand, counting down.
GGCGGTCGAGGAGGTCACGGCAGAGCCGCCGATGCCCGACTGGGCTACCCGTCAGGTCGACAGCAGCCCGGCACCGGAGCCGTCTGCTGCGCCCCAGGCGGCAGCGCCGCGTCCGGCCAAGATGCAAGTGGCCGCCCATACCCCGGATGCGCTCAGCCGTGCACGGCAGGCATTGATGGAGCAGGACTATCCGCGCGCCATAAGCGAGCTCGAGGTCTTGCACCGGCGGCAGGGCAGCAATCAGGAAATCGTCCGCCTGCTGGCCCGCGCCTACCTTGAGGGCGGGCAGCAAGCCCGTCTGCTGGCCTGGTTGCCGGGCCAGTTGCGGTTGTATCCGCATGACAGTGAACTCAGTGTGCTGCTGGCCCGGGCGCAACCGCAGGCTGGCGATAATGCCGGTGCCGTGGCCACGCTCTCCAGTCACCGGCCATCACTGGTCAGTGATCCGAATTACTACGCCCTGCTCGGTGCCAGTCTGCAGCAAACCGGGCACTGGCAGAAGTCCTGCCAGTGCGCTGGCGAGCTTTGGGGTTTTCCAGGGCAGCCAGCCACTGATCTTCCGCCGCGAGCAATACCGATCGCAATGAGGCGGGGTCAATCCTCGCCGTCATCCTCGTCGCTGCCCGCGACTTTCATGCCGAGCTCCTTGATCTTGCGCGTCAAGGTGTTGCGTCCCCAGCCCAGCAACAGGGCCGCGTCGCGGCGGCGCCCGGCCGTGTGCTTGAGGGCGATTTCGATCATGATGCGTTCGAAAGCCGGTACGGCAATATCCAGCAGATTGCCCTGGCCGCGCGTGAGGGCCTGGTCTGCCCAGAGCCGCAGCGACTCTTCCCAGCTGGCATTCACCGGGGCATCCGGTTGCTGCTGGAGCAGTTCCGGTGGCAAGTCGCTGACATGCACTTCCCGGCCGGAGGCCATGACGGTAATCCAGCGGCAGGTATTTTCCAGCTGACGGACATTACCCGGCCAGGCCAGTTGTTTGAGGTATTCCTCGGTTTCGCTTTTCAGCAGTTTGGCTTCCACTGCCAGCTCTTGAGCGGCTCTGGCGAGGAAGTGCCGTGCCAGTGTCGGTATATCTTCGCGGCGGTCTGACAGGCGTGGAATGTGAATGCGGATGACGTTGAGCCGGTGGAACAGGTCTTCGCGGAACTTGCCTTCATTGACCAGCGTTTCCAGATTCTGGTGGGTGGCGGCAATGATGCGTACATCCACCTTGACCGGGGTATGGCCACCGACCCGGTAGAACTCGCCATCCGCCAGCACGCGCAGCAGGCGGGTCTGGGTGTCCGCCGGCATGTCGCCGATTTCATCGAGGAACAGCGTGCCGCCATCGGCCTGCTCGAAGCGGCCACGGCGCAGGTTGGCAGCGCCGGTAAAGGCGCCCTTCTCGTGACCGAACAGCTCGGACTCCATCAGGTCTTTCGGGATGGCGGCCATGTTCAAGGCAATGAAGGGTGAGCGCGCCCGTGGGCTGTGCCGGTGCAGGGCGTGGGCTACCAGCTCCTTGCCGGTGCCGGACTCGCCGTTGATCAGCACGGTAATGTTCGAGTGCGACAACCGGCCGATGGCACGGAAGACTTCCTGCATGGCCGGCGCTTCGCCGATGATTTCCGGGGTCGCTTCCAGTTTGGCGGGTGCAACCGAACTCTGTTGCTCCAGGGCGTGCTGGCAGGCGCGCTTGACCAGCGCGATGGCTTCGTCCACATCGAAGGGCTTGGGCAAGTACTCGAAGGCGCCGCCCTGATAGGACGCTACAGCACTGTCCAGATCGGAGTGAGCGGTCATGATGATCACCGGCAGGCGCGGGAAGCGTTCACGCAGCTGGGCCAGCAGATCCAGCCCGCTCGGACCGGGCATGCGGATGTCGGAGATGATCACATCCGGCTGCTCGCGCTCCAGACGGCTGAGCAGGCTGGTCGCACTGTCGAATGTCTGTGGGGACATGCCTTCCTGCTGCAATGCCTTTTCCAGCACCCAGCGGATGGAGCGGTCATCGTCGACAACCCAGACGGATTCGCTGCGGCTCATGGCTGTGAAACTCCTTGTTCAAGCGGTAGAAACAGGCTGAACACCGTGTGTCCAGGATGGCTTTCGCATTCGATCAGCCCCTGATGCTGGCTGATGATGTTCTGCGTAATGGCCAGTCCGAGGCCGGTACCGTCGGCTCGGCCACTGACCATCGGATAGAAAATGGTCTGTTGCAGCTCTGGGCTGATGCCGGGCCCGTTGTCGATAATCTCGACCTTGCACACCAGCCGGTGGCGCGTATGGCCGATGGTGAACTGGCGCAGCGCACGGCTGCGCAAGGTGATTCTGCCGTTGTGCGGCGGGCTGCTGCTCAGTGCCTGCATGGCATTGCGCACGATGTTGAGCACTGCCTGGATCATCTGTTCGCGATCAATCAGCAGGTCCGGAATACTCGGGTCGTAATCGCGCACCAGTGTGATGCGGCCCTGGGTTTCCATGTCGACCAGCTGGCAGACGCGCTCCAGCACTTCGTGGATATTGGTTTCCGCCAGCGAGGGCAGCTTGTTTGAGCCGAGCATGCGGTCGACCAGATTGCGCAGGCGGTCAGACTCTTCGATGATCACATCGGTGTAGTCCTTGAGTCCGGCGTCCTGGAGTTCACGCGCCAGTAACTGGGCCGCCCCGCGAATGCCGCCCAGTGGATTCTTGATTTCGTGGGCCAGGCCGCGCACCAGCATCTTGGTGGTTTCCTGCTTGGATAACTGGGCTTCTTCCTTGGTGATGCGCAACAAGCGGTCGCGCGGCAGGATTTCCAGCAGCAGATAGGTCGTGTGGCGACTGAGAATGGGCGTTACGGCGTAGTCGACGGTCAGGTTTTGTCCGGACTGGGTGATCAGCACGGCTTCGCGCTTGTTGAACGGGTGGGCCGACTTAACCGATTGATGCAGCGAAGCCAGGGCTTCGGGCGATTCGCTGAACAGCTCCGTGACGAATTGGCCGCAGGAGCGTTGCCCGCTGACGGCCAATAACATTTCTGCCGCTGGATTCATGTATTCCAGGTGCAGTTGCTCGTTCAGCAACAAGGTTGCCGTGGTCAGGTTGTCGAGCAGCAAACGGTGCAGTGCGTCGTTAATGGTCATGGTGCCGTGTGCTGGCCTAAAGGGTTGAAGGTTCAGCGATGCGCTATTGCGGTGCTGTCAGGCGCATATCTGCAAGAAGTAAACCAACGGTGTGCAGTACCCACAGAATTAGCCTGTGCCTGACTGGAGAGGGTAAAAGTCAGGCCCCGCCGGATGTGTTCAGGTCTCTAAACAGGGCAAAGTCTGGGCGCTGAAGCATCTGTCTGCACCAAAATAGTGCTTTCTGATTCAGGCGGTCAAATGAAGGGGATCAGCGGGATGTCGGGTTTGGGTTTGGGTTTGTCCTTGAGCGGACATTCCGGACGCTTGCCGTAATCGGCGAGCTTGCACGGCTGGGCCCGGCGCTTGGCATCCAGCGACATCCGCTTGACATGCACCGGCTGGCTTGGGGTTCGTTCCAGCGTTTGTCCCTGACTATCGACGATCTCTACGGCCAGCTGGTGTGTGCCGCGATCCAGATTGGTCAGCGCGAATACCGCGCTGCGGCTGGGGGCGCCGGCTTCCGTACCGTCGAGCAGCAGGCGATAGCTGTGCTCGGGTAGCAGTGCCGGTTCGCTGTTGACCGTGACGATCAGATCACCCGCAGGGTCTTCAACCATGCTGTCGGGGGTTGGAAACAGGATGCGCAGGACTTGATAGATGGGGGCCGGCGCTGGCTGAGCGGGCCCCTTGGGCGGTGACAGGCGCTTTTGGGCGGGCATCGCATTCATGGGCGCCATTTCGACGGGCTTGGCATTGCCCGGTTTGGGTTGGTCGGTATACACCCGGTTACCGTCAGCATCGATGTAGGTATACACCTGAGCGAAGGCCGGCCAGCTAAGCAGTAACAGGGCAAGCAGCAGTTTGGGCATGGATCAGTTTGCCGGCTTCGGGGTTGGCTTGGGCGGCGGACGCAGCGCCGGACTGCTGGTGTTGACCCGCTGCACGGTAAAGGTCACGGGTGCGCTCTGCTGAATCACGGTGTCTCCAGCCAGAACCTGCAGTGCCAGGGTGTGGTCGCCGCGGTCCATTTCAGTCAGTTGCAGCAGCGGTACATTGGTTGGCGTGCCGTAGGGTTGGCCGTCCAGCAGCAATTGCAGGCTATGGCCGGGGCGCAGTGGCGGTTGCATCACGGCGCGCACGGTAAAGGTGCCGTTGTTGGCGCGCAGGGCTTCTGCGCTGGGCAGGTCGGCCAGTTGCACTTGACTGTATGGCAGGGTCTGGCCGTCGACTGGCGAGCTGTCGCTGCTGGTTGCAGGGGCTTCAGTTTGCGGTGGATCCATGGTGTTCATCGGCGGCAGTTGCACCGGAGCTGCGGTGACGCCATCGGGTGGCTGATTGGTGAATACCTTGTTGCCGCTGGCATCGGTGTAGGTGTAGATCTCTGCTGCGGCTGGCAATGCCAGGGCCATCAGCAGGCAGGCTAAGGGTGTGCGCATGGTGAGTTCCCTCTGGACTTTGCCTAAGACTTACACTCGCGGGGCAGCCTTGCAAGTCCTGAGCGGCGCCAGTTTTTTCCGGCCAAAAAAGAGGCCTCCCGAAGGAGGCCTCTGATCTGTCGCCGTGGACTTAGACGCTGTAGTACAGGTCGTATTCCAGTGGGTGTACGAAAGTGCGAACCTTGATCTCTTCTTCGCTCTTCAGTTCGATGTAGGCATCGATGAAGTCATCGGAGAAAACGCCGCCCTTGGTCAGGAACGCGCGTTCCTTGTCCAGGGTTTCCAAGGCTTCTTTCAGGCTGCCGCAAACTTGCGGGATGTTGGCAGCTTCTTCCGGAGGCAGGTCATAGAGGTTCTTGTCGGCCGCATCGCCGGGGTGAATCTTGTTCTGGATACCGTCCAGACCAGCCATCAGCAGAGCGGCGAA
>DATMWH010000273.1:0-2880 GCA_035562615.1 Pseudomonas sp. | reverse complement strand
TGAATTGTCCCGCTGGCTGCTGGTGATCGCCATCAGCGCGCTGGGCATGAAAACCCAGCTCCGGGAACTGGCCTCGGTGGGGATCAAACCGATCCTGCTGATGTTCGGCGAAACCCTGTTCCTCATGGCTCTGGTACTGGCCGCACTGCACTGCTGGCCTTGAACTCACCACCCCGAGCAGTCCCTGCCTGGGGAATTGTTCGCGCGCATTTTCATTCGCAGTAGCCTGAGGGCCGCCGCAAGATCTGGAGTAATTCAGCATGACAGCTTCGGAGCAGACGCCTCGCAAGCGCAAACCAGCGGCGCTCAAAGGCTTCCTGTTCGAGATGATCAAGGTCGGCAACCAGCGCCTGCGCGTGGGTATCCGCCACAGTCGCAAAGGCGGTATCCCACTGTTGCTGTTCAACGGCATCGGCGGCAATGCCGAACTGCTGCAGCCGTTTGTCGATCAACTGCCCGATCGCACAGTGATCACCTTCGACATTCCCGGGGTCGGTCACTCGCCCATGCCGGCGCGGCCCTATCGCATGTCCGGCATTGCCCGTCTGGCACACCAGCTGCTGCAACTGGGACACCTGCAGGTCGATGTACTGGGGATTTCCTGGGGCGGCACGGTGGCCCAGCAGTTTGCCCGCAACTACCCGCGCCAGTGCCGCAAGCTGGTGCTGGCCGCCACCACGCCGGGGGCCATCATGTTTCCCGGCAAGCTGGGCACCATTCTGAAAATGGCCTCGCCGCGTCGCTACATTGATGCCGACTATGCCCGACGGATCGTCGGCGATATCTACGGTGGCGCCTTTCGCCTCAACCCTGACCTTGGCCGCGAACATTTCCAGCACGTGCGCTGGCAGTCACGCCTGGGCTACTACCTGCAGCTGTTTGCCATTTCCGGCTGGAGCAGCCTGCCCTGGCTGCACAGGCTGCAGCAGCCGACGCTGATCATGATCGGCCTGGACGATCCGATCACGCCACCGGCCAACGGCCGTCTGATGCATGTACTGATGCCCAACGCCGAACTCTGGCACAGCCACTGCGGCCATCTGTTTCTGGTCACCCAAGCCAAGGATTCTGCGGCGGCGGTGCACCGATTTCTGCAACAACCCTGACCCCCCAGGCAACTTCGAGACGATCATGAAGCAAACCAGCCCCAGCCCTGTGCAAGTTACTGCCGACAATGCCCGGCCACCGGCCACGGCAAAACGCCGTAAGCCGGCACCAGCGGCAGACAAACAAAGCCAGGGACTGGCACGCACGGCACAAGCCGTCGACCTGCTCGCCGAGGTGGCGAACCACACCATGGCCGCCAACCCGCTGATCGGTCTGCGCGCAGCCGATTTGGCCAGTGCCGCTGGCAGCTTGCTGCACGCCGTGCGCAAGGCACCAAAGAAGGCAGGCGGACACTTGCTCCACTACAGCAAATCACTGAGCAGCATCCTCAGGGGTACTTCCGAGATCGCCCCCCATCCGCGCGACAAACGCTTTACCGATCCGGCCTGGCAGGACAACTTTCTGCTCAACCGCATCCTGCAGGGCTATCTGGCCACCCAAAACGAACTGCAGCGTTTCATATCCGAGTCCGGGCTGGACGAGATGAACAAGAGCCGTGCGCAGTTCGTCGCCACACTGGTGATGGATGCGTTGGCGCCGAACAACAATCCGTTGCTCAACCCGCTGGCCCTGCGCAAGATCATCGACACCGGCGGTGCCAACCTGGCCACCGGCGCGCGCCAGTTGATTCAGGATGTCCGCTCCAACAAAGGGCTGCCCAGCATGGTGGACAGCTCCGGGTTTCATCTGGGTGAAAACATTGCCACGGCCAGGGGCAGCGTGGTGTTGCGCAACGAAATGTTCGAGCTGCTGCAGTTCGCGCCGACCACCGCGAAGGTCTATGGCCGGCCGCTGGTGATGTCACCACCGCAGATCAACAAGTACTACGCCGTTGACCTGACTCCGGAAAAGAGTCTGATCAAGTGGATTCAGGACAGTGGCGTACAGCTGTTCGTCATCAGCTGGCGCAACCCGAGCGCCGAACACCGTCACTGGGGCCTGTCCGAGTATGTGCTGTGCCTTGACCAGGCGGTCGAGGTGGCGCGCAGTATCACCGGCAGTGCCGAGGTGAACATGTGGGGCACCTGCTCCGGTGGTCTGACGCTGGCGGCTTACCTGGGGTGGCTGGGGGCGCGCAACGATCTGGCCAAAATCGCCAACACCAGCTGGGCAGTCTGCGTGCTGAACACCAGCGCCTCGCTGGATGGCACCACCCTCGGCCTGTTCACCACCAACCAGACACTGCACGCCGCCCGCGCCCAATCGCGCCGCAACGGCGTGCTCACCGGCGAAGAAATGGCGCGGATGTTCGCCTGGATGCGCCCCAACGACCTGATCTGGAACTACTGGGTCAACAACTACCTGCTCGGCAACAAGCCACCGGCCTTCGACATCCTCGCCTGGAACGCCGACACCACCAACCTGCCGGCCCAATTGCACGCCGACTACCTCGATCTGGTGGCACTTAATCCGTACATGAACCCCGACAGCATGCAGGTTGCCGGTGAGTGGATCGACATGCGCAAGGTCAAGGTCGGCGCCTATGTGGTCGGCGGGACCACCGACCATATCACCCCGTGGAAAGGCTGCTATGGCACCGCCCGGCTGCTGGGTGAAGACACGACCTTCGTGCTGGCCAATGCCGGTCACCTGCAGTGTTTCATCAACCCCCCGGGCAGCAAGAAGTCCTTCTTCTATGCCGGCACCGCGAAGCAAGACGATCCACGCCGCTGGCTGGAAAATGCCGGCGAGCAACAGCAAGGCAGCTGGTGGCCGCACTGGCGCGCCTGGATCCAGCAGCGCTCGGGCGAAGAACAGGCTGCACCGAAGAAA
>DATMWH010000272.1:0-26448 GCA_035562615.1 Pseudomonas sp. | reverse complement strand
TTGACGCCGATGCGCGCCGTGCCGTGACCGGCCAGGCTGGCCATGTTGACGTGGCACTTGCGGTCGATGCTGTCGAACCAGGTGCTGTGAGAGTGGTGACCGGCCGATTCGCGATCGATGTGAAACAGTCCGGCGCCGATGTCGGCGGTACAGCCACAGCTGGGTGCATAGCCCGACACGGAGAAGCCGCAGTTGCCGGCAACGAAGGTGGTGATGCCCTGCAGGATAAAGGGATCGAAGAAGCGGTTCTGTTCGTCGGACAGCGCAAACCAGTCATTGTGCGAATGGCCATCGATGAAGCCGGGAGTCACCAGCAGGCCACTGCAATCGATGACCCGGCCGGCGAAGTCACTCGGCGCAGCGGGCAGGATGGCCTGGATCCGCGCCCCCGAGATCAGCAGGTTTGCGTTGTAGGGCGGCCGGCCCGAGCCATCAACCAGGGTGGCGTTCTGCAACAAAGTATCCATGAGCACTCCTTCTTTTCCTGCGCATACTAGGCACAAGCCGCGGACTTGTTCAGTGCCATTGCGGCATCCCGGGAGGCCAATGCGGAATGCGCCGCTGCAGCCTTCCCCATGTACCATCGGTTGCATCAGATTGCACAGGATCCGCTTCACCCATGAATAACCGCAATGCCGTGTGCTGTCAGGTGCCCATCTCGGTGCTGAACAGCATCGCTCAGGAGCTCGAACACCAGGGTATCGGCCGTGACGTCTGGCTGCATGGCAGCGAGGTGAGTTCAGCCATGCTGAATGACCCGAACGCAAGCCTGTCAGCTGCCACGCACCTGCGGCTGATCGAGCACGCCATGACCATGAGCAACTGCCCTCATCTGGGGTTGCTGGTCGGCCATCGACAGACCCCCTCGAGCTGGGGCGTACTCGGCTACGCGATCAACTGCTGCACCACCGTACGCGACGCCCTGCTGATGGGGGCCCGCTACAACCGCCTGGCCTCGACGTTCAATCGCTTCGAGCTGCACGAACACGGCACAACGGCCAGCTGGGTGGCCACTCCGCTAATGGATTTTGGCGATTCGCTGCGCTTTATCATGGAGTTCGAGTTTGCCTCGTTCTGCCGGGCCGCCGCATTGCTGGTCGGCGATACCCAACCACTGCTTGAGCTCAACTTCAGCTATGCGGCGCCAGCGCATGCGGGTCTCTACGCCGCCTACATGGGCGTACCTGTGCGCTTTGCTGCACCACACAACCAGGCGGTGCTGCACAGCAACGGGCTGACGCTGCCGATCCTGCAGGGCAGCCCGCTGAACATGGTGCACGCAGCACGCCTGTGCGAAGAACAGCTGTCCCGGCAAACACTGCACGACGATCTGGAGTCACAGATCAGGAGCATCCTGCTGGCAGCACTGCCCGAGGCCTGCCCGAATGCCGATGAAGTGGCGCGGACGCTGAACATGACGGCCCGCACGCTACGCAATCGCCTGGCGGAGCGCGGCACGCATTTTCAGTTGATTCTGGATCAGCTGCGGGAGCAGATGGCCTGCACTGAACTGTCCCGCACCCGGACCAAGGTCGAGCACATCGCGTGGCGGGTAGGCTTCCAGGATGCCCCCAGTTTCCGCCGCGCGTTCAAACGCTGGACCGGACTCACGCCGCACGAATACCGACAGCGCGCTCAGGCTTGCGGGCAGTGACCGCGACGACTAGCGCAGCGGCAGCGGCGTGGCCAGACGCTCCAGCAGCTGCATCTGGGCGTTGCGCGCATGCTGATTGCCGGTTGGGTGCAGGCGCTGGTAGGTACCGTCGCTCTGCAGCACCCAGGCATGGGTGTTATCCGCCAGATAGGCTTCCAGCTCTTTCTTGACCCGCAGGATCAGGCGTTTGCCCTCAATCGGGAAACAGGTCTCCACGCGGCGGTCCAGATTACGCTCCATCATGTCGGCGCTGGACAGGTAAAGCGCCTCTTCACCGTCATTGTAGAAATAGTAAATGCGGCTGTGCTCGAGAAAGCGACCGATCACCGAGCGCACCTGAATGTTATGCGAAACGCCCAGCACGCCCGGGCGCAGGCAGCACATGCCACGCACCACCAGATCGATTTTGACGCCGGCCTGACTGGCCTTGTAGAAGGCCCGGATGATCTTCGGGTCGGTCAATGAATTAACCTTGGCCATGATGTGCGCCGGTTTGCCCGCCGCCGCAAAGGCGGTTTCACGGGCAATCATGTCGAGCAGGGATTTCTTCAGGGTGAACGGCGCATGCAGCAGCTTTTTCATGCGCAGCGTCTTGCCCATGCCGATCAGCTGATTGAACAGTTTGTGCAAGTCCTCACACAGCGCTTCATCGGCTGTGAGCAGGCTGTAATCGGTGTACAGACGGGCATTGCCGGCATGGTAGTTACCGGTTCCCAGGTGCGCATAGCGCACGATTTCGTTGTTCTCCCGGCGCAGGATCAGCATCATCTTGGCGTGGGTCTTGTAGCCAACCACACCGTAAATGACGACGGCTCCGGCCTGCTGCAGGCGGCTGGCCAGCTGCAGGTTGGACTCCTCGTCGAAGCGCGCGCGCAGCTCGATCACCACGGTCACTTCCTTGCCATTGCGCGCCGCATCGACCAGCGCATCGACGATCTCGGAGTTGGCGCCCGAGCGATAAAGTGTCTGCTTGACCGCCAGCACCTGCGGGTCCTTGGCCGCCTGACGCAGCAGATCAACCACCGGAGTGAAGGATTCAAAGGGGTGCAGCAGCAGAATGTCCTGCTTGGCCACCGCCTGAAAGAGGTTGTCGCTGTTCTGCAGCACGCGCGGAATGCTTGCGGTGAAGGGCGGATACTGCAACTCAGGGTGACTTTCCAGCCCGGTGACACTGAATAAGCGCGTCAGGTTGACCGGGCCATTCACGCGATACAGCTCGCTCTCGGCCAGGCCGAACTGCTTGAGCAGATAATCCGACAGGTTGGCCGGACAGTCGTCCACCACCTCCAGGCGCACGGCATCACCATAGCGCCGGGAGAACAGCTCGCCACGCAGTGCACGCGCCAGATCCTCCACATCTTCGGCATCCACCGACAGGTCGGCGTTACGGGTCAGACGGAATTGATAGCAACCCTTGACCGACATGCCGTTGAACAAGTCATCGGCGTGGGCATGGATCATCGAAGACAGGAACACGAAGTTATCGCCGGGGCCACCCACTTCCGGCGGCAGCTTGATGACCCGCGGCAGCAGGCGCGGCGCCGGAATGATCGCCAAGCCCGAATCGCGGCCGAAGGCGTCCACGCCTTCCAGCTCAACGATAAAGTTCAGGCTCTTGTTGACCAGCAACGGAAACGGGTGCGTCGGATCAAGCCCGATCGGCGTGATGATCGGCGCGATCTGCTCGCGGAAGTAGCGACCCACCCAGGTCTTGATCTTGGCCGTCCAGTTGTGCCGGCGAATGAAGTTGACCTGTTTTTCTGCCAGTTTCGGCAACAGGATGTCGTTGAGAATGGCGTATTGGCGATCGACCTGCAGGTGCACCAGCTCGCTGATGCGCGCCAGCACCTGATGCGGCTGCAAGCCGTCTGCACCGGCCTGCTCGCGGGCGAAGGTGATCTGCTTCTTCAACGCCGCCACGCGAATCTCGAAGAACTCGTCGAGATTGCTGGAAAAGATCAGCAGGAACTTCAGACGCTCCAGCAACGGGTAAGACTCATCCAGCGCCTGCTCCAGCACGCGGATATTGAATTTCAACTGCGACAGCTCGCGATGCAGATACATGCTGGTGTCATCAACACCCGGAATCAGCAGCGGCGCGGGAGGCTCGGCCGCAACCGGGGCGACAACGACAGGTTGTTCGGCTGGCGTAGCCTCGACGGCTTCAGCGGTTGGTAGTTCTTGCGTATTCATCGCCTGTCCTGGAGGGGCTTCTACCCCTGTTGCATGAGCTCGGCAGCCCGTTTCGCGAAATAAGTCAGAATGCCATCGGCACCGGCGCGCTTGAAGGCCGTCAGGGATTCGAGAATGACCGCCTCACTGAGCCAGCCATTCTGGATCGCCGCCATGTGCATGGCGTACTCGCCACTGACCTGGTAGACAAAGGTCGGCACCCGAAATTCCGCTTTGACCCGCCAGAGAATGTCCAGATAAGGCATGCCCGGCTTGACCATGACCATGTCGGCGCCCTCGGCGATATCGGCAGCCACCTCATGCAGCGCTTCGTCACCGTTGGCCGGGTCCATCTGGTAGGACAGCTTGTTGCCCTTGCCCAGATTACCCGCCGAACCGACCGCGTCGCGGAACGGCCCGTAATAGGCGCTGGCATACTTGGCCGAGTAAGCCATGATCCGCACGTTCGGATAGCCGGCCTGCTCCAGCGCCGCGCGGATCGCCTGCACGCGCCCGTCCATCATGTCCGAAGGGGCGACCACCTGCGCGCCGGCCGCAGCATGCGACAGCGCCTGCCTGACCAGCGCGGCGACAGTAATGTCGTTCTGCACGTAGCCGCTCTCATCAATGATGCCGTCTTGTCCGTGAGTGGTGAACGGGTCGAGCGCCACGTCACAGATAATACCCAGTTGTGGGAAGCGTTCGCGCAGTGCACGGGTTGCGCGCTGGGCCAGTCCTTGCGGGTTCCAGGCCTCGGCACCATCCAGCGATTTGCATTCCAGCGGTGTCACCGGGAACAGCGCCAGCGCCGGAATACCCAGCGCCACCAGCTGTTCAGCTTCTGCCAGCAACAGGTCAATCGACAGGCGCTCGACCCCCGGCATGGACGGAATCGCTTCGCGGCGGTTCTCACCATCCAGCACGAACACCGGCAGGATCAGATCATCCACACTCAGGCGGTTCTCGCGCACCAGACGGCGGGAAAACTCGTCACACCGGTTGCGCCGCAGACGGGTAGCTGGAAACAGACGACTGGCAGGGGTATTGCTCACAGGAACTCCAGAATCCGCAGGACGGACGCAACGTGACAGTTATAAGCCTGCATTATGACCAATGCATGACAGCGTTGTCGGCAACTCTGAAAGCAAAATTTTTTCGGCCGGGATGTCCACGGCCCCAGGCGATTCTTTCCTCGACCTTCAACAGGGCGTAGGCTGCGCGCTTTCAATCCATCCGAGAGCGCCATGCTCCAGGCATTTCTGCAAGATTACGGCTATCTGGCGCTGTTCATCGGCACCTTTTTCGAAGGCGAAACCATTCTGGTCCTGGCGGGTTTTCTCGCCTCGCGCGGTTATCTGGATATTTACCTGGTGGTGCTGACGGCCGCCAGTGGCGGTTATACGGGGGACCAGCTCTGGTATTTTCTCGGCCGGCGCAAAGGCCGACAAATTCTGGCGCGCAAGCCCAGCTGGGAAGCCCTCGGCGCCAAGGCCCTGGATCACCTGCGGCGCTATCCGGATATCTGGGTACTGGGTTTTCGCTTTGTCTATGGCTTGCGCACCGTGATGCCGGTGGCCATCGGCATTTCCGGTTACCCGCCGCTGCGCTTCCTGCTGCTCAATGCCCTCAGCGCCGTGATCTGGGCCGTTGTTCTGGGTGCCGCCGCCTTTCATCTGGGAGCAGCGCTGGAGCACGTACTGGACGATATCAAGCACTACGAGATCTGGCTGATTGGCGCACTGATCGGCGCCGGCAGCCTGCTCTGGTTATGGCGTCGTTACCATAACCGACGCCCATCCTGATCAGGCCAGCTCGGCTTGCCGACGGCGCGGCAGCCAGAGAAAAGTCGCGCTGAGCAGGCTGTAGGCGAGCAACACCAGCCACGCCGTTTCTCCCGCCGGGATCAGTCCGACCTGCTGCATCAGCCACAAGGCCGGGACATTGAGCAGCAAGCGCAACAGTTCCAGCTTACCCGCCCAGGCACGGTTTTCCAGCCAGACGCCAATGCTGTAGAGGCCAAATGCCGCCCAGCACCAGCCGATCAGGGTATCGCCAAAGCCATGTTCGGCAGCCACCACCAGCAGCCAGGTGGTACCCAGCACATAACCGGCGAACTGCAGCGTGGCGTAGATCTTCTGGCCGGCCGTCAGCGGGATATCGAATTTGACGAACTGGCTCAGTTCCGGCTTGACCAGTGGATAACGCGCCGCCACATCGTCCGGACGCCAGCCGGTAGGCATGAACCAGATGCGCAGCTTGTCCCACCAGGAAGAGGCATGCAGCGCATCGCGCCAGAGTTGCGCATAGAAGTGCAGGTTCGCCCACAGCGGATTCCAGCTGGCCAGCGGCGTGGTCACCCCGAACACCACCGGCTCTTCATCCAGCTCCTCCTGAAAGGTGCCCAGCAGGCGATCCCAGATGATGAACACACCGCCGTAGTTGCGATCCATGTAGATCGGGTTCTGTGCATGGTGCACACGGTGATTGGACGGTGTAATGAAAATCCACTCCAGCCAGCCAAGTTTGGGTACATGCCGGGTGTGCACCCAGAACTGGTAGAGCAGGTTCAGCGCACCCACAGTGAGCAGCACCAGCGGCGGAATACCGAGCAGCGCCATCGGCAGAAAGAAGATCCAGCCGAGAATGAAGCCGGTGCTGGTCTGGCGCAAAGCGGTGGTGAGGTTGTAATCCTCGCTCTGGTGATGCACCACATGTGCAGCCCAGAACACATTACGCTCGTGCCCTATGCGATGGGCCCAGTAGTAACAGAAGTCATACAGAACAAAGGCAAACACCCAGACCCACCAAGCGTCGGCAGACAACTCGAACAGCGCGATGTGTTCCCAGACCAGCAGATAAAAGACCAGTCCGAAGCCTTTGGTGAGCAGGCCACTGGCCTGAGACAAAACGCCGGCACTGAGGCTGTTGAGGCTGTCTGACAAGCGATAGGTGCTCAATCCGCGCCAGCGGTCGGCCACCAGCTCCAGCGCAATCAGCAGAAAGAAAAACGGAATCGCATAGAGGACGTAATTCATGACTCACCCATAGAGTTAAGACCACCCAGCAGCTAGGATGATGCCTTCAAGCATCATTGCATCCTAGCCCAGAGCGCTGCGCAGGCATGCGACGACACACGACAATTTGCATCACTATTGGCGACAAAATGCGCACATTTATCAAGTACAGCCTGATCACCCTGACACTGATCAGTTGCGTGGCTTTGCTGGGACTGTATCCCTATCGTGCAGCCCTGCTGCCAGACACCAATCCGGCACAACCGCTCAAACAACGGCTGGCCGAACACCTGACGCTGTTTACCCCTGAAAGCGGCAGTGGCCCCTTCCCCACCGTGCTGGCCTTTCATGGTTGCGGCGGGCAACGCGACAGCATGCTCGAGAACCTCAACAGCTGGTTGCTGCCGGCCGGATTTGCCGTGCTCTATGTCGATAGCTTTGCCGCACGCGGGATCGAAGACTGGCAGCCGGTCTGTGACGGCAAGCAGTTGTGGGGCAACGAGCGCGCCCAGGATGTCTACGCCGCGCTTGAGCTGGCTGCGGCCATGCCTGAGATCGATCCCCAGCGAATCGCCGTGATGGGTTTTTCCCATGGCGGCTGGGCCGTACTCGATGCACTGGCCTACGCTGGCGCGCCCGGCCACGGCTTCAATCAGTCCGGCCAGCAGGCCTTGACGCGGATCAAAGCCGCCGTGACCTATTATCCCTACTGTGGCTATCCGGCGCAGATGCGCCTGCACAGTCAGGCCCCCGCGAGCATTCCATTGCTGATGCTGCTGGGCGCCAGAGACAGCGTGACCGACCACCAGCAGTGCCTGGACAGTCTGGATGAACTCGGACTGGCAACAATCGAGCTGGTGCAGTACCAGGATGCCGACCACGTGTTCGACCAACCCAGTCCGATGAATACCTACCAACCGGCAGTGGCCGCTGACGCCCACGCAAAGACCCTGGCCTTTCTGCGTGACAATCTCGGCAAGACGATGGATCAGTGATCAGGAGAACATCATGCAAAAGAAAGTCGCAGTCATCCTTTCCGGTTGTGGCGTTTATGACGGGGCGGAAATCCACGAAAGCGTACTGACCCTGCTGCGCCTCGACCAGCGTGGCGCCCAGGTGCAATGCTTTGCACCGGACATCCCGCAACTGCATGTCGTCGACCACTACCGTGGTGATGAAATGGACGAAACCCGCAACGTACTGGTCGAGTCAGCACGCATCGCCCGCGGCCAGATCAAGAACCTGCGCGAACTGCACGTCGGTGATTTCGATGCGCTGATCATTCCTGGCGGCTTCGGGGTGGCCAAGAATCTATCCGATTTCGCCATCAGCGGCCCGCTGTGCAGCGTACAGGGCGATGTGCTGAACGCCACCCAGTCTTTCGCCAAGGCCGGAAAACCGGTCGGGCTGATGTGCATTGCCCCGGCACTGGCGGCGAAGATCTTCGGCCAGGGCGTGCAGTGCACCATCGGCAGCGATCATGAAACGGCCACCGCGCTGCAGCAGATGGGCGCCCTGCATGTCGAAAGCACGGTCGAAGATATCGTCGTCGACCAGACGCACAAGCTGGTGACTACCCCGGCCTACATGCTCGCCGGCTCGATCAGCGAAGCGGCTGCGGGGATCAACAAGCTGGTAGACCGGGTGCTGGAGATGGTTGGCTAACCGCCTGTCTGCTTGTTTCCGTAGGATGGGTGGAAGCGCGCAGCGCTGATACCCATCGTGACAGGTGATGGGTATCGTCAAGCTCAACCCATCCTACAAAACTGGTTGGCTAACCAATGATTTTGCCGGCGATTCTGCCAATTGCCGGTACTCTGCAGCCTGCAGACTGGTCAGGGTGATGGCTATCGTTCAAGTTCAGGCAAACCGTTGCGCAAGAGCCCTGCCATGCACCCCCTACCCAGCGAAATCCCCGCCGAACTGAGTGAAGCCATCACCACCTTTTTCGGGCGGATTCCCTTCAACCAACTGCTCGGCATCGAGGTCATCGAGCTGGCCGGCGGCAAAGTCGGCATCCACATGCCCATGCGCCCGGAACTGATCGGCAACTTTACCCAGGGCATTCTGCACGGCGGGGTGATTGCCACGCTGATTGACGTGGTCGGTGGCATGATGGCCATGATCGGCGCGTTTTCCCGCGACCATCACCTGCCGGTCAACGAGCGCATGGCCAAGCTGGCCAAACTCGGCACCATCGATATGCGCGTCGACTATCTGCGCCCCGGGCGCGGCAACAGTTTTACCGCCACGGCCAGCCTGCTGCGCACCGGCAACAAGGTCGCCGTGGTGCGCTGTGAACTGCACGCTGATGACGGCACGCTGATCGCCGCAGGCACCGGCACCTACCTCTGCGGCTAGCGCGCCAGGCGGGTGAGGATGCGGTCCAGCGCGTTGGCAAACGTCTGTTTGTCACGCTCGCCATAGGCCGCCTGGCCGCCGCCGACCTGACCCAGTTCACGCAGATCGGTGAACAGATTGCGCACCGCCAGCCGCTCGCCCATGTTGCCGGCATCAAACTCCCGGCCGCGTGGATCCAGCACCGCGACGCCTTTTTTGACCAGACGATCAGCCAGCGGCACATCCGAGCAGATCACCAACTCGCCTGGCTGCGCATGCTCGACCAGATAATCATCGGCCGCATCCGGGCCGCTGGGCACTACAATCAGACGCACGCAGGCAAACCCGGGGCGCGCCACCGGCTGACCCGCGACCAGCACCACCTCGAAGCCGCGCTTGAGGGCAAACTTCACCACCTGATCACGTGCCAGTCTCGGACAGGCATCGGCATCAATCCACACGCGCATCGGCAATCACCCAAACAATAGGATGCACAGTATGCCCACCTCAGCAGCGCCCGGGGAGTTCTGGCAGGCCATGCAGCCCTATCCGGCGCGGGTCCTGCTGGCCGGCGCCAGCCGCGGTATCGGTCTGGCACTCTGTGAACAATTGCTCTCCCGCGAGGACGTCGGTCAGCTCTGGGCACTCGCCAGGAGTGACAGTGCCGGGTTGCACGGCCTGCGCCAGCGCTATGGAGAACGCCTGCAGACGCTGCGTCTGGATGCGCTGGATGAGGTGGCTGTGGCCACCTTTGTTGCCGGCCTGCAGTCACAGGGGATCAAGCTGAACCTGCTGATCAGCTGTATCGGACTGCTGCAGGGCGAAGGCGCGCGGGCGGAAAAATCACTCAGCCAGGTGACGCTCGAAGGTCTGCAAGCGAGCTTTGCGCGCAATGCCTTTGCGCCGATTCTGTTGCTCCGCCACAGCCTGCCCCTGCTGCGTGGCGAGCATCCATGCCGGGTAGCCATGCTCAGTGCGCGGGTGGGATCGATCGGCGATAACCGCCTGGGCGGCTGGTACAGCTATCGCGCCGCCAAAGCGGCGCTGAATCAGTTATTGCGCAGCGCCAGCATCGAACTGCAGCGGCTGAACCCGCAGTCCTGCGTACTCAGCCTGCACCCGGGCACCACCGACACC
Organism: Pseudomonas sp.; assembly: GCA_035562615.1. Classification (GTDB taxonomy): domain Bacteria; phylum Pseudomonadota; class Gammaproteobacteria; order Pseudomonadales; family Pseudomonadaceae; genus Aquipseudomonas. The sequence goes on along the minus strand of DATMWH010000272.1, from coordinate 16,131 downwards.
GAACTGTCGCGACCCTTTCAGGCCAATGTGCCGGCCAACCAACTCTTTACCAGCGACTACGCCGCCACCCGCCTGCTGAGCGTGATCGCCGGCAAGACCCCAGCTGACAGCGGCAGTTTCTGGGACTGGAATGACCAGCCGATCGAATGGTGATCAGCCGGCCCGGTTGACCGTCGCCAGCAGTCCTGCCGCCAGCATGAACAGCGCGCCAAAGGTGCGATTGAGCAGACGCTGCTGCTGTTCGGAGCGCAGCACCCGCAGCACTTTGGCGGCCAGTCCGGTGTAGCCGGCCATCACCACCAGATCAACGGCGACCATGGTGAGCGCCATCAGCAGATACTGTGGCAATTGCGCACGCTGCAGATCGAGAAACTGCGGCAACACCGCGAGAATAAAGATGATCGCCTTGGGATTGCTGGCATTCACCAGAAAACCACTGAGTACCAGCGCACGGCGCTTGCGCGGAGGGTGCGGCAAGTTGGCCTCGGACACCGGCGCAGGCGCTGCACGCCACTGGCGCCAGCCCAGGTAAACCAGATAGGCCACGCCAAAGGCCTTGATCAGACTGAAGGCCAGTGGCGAAGTCGCCAGCAAGGCACCCACACCGGTCGCGACAATCGCGATCTGCAACAACAGCGCCAGCTGCAGGCCGATGGCATTCCAGTAGCCGTGACGAAACCCATACTGCAACCCGGAGGCCATTGATGCCACTGCACCGGCACCCGGTGACAGGCTGATGATCCAGCAGGCCACAAAGAACGCAATCCAGGTTTCCAGATTCATGGATGACTCATCAGCGCGCTCGACCGGGCCGGGCGATCGGATGTGCCGGTCGCACAGGCATATCCCCGCGCGGTGGAAGCGGGCGGGAAATCGGCTGTCTGGGTGGATAGTAGTTTTGCGGGTCGTAGTAACTGTTCTGCCCGGACTCTTCATCAGGCACCAGCGGCTGCTCTGGCGCTGCCTGTTTGGCTGCCTCGGCAGCACGCTGTTCGCGTTGGCGGCGCTCTTCGCTCAGTTGCTCGGTTTGCTCCTGCATGGCTTTCGTGCGTTGCTGTGCCGCCTCGACATCGGCTGCGGATGGCGCTGGTGGCATCGTCAGTTGTTGCGCGGGAACCCCGGAAGGTGGCGGCTGGTCGGAATATACCGTCTGACCGGAGGCATCCTTCCACTGGTAAACCGGTGCGGCTACGGCCACAGGCGCAAGTGCGAGCAGCACGACACCCGCCAATGAGTGCAAACGCAGTAACCTTGGCAACTGGGTACACATAACAATCTCCTACGCTGTTGTGCTGGATCGCGACAACCTGCTCACAGGTATACATCCACTTCCCGCCCGGACACAAGGCAGTCTAAAACTGCCTTGCGCCAGTCAACTGCGTCAGTCAGGCGAGCCCTTGTGCAACTGCACCGGCTTGGACTTCTTGCCCATCGCGGTACGGATCTTGATGTTGATGGCCTCTACCGCCAGCGAGAAGGCCATGGCGAAATACACATAGCCTTTAGGCACATGCACTTCAAAGGCTTCAGCCACCAGCACGGTACCCACCACAATCAGGAATGACAGCGCGAGAATCTTCAGCGAAGGGTGCTTGTCGATGAACTCGCTGATGGTGCCCGACGCCAGCATCATCACGCCGACCGAGATGACGATTGCAGCAATCATCACCGGAACGTTCTCCACCATACCCACCGCGGTGATCACCGAATCCAGCGAAAAGATGATGTCGATGATGGCAATCTGCACGATGACACCCATAAAGCCATAAGTCTTGCCGCCGCCCTGCTCGGATTGTTCGGCCACCTCCGTGCTGTGGTAGATCTCCATGGTGCTCTTGAACAACAGGAACAACCCGCCGAAGAACAGGATCAGGTCGCGGCCGGAAATTCCCTGACCGAAGACGTGGAACAGATCGGTGGTCAGGCGCATCACCCAGGTGATCGACAACAGCAGCGCGATACGCGTGAACATCGCCAGACCCAGGCCAAATATGCGGCCCCTGGCCTGCTGCTCTTTGGGCAGCCGACTGACCAGAATCGAAATAAAGATGATGTTGTCGATACCCAGCACAATCTCCAGCGCCGTCAGGGTCAGAAATGCAACCCAGAGTTCGGGGGTCATCAAGAATTCCATGGGAAAAACCTCAGTTCAAAACAATTGATCGATTCTAGTCGGCCTGCGCCAACTGTTGTTCCAGTGACTCCAGCTGTTCCAGCGCAGTCATCCAGCTTTCTTCCAGTTCTGCCTCACGCACCTTGAGCCTGGCCTGCTCAGCCAGCAGGTCACGCAACTCGTCTTTGCGCGCGGCGTCGTAAATCGCTGCATCGCCCAGACGGGCTTCCACTGCTGCCAGCTGCTCATGCAGCTGGCCAAGGGTTTTTTCCAGCTTCTCGGCCTCGCGCCGGTGGGGTGCCAACTGCTGGCGCAAGGCTGCCGCAGCCTGCCGCTGGGCACGCTTGTCGGTTTTTTCCGCGCCGGCCTCAGCCGTTACAGCCGGTTGTTGCCGCGCGCGGAAATCCACCAGCCAGCGCGCGTAATCTTCCAGATCGCCGTCGAACGCTTCAACACGGCCATCGGCCACCAGCAGAAACTCATCGGTGGTGCTTTTCAGCAAATGCCGGTCGTGGGAAACCACCAGCACCGCCCCGGCAAATTCCTGCAGGGCCATGGTCAGGGCCAGTCGCATTTCCAGATCAAGGTGGTTGGTCGGCTCATCGAGCAGCAGCAGATTGGGGCGTTGCCAGGCAATCAGCGCCAATGCCAGACGGGCTTTTTCACCACCGGAGAAATTCAGCACCGCCTCGTCACAGCGTGGGCCACGGAAATCGAAACCGCCGAGAAAATCACGCAAGGTCTGCTCGCGCTCGGTCGGCGCGATGCGCTGCAGATGCAGCAACGGGCTGGCCTGGTTGTCCAGAGAATCCAGCTGGTGCTGGGCAAAATAGCCAATCGACAGATTCTCGCCACGCTGCAAGCGGCCGCTCAGCGGCTGCAACTCGCCGGACAGGGTCTTGATCAGCGTCGACTTGCCGGCACCGTTGGGCCCCAGCAACCCGATGCGCGCACCGGGGGTCAGCTGTAGCTTGACCTTCTCCAGCACCGCCTTGTCGCCATAACCCAAGCGGCCTTCGGCCAGATCGAGCAAGGGACTGGAAATCTTGTTCGACTCGCGAAAGGTGAAATCAAAGGGCGAGTCGACGTGCGCCGGTGCCAGCTCTTCCAGGCGTTCCAGCGCCTTGATGCGGCTCTGCGCCTGACGGGCCTTGGTCGCCTGTGCCTTGAAGCGGGCAATGTACTTTTCCATGTGCGCGCGTTGCGCCTGCTGCTTCTCGAAGGCTTGCTGCTGCTGGGCCAGACGTTCGGCGCGGGTGCGTTCGAAGGCTGAATAACCGCCGCGATAAAGCGTCAGCTTCTGTTGCTCTAGGTGCACGATATGGTCGACCACGGCATCCAGAAAATCGCGGTCATGGGAAATCAGCAGCAGGGTTCCCGGATAGCTTTTCAGCCAGTCTTCCAGCCACAGAATCGCATCCAGGTCGAGGTGGTTGGTCGGTTCGTCAAGCAGCAGCAAGTCCGACGGGCACATCAGCGCCTGCGCCAGATTCAGGCGCATGCGCCAGCCACCGGAGAAATCGCCGACCCGCCGGTCCATCTGTTCGTTACTGAAGCCCAGACCCGCCAGCAGCTTGCGCGCCCGCGCATCGGCACTGTAGCCATCGGCGCTGTCCAGATCGACATGCAGGCGGGCGATGGCGGCACCATCGTGGGCGGCTTCGGCCATCGCCAGCTCGCGCTGGATAGCGCGCAGATGCTGGTCGCCATCGAGCACATAGTCGGCCGCCAAGCGCTCCAGATCACTGACTTCCTGCTGCATATGGGCAATCCGCCAGTCCGGCGGCATCAGGCAATCACCGCCATCAGCACTCAGCTCACCGCGCAGCAAGGCAAACAAACTGGACTTGCCGGCACCATTGGCACCAATCAATCCCGCCTTCTGACCCGGATGCAGAGTAAGCTCGGCAGCATCAAGCAGGCGTTGCGGGCCACGCTGGAGAACAAGATTTTGCAGTCGAATCATCGGATCCAGTCCAAGGCAGGCTGCAGGCCCCGCGGGCCGTGCGAATTAGGGTACCAGCAGCCGTTACAAGCAAGGTTCGCTGCTGCGCTGCGGCGGCGGAGTCTATCAGCTTTCATCGGTGCAACGTCCGGAGTAAAGCATGTCGACTGATCTGTGGGATTTTGCACAAAACCTCTACGGGCGCCCCGGCGTGGAGAAATGCTTGCTGCACTTGCAGGCGGGCGGCGCGGATGTCTGCCTGCTGCTCAGTGCCCTTTGGCTCGAACAGCGTAATGTCACCTGCACCGAGCCACGTTGTGCTGCACTGCAGGCACTCGCCCGCCCATGGCAACACGAGGTAGTCAAACCCTTGCGCCAGCTGCGCATCAACTGGCGAGAAGCCGCATTGCAGGATCAACAACTGGCGGGCCTGCGCGAGCAGATCAAATCACTGGAGATTCAGGCCGAACGATCTTTGCTGCTGCAATTGGAGCAGCACTGCAAGACCTGGCCGCAAGAGGCGCCGGACGACTGGCTGGGGAAACTGGCCGCAATGGCCGGCAGAGACAACCGCGATGCACTCGAAGCACTGCGCACCGCGGCTGCTGAGGCTTAAACGGCTGGCTTGGCCGCCGGTGCTGCGGGCGCTACAGCCGGTGCAGCCGGTTTGGCGGCAGCTGGCTTGCGCACCGCCGGCTTGCGTGCGACGGCCGGTTTGGCCGCTGGCGTTGCCGGCTTGGCCGGTGCTTTTGCAGCCGGCTTGGCGGCAGGCTTGGCCGCAGTCGCCGCAGCCGGTTTGGCTGGTGCCTTGGCAGCTGGTTTCGCCACCGGTTTTGCTGCAGGTCGGGCGGCGGCTTTTGCCGCTGGCGCTTTCGCTGCTGCGGCCCGGGCAGCCGGTTTTGCCGCTGGAGCCTTGGCGGCGACAGCCTTGGTTTCGCGAGTAATCAGCGCCTTGCTGACTGCTTCACGGACCTTGCTCACACCCTGAGCCAGATTCATGCTTTCCTGCGCATCGCGCTTGAGATCAGCCATGTATTGCAGCGTTTGCGCCTGGCGGTCCTTCAGCGAATCAAGCATTTCTTCCATTTCGGCTACGCCCTTGCGTGCCTTGGCCTGAGCCTTGGCTTTGCCGGCGGCGGCAGCGTCCTGCAACTTCACACGGTTCTTGTGGAGTTTTTCCTGCGCTTTACCACGTTCTTTTTCCAGCTTGCCGAGAATCGATTCAGCCCTGCTCATGGCTTCAGCACAAGCGCTTTCCAGACTGGCTACCAGGTCCTCGGACATGGCTTGCAGGAAATGCAGCGGAGTGGGATGTGACTTCTTCTTTGACGGCATGACACGCCTCCTGGCGGATGGGTTTCCCCTATGGTAGCCCCCTCCAGTCGTGCAGACCAGAAGCAGGTCGCATTTCAAACGCGGCCCCGCTACATGTTCATCTGCCTGTCATAATCAACGACGCCAGGAGGGGTGAAACCTGCACGACTGACTGCCCCGCGAAGGCCAAAGTCCGGGTGCCTTGGCCGGCTATTTCAGGCGGGTTGAGCCGGTGCTTGCTGATGCGCGTTGTGCAGGACTTCGATCAGGCAGTCTTCCAGCTCGAAGCGCTCCTGCAACAAACCGCCCAACTGCTCAAGCTCGGCATGCAGTGACTGGCTGTCACGTGCATCACCGTTATCGCAATGATCGTTGAATGCCAAAGCCGCCTGGGTGATGGCCTCGATACGAGGGTAAATCTGCTTGGCCAGATCCAGCCCGCGCTTGTCACCGAAGGCTCTCGCCTCCTGCATAAGCTGTTCGTAGATTTCGAAATGCCCTGCCGACACGTAGTCGACCAGCACTTCACAGAAGCCTTGCAGATCATTGGCGTTGGCCGCGGGCGCATGCTTGTCGGCGTTCAGGGCTTTGAAGGCGCGGACCAGTTGTTGCCGCTCCTGGAGCCAGCGGTCAATCATCAGGTGCAGTCCACCCCAGCGTTCCTGGGCATTCTGGCAGCTCTCTAACATGATGCTTTCGCTTCCCTTGTTATCTTGATTTTATCGGCGATCCTCAAGGCTCAAGATGCCTCATAAGATGTCGCTTGGGAAGGCGTTGTCGGCGAACTTGCAGCCAATAACGCGCGAAAACAGAGTATTCCGCCACCCCGGCGGCCACAAGGCAGGGCCGCCAGAAACTTTCATACAGGTGTTTAATCCGCTGGCTTGTAGAAGCTCAACGTCACTTCACCCAGATCGACACCCCACTTGGACATGCGCGCGCGGTTGAGCATGACGCGCTGATCAAGCAGGAACATCCAGTCGTCGAAGTCCACCACATAGGTGCTGCCATCAACCTTGAGCAGCAACTGGTAACGCCAGTGCAGGGCATTGCCGGAGACCTCTCCCACCGCTTCGCCCAGCACATCGGCGGCCGTGCCGCGCCAGCTGCCATCGGGCTGACGGCGCAGGGTCCAGACCCGCCGTTCGGTAGTGCCATCGCTGTACGTGAAGCGCTCATCCAGCGTGCCGACGTCGCCCTGCCAGCTGCCGGTAAGCGCCACATGAAAGCGCTTGAGCACTTCACCGGAACGGTTCTGGAACATGCCCCAGGCTTGCATCTCACCGTTGAAGTAGGCTGGCAGATCGAGGGCCGGTTGCTCCTGGACATACTGATCAACCGCATGCTGTGCACAACCGGCAAGCAGCCAGCAGAGTAATCCCAGACACAACATACGCATGGCAGGTCTCCTCGGCGAATCAACCGGCAGGGCCGGCAATGATCAGGCGCGGCGCAGCAACTGCAGAATACTGAAAGCCAGCATGCCGGCAAAAGCCAGCAGGCTCCATTCGGCAATGCTCAGGGTAAACAGCGTCCAGCTGACTTCGGCACAATCGGCACTGCCATGCAGCACCAGACGTACCACGTCCTGAAAGGGCAGGGAATCCATCAGATAGTCCAATGGCGGGATACAGGCCGGCAACTGCTCAGCCGGCATCGACTGCAACCAGACCTGACGCGCCGCCGTTCCACCACCGGCCGCCGCGATCAGCAGCAATAACAGGGCATAGGCCCGCTGACCGGTTTTACCGGGGCCTTGCAGCGCGGCCAGCAGGCAAACTGCGGCAAACAGCATCACGCAAATCCGCTGCACGATGCACAACGGACAGGGCTCCAGACCCACCACATGCTCAAGATAGAGCGCGCCGAGCATGATCAACACACAGCCGACAAACGCCAGCAGAAACAATCGACGTGAACTGAAAAATGCCATGCTGACTCCGGAAATGGGGGCGATAAATACCTCAGGCCCGCTACGGTAAGTAAAGCGCCCGCGGCTTTCAAGGTAGAGGGCGCGGCGCGGCAGATCAAAGCCGCGCTAAAACCGGTCAAAGGAGCGGTTTTTCTATCCTGCGTTTGTCACAGCAGAAGGCTGCGGCAATGCCGGCAAGGTGTGGCCGAGCAATTCAAGGCCTTGTTGCAACAATTGATTGCTGCGCCCGACGTCACCCAGCCGCGCCAGCAGGCGGGCCAGTTCGGCACAGGTTTCGGCATCGGCCTGCAAGATCAGACTGGCCTCGAAATAATCCCGCGCCTTGCCCCACAATTCGCAACGCAGGCAAAGCCGCCCCAGACACAGGAGCAACACCGGATCTTTGGGCTGTTGCGTCAGCCAAGCTTCCGCTGCTTGCAGCTGTTTCAGCGGCTGCTCTCCCCGCAGCAGGCCGTAAAGCCGCACCAGACTGACGTCGTAATTGAGCTTGATGGCTTTGCGCAACAACGTCTCGGCTTCCCCATCAGCGCCCAGCCGGTGCAGCTGTTCGCCATACACCCGCAGCAGTTCCGGTTGCTGACGCAGGCTGGCTGACACCTGTTGCCAGGCGTTGGCCAACTGCGTAATGCCGTCCTGCGCGGCATCCTGCAGACGCCACTGCCAGACCTGCAGCTCCAGTTCGGCCAGCGCGGCGGCGGACAGTGCCTTGCTCTTGCGCAATGGCGGCAGCAGATCAAGCAGCGCCGAAGCATCGCGCCGGTCACGCTGCAACTGGGCCAGCTCGCGCAGGACCTGATGATGTCCGGGAAACCGCTGGCGCATCGCTTGCAAGGTCTCCAGAGCGCCGGCAACGTCGCCTCTGGCGGTTTGCAACTCGGCATGCGCCAAGGCTACGGCCAGTTCAGCTTTGGGCTGGCTGTCCAGGGCCCTTTCGAGCAACACATCGGCTTCTTCCGACTGACCCAATTGCTGCGCAGCTCTGGCCGCCCCCAGGAAATACATCAGCGGCTGTTCGGAGCCCTCCGCGGCCCGCCGCAGATGTCTTTGCGCGCGCGCCCAGCGGCCTTCCTGCAAGTCGAGAAAACCCTGTTCGGCAGACAAGCGCACCCGCCGGCTGCGGTTGCGGCCCGACCACGGATTGACCAGCCCGACCGAGCTGAACAACAAACCCAACAGCAAGCGCAGCCCGAAGAATACGGCCCACACCACAGCAATCAGGCCCAGCGTGGCCCACAAGCTCGACTCGAAGCGAAACCCTTCATAGGCCAGCAGCACGTATCCCGCATCCTGCGCGATGGCCATGCCGAGCGCGGCTGCCGCTGCCACCACCAGCAGAATCAGTAACGCCAACCGGTTCATGGCTGTTCACCTGCAGGCGAGGCAGCGGGCTGTTCTTCGGCTTGCTGGCGGCGTGTGATATAGGCCTGCAGGGCAGAAAGCGCCGGCTGCATGTCCGGCACGCTGATCGAAACCGGCTGACTGGCCAGCTGTTCGATGGCCTTCAGCATGGCGCGAGCCTGGGCGTTATCCTGCTGAAAAGTCGACTTGAGGATCGCGGCGGCCTGCTCCAGCGCCACCGGGAAGACCTTGCTGTCCCCGTTCAAGGCAGCCCACTGGGCTTGTTCCAGCGCCAGGCTCAGGGCCAGACGCACCTGATCCAGCTGCTCGCCGGCGAGCAGCGGACGCACATCCTGATCGGCATGAAACTGGATACGGAAATAGCGCGACAACTGCTCGCGCCAACGGGCAAATGTGCTGCTGCCATCGCCGTCGGCCGCCGAGGAATCGAACTGCGGGGCCTGACTGGCGAAGACCGGCGTCAACGGTTGCAGGGTGGCAACCTGCTCGCGCAATGCCGCCAGCTGCAAGTACAGGCCGCTGCGATCGGGCTGTTCAACACTGCGCAAGGCCTGCAACAGGTTGGCGATCTGTTCGCGGCTGGCAAAGGCATCCGGATCATCCTGTTCACGCAGAATGCTGTTGGCTCCCTGCACCAGCACCAGCGCACTGTTGATATCCTGCAAGGCCACCAGCCGCAAGCTGGCCAGCCGCAGCAGGTGCTCAGCTTCCGCCAGCCGCCAGCCCTGCCGGCTGGCTCCCAGTACTGCCGAGACACGCTGATTGAGGGTCTGCTGCTCGCCCTGCAACTGGGCGAGCAGTCTCTGCTGGGCGGCCAGTTCAGCCACCGGGGCAAAGCTGGTCATTTGCTCCTGCAGACGCTGATGGGCCGAGCCAAGCTCGCTCAACTGCAGGCGCAACGCCTCCTGCTGTGCCTGCACCGTGGCGCTGAGCGCAAGTTGCTGTTGTTGCCACACACCCCACGCGGCGACGCCGGCGCCCAGCAGCGCCACCAGCAAGGCCACAATCGCCAAGCCGCCACCGCGACGGGCCTGAGTTTTGGCGGCTTGCGCAGCAGGTTCTGGCAGCGGGGCAACAGGCGGTTCAACAGGGCTGATGGTTTGGCTCACAGTCTTATCCTTTTTCGCTTCATTGCGCCGGGACGGTATCTGCGTCCAGAGCGGCCAGCAGGGCCATGGCGCTGGCACCATGGCAATCGACAACACATTGCGCACCGGCGGCTCGGGCCAGTGCCGCCACCCGCGCACTCGGCACGAACAGCGTCAAACGCGCCAGCTGCGACCAATCGTCCGCCGCCAGCTTCAACAGATGCTCCAGCCCCTGACCACTGCTGATCAGCAGGCCATTGAGTTGTTCGTCACGTACCCGCGCCAGCACAGCACCCGCCGTGTAATGCGGCAGGGTGCGCTGATAAAGAGAAAGATAGTCAACGCTGACCCCCCGTGTGCGCAAGTGCTGCGCAAGCAACTCGCGGCCACCCTCACCTTTGACGATCAGCACCCGCGGCTGCGCAATCTGCAGGGCCTCCAGCAACGACGGGAGTTGCAGCAGCCCTTCGCTGTCTTCGCCGGTCTCCGGCCAGCTGACATTCGCGACACGCGCGCCGAGTACCTGAGCCGTCGCAGCACCCACCGCCAGCCATTGCTGGGCGGCGGGCTGCGACCAGCCCTGCGGCAGGCGCTGGCAGAGCAGGCGCGCCGCCGGCTTGCTGACCACAATGACCGCCGTATAGTGCTGCAGCTGCTGCAACACGGCGCGTTGTTCAGGCGTTGCAGCCAAGGGCTCGATGGCCAGCAACGGCAGGCTGCTGGAAAACACGCCATGCGCTGCCAGCGTCGCGGCGAGGATTTGTGATTCCTCGGCCGGACGCGTCAGCAGCAGGCGCCAGTCACTCATGGATGACCGGCCTCGCCATACACCGCCCGCAGGATATCCGCCGCGCCCTGCTGCAGGAGGGCCTCAGCCACCTCGACGCCCAGGCGTTCAGCGACAGTCGCCGGTGCCCGCTGCTCGGCACGCAACAAGCGGCCGCCATCAGGCTGACCGACCAGTCCGCGCAACCACAACTGCTCCCCTTCGAGGACGGCATAACAGGCGATGGGCACCTGACAACCACCATTGAGGTGCTTGTTCAAAGCCCGTTCAGCCGTTACCCGCAGCGCCGTAGCGCGATGGTGCAAGGGGGCCAGCAAGGCATGGATGTCGGCGTCCGCACTGCGGCACTCAATCCCCACCGCGCCCTGTCCGCCGGCTGGCAGGCTGTCCTCGGTACTCAGTGAGGAGCGGATCCGTGCGGCAAAACCCAGGCGGATCAAACCGGCGGCCGCCAGAATAATCGCGTCGTACTCACCGGCATCGAGCTTGGCCAGACGGGTGTTGACGTTGCCACGCAGGAACTGGATTTTCAGATCCGGACGACGCGCCAGCAATTGTGCCTGACGGCGCAAGCTGGAGGTGCCCACCACACTGCCGGGCGGCAGCTGTTCAAGACTGGCAAAGCTGTTGGACACGAAGGCATCGCGCGGGTCTTCACGTTCACAGATGCAGAACAGGCCCAGGCCTTCGGGAAAGTCCATCGGCACATCCTTCATCGAGTGCACGGCGATGTCCGCTGCATTTTCCAGCAGGGCGGTTTCCAGCTCCTTGACGAACAGCCCCTTGCCGCCAATCTTCGCCAGAGGGGCATCCAGCAGCTTGTCGCCACGACTGACCATCGGCACCAGACTGACCTGAATGCCCGGATGGGCCTGCTCCAGCGCGGCCTTGACGAACTCGGCCTGCCACAGGGCCAGGGCACTTTTGCGGGTTGCTATGCGAATCGGACGAACAGACATGACAGCTCTCGGAAAATGGTCAGCCCGCATGATAACAGCCCACCCAGCGGCAAATCTTTAGCGTTGTCTTCTGCGCAGCGGCTAGCCGAAGCTGGCATTGCTGCTTAACTGCTAGGTAGTCGCCAACACCCGAGCCAGCCGATGCCTACACCGACCCTGCGCATGCTTTCCCTCGCTGGCAAAATCGGTCTGCTGGCGCTGGCCTATCTGATCAGCGGGCGCCTGGCGATGCTACTGGCCATTCCGCCGGGATTTGTCAGCGCAATCTTTCCGCCCGTAGGCGTAGCGCTGGCCGCCGTGCTGATCTGGGGCTATCCGCTGCTACTGGGCGTTTTTCTGGGCTCCAGCCTGCTCAACCTCAGCCTTGCCGTCAGCAGCTTCGAGCAACTTAGCTGGCAACAGCTGCCGGTGGCCTGCAGCATCGCGCTGGGGACCACGCTGCAGAGCCTGTGTGCCGCCTGGTTGATCCGACGCTGGATCGGCTTTCCCAACCCGCTGACCGAAGACCGCAAGATTCTCCTGTTATTGCTCATCGGCGGGCCACTGACTTGCCTGATCAGCGCCAGTGCCGGCACGCTCGTGCTGTACTGGCACCAGATCATTACCCCCGGTCAGGCTCTGTTCAGCTGGTGGAGCTGGTGGGTGGGCGACAGTATCGGCGTGCTGATCGCCACCCCGCTGATGTTCATCGCCTTCGCCAAACCACGTGAAATTTGGCGCAGCCGGATCAGCACCGTGGGCATGCCGTTGTTGCTCAGCTGTGCGCTCATGGTGGTGCTGTTTTTCCGCACCAGCGCGGCCGAACAAGAGCGGCTGCAACAGGTTTTTCAAGAGCAATCCAAGCTGATGGCACAAACCATCAAATCGCGGATTGCCCTGTATGGTGGCGCAGTGAAACCGATCGAGCGGCTGTTCGCGGCATCGGACAGCGTCAGCCGCGAAGACTTCGCCAACTTTGTTGACTCGATGGCCACCAACAACCCCGGCATCCGCGCCCTCAGCTGGAATCCGCGGGTATCCGCTGCCGAGCGCAACGCTTATGAGGCCGGCATGCAGGCCGAAGGCTATGCCGGACTGGTGATTCGCGAACGCAATGCCAGCGACCAGCTGGTAACAGGCTCGAACCGGGACAGCTATTTTCCGATCACCTACATTGAGCCGCTGGACAAGAACCTTCAGGCCCTGGGCTACGACGTCAACTCCGAGCCCTTGCGGCGCGACGCCATGCTGGCAGCCCGCGATCTGGGCAGTGCAACGCTGAGCGCACCGCTGGCGCTGGTTCAGGACCAGGAACGCAAGACCGGACTGTTACTGTTCTATCCGGTGTACACCACCGCCCACGTGCCTGAATCCATCGCCGCTCGTCACGCACTGCTGCGCGGCTATGTGGTGGCCGTTCTGCACATTGCCGACGTGGTTGAGGCAGCCCTGAGCGCCTACCCCGCAGACAGCTTCCAGTTGCAGATAGCGGACATTACGGACGGTACCGCGCAGGTCGTGTACAGCAAAATGGCAAGCGCGATTCCGGCGTATGCAAAGCCACTGGTGTGGCAGGAAGCGTTCGACGTCGCCGGGCGCCGCTTCAGTATGGAAATCCTCCCCAGCGAACCATTTCTCAACGCGCAGAACAGCCTGCAACCATGGGCCATTCTGGCCGGTGGATTGCTGCTGTGCAGCCTGTTGGGCGGGTTTCTGCTGTCGGTCACCGGACGCTCCGAGCACGTACAGCGCCTGGTCCAGCAGCGCACCCTGGAATTGAGCGGCATTCTGGATAACGCCGCGGAAGCGATCCTGATCTTCAGTTCATCCGGCAAGATCGAGCGTGCCAACGTCGCCGCCCAACAGCTGTTTGGTTACCCCTACAGCCAGTTCACGCAGCTGCACATCGGCAGCTTGTTGCCCGAACTGCAGCACGCCAGCGAGGCACTCCTGGAAACCCGGCTGGGCCGCGCAATCGAAGTGGTCGGCATGACCGCCGAGCGCACGGCCCTGCAGCTGGAGATCAGCCTGAGCAGTTACGCGCTGGATGAGCGCACCCGCTATATCTGCCTGCTGCATGACATCAGTGAGCGGAAAAAAGTCGAACGCCTGAAAAGCGAGTTCGTCGCCACCGTCAGCCATGAACTGCGCACTCCGCTGACCTCGATCAAAGGCTCGCTGGAGCTGGTCAATGCGGGCGTGCTGGGGCCTATTCCGGAGTCAGCCGGCACCATGCTGGGCATTGCCCAGGAAAATACCGTACGGCTGGTACAACTGGTGAATGACATTCTGGATATCGAAAAACTCGAGCTGGGCGAGGCCAGTTTGCCGCTCAGTCGCGCCGATCTGCGCGACTTGCTGAAGCAGGCGCTAGAGCAAAACCAGGGCTACGCCGACACTTTTTCCGTCAGCCTGAGTCTGGATCTGCAGGGCTTGCCGGCCAGCGTTCCGGTGAACGTGAATCCACTGCGCCTGCAGCAGGTATTGAGCAACCTGATCGGCAATGCCGTGAAGTTTTCCGACCCCGGCGCGCAGGTGCAGATCATTGCCGACATCAACGGGCAGGACGCACGGATCAGGGTGTGCGACCAGGGGCCGGGCATTGCGCAAGAATTTCGCTCACGGATTTTCCAGAAATTTGCCCAGGCCGACAGTTCGGATACCCGTCAGCGCGGGGGCACCGGGCTCGGACTGAGCATCTGCAAAGCGCTGATGACACGCATGAACGGCACCATCGGCTTTGAGAGTGTCGAGCGTCAGGGCAGCACGTTCTATATCACCCTGCCGTTGCAGGCCGCCTTGTCCGCCTGATCAGGGCGGCGGCCTAGAGTTGATTCATCAGTTTGCGCACACCGGCAACATGCCGGCGACTGACCGTCAGCGGCTCGCCATTGAGCCCGCGCAGGAACAGCTGAAAATGCCCCAAAGCCGTGCGTTGCAGACGCTCGATACGCTCGCGCGCGACCAGTGCATTGCGGTGAATGCGCACAAAGCGATCACCAAACTCGTCTTCCAGGGCCTTGAGCGGTTCGTCCAGCAGCACCTCGCCTTGCGGATGGCGCAAGGTCACGTACTTGTGGTCGGCAATAAAAAAAATCACCTGCTCCAGCGGAATCAGCTCGATGCCTTTGCGGGTACGCGCACTGATATGGCTGCGCGGCCCGCCTTCGGCATCCTGCACAGGTCGGGTCAGGGCCGCCAGCTGCACGCGATTCGGCCGCTCGGCTTTCTTCAGTGCCTCGGCCAGCGCTTCCGGACGCACCGGTTTGACCAGATAGCCAACGGCGCTGACCTGAAAGGCCTCGAGGGCAAATTCATCGTGCGCGGTGCAGAAAATCACCGCAGGCGGCGCATCTCGCTCACACAGCTTGGCCGCCACCTGCAAGCCATCCATACCGGGCATGCGGATATCCAGCAGCACCACATCCGGCTTCAGGCTGTCGATCAGCAACAGCGCCTCTTCACCATTACAGGCAGCCGGCTCCAGCACCCGGCAACCGGGGATCTGCGCCAGCAGGCGAGACAGACGCTCGCGGGCAAGGGGTTCGTCATCGACTATCAGGACATTCATATCGCTCATGCTTCCTGCGGCAGACTGGCACAAGGATAGCGTAGACAACTGAAATGGCGACCGTCACGTCGTTCAACAATTAATCTTGCCTGCGGCCCGAAAATGGCACCCAGGCGCGCCTCGATGATCAGCAAGGCCTGATGGGTGCCGCGCGAAGGCTTGTCGTCGGCGTTCGGATCATAGGGATTGCTCACACACAACTCGAACACGCCGTCCCGATAACGCCCCTCGACCCGCACCAGACCGCCATCAATGCGCGGCTGAATACCGTGAATCAACGCATTTTCCAGCAGTGGCTGCAGCGTTAGCTGCGGAATAGGCAACCCGCCGGGCACCTCATCCACCTGCCATTCCAGCTGCAAGCGCTCGCCCAGACGGTATTTTTCGATCGACAGGTAGCTCTGCGCCAGCTCCAGCTCCTCGCGCCAGGGCACCAGCACTCCGGGTTTGGCCAGACTGGCGCGGAACAGATCGGACAAATCCAGCACCGCCTGCTCGGCCTTGAGCGGGTCAATGGCGACCAGGCTGGCAATACTGTTCAGACTGTTGAACAGGAAGTGCGGGCGGATGCGCGCCTGCAACGACTCGATGCGCGCCTTGAGCTCCGCCTGTTGCTGGCGTCGCCACTGACTTTGCAGGTAGAAATAGCGCAGCAACAGTGCCGACATGATCAACGCAATGAGCGCGTGCCGCAGATAGAAATTAACTTCGCCGTGACGCTGCAACTGGCCACCCAGACCGAAATAATCGGACACTGCCGAACAGGCCAGGGTCAATCCGACCACCACGCCACAGCACACCGTAGCCGCCAGCGCCACCGGCATGCGCGCCAGGAGAGGGCGCAAGCGACAGAGCACCGCCGCCGACAACAGCACGATCCACTGCACGAACAGCGAAGTCAGGGCCAGACGAATCCAGTCGAATCCGTGCATGATCGGTTCCGCCAGCACCAGCACCAGCACCAGCAACTCGGCCAGCAGAATCAAGCTGAACAGCGCTTCGGACTCGCACAGCTCGGGGAGGAAAAAATCATCCTCGACCTTGGGTAGCGCTTGTGGCCTGAACCAGTTCTTGTTCATGTAC
>DATMWH010000271.1:0-4080 GCA_035562615.1 Pseudomonas sp. | reverse complement strand
ATGTCGAAGCTTTTGCCCTCGGCCGGCACGTCGATGGCTTGCCACCAGAGCGGGCCATCGGCCGATTCCACCAACAGATAGCCACTGCCGGCTGACGGCGGCGTGACCGTTACCTGCGCCGTATCGCCATTGGCATAGGCCGGCTTGTCCAGCGCCAGCTTGACCTGATCCGGCCGCACTGCTCCACCCTCGGCATTGTCCTGCCAGCGGTAACCGGCCCAGAAGCGCAGGCTGCTGAGCATGCCCGTCTGTGGGTCTTCGACTTCAACGCGGTACGGGCCCCACTCCACCGGGAAGCTGATCTTGGCGGTGCCGCCTTCAGCCACCTGAAGCGTTTCCTCGCTGAGGTTCAGGTACTTCTCGTTGTAGTGGTAGCTCCAGCCGTCGCTCTCGGAGAAGTTCCAGTAGTAATCGCGGCGCTCGCGAATCAGCCGTACGTTCAAGGCGTCGGCGGCCAGCTTGTTGCCTTGCGGATCGGCCAGCAGCACCTCGAACTCGGCCACGCCGTCGCTGTCGACTTCCTCGCCCTCGAACAGCGTGCGTACCCCCGGCAACTGGGCCGCCGGCCACACCGGCTGGACGATGCGCCGGGTGATCGGCCGGCCGCCGGATTCCTGCAAGCTGGCCTGCAGGATCAGTTTGAGCGGCGAGCGGACCTCGGTCCACTTGCTTTCGATATCCAGCGTGGTCTGGCCATCGGCATCCAGCACGCGCTCGTCCAGCTCCAGATCCTGACTCAGTTCTTCTTCGTTGATCGAGCCGAACTGGTAGCCCGGCAGACTGGCCACCGCTTCACGCAGCGGTCGCACATAGAGCTGGCCGGTCAGGCGGTTACCGGCAGCCGGCGCGCCATACAGATAGCGGCCGGTGACTTCAAAGCGGGCGTTGTCCTGCGGCGCAAAGGGCGTGTCGCTGCCTTTGAGTTCCAGCGCCAGCCGCTCGGGAAGGAAATCCTCGACCAGAAATTCATACAGCTGTGGCTTGCCGTCACCCAGATCGAACACCAGCTGCCAGCGCCCGATCGGGGCCTGCCCGGCAATCGGCAACTGGTACTGATACAGACCGCTTTCGTCAGCCTGCCAGACAAACTTGCGGCTGACCTGTTCATCCGGCCGGCGCACTTCCACATTCACCGGCTGGTTCGGCACGGCGCGGCCATCGGCATCACGCAGCAGCGCATTGAGCAGCACGGTTTCGCCGGGGCGATACAGGTCGCGCGGGCCGAACACGAAAAACTGCAACGGATGCGCCTGCGGGCCGGCGATATCGAACTCGGTCAGATCCAGCGCCGCACCGCTCAGGCGCAACAGACTGGTCTGCGCCCCCTGTTGCGCCAGCAGCACATCGGCATCACCCGGCAGCGGCAGCTCGGCATGGCCGGCATTGTCGGTGCGTGCTTCGCCGAGCACCCGGCCGTTGCTGTCGAGCAATTGCAACTGCACATCGTTCATGGCCTTGCCGCCGTCCAGCGCCTGGGTAAACACATCCAGCCGCTGCCGGTAGCGGTGCGCGGACAGGCCGATATCACTCAGGGTAAACAGGGTTGCCGGTTGCGAATAGTTGTAAGTGCCGGCCTGACGCATCACCGCCAGGTACACCCCCGGCTGTTTGAACGGCTCCAGCCCGGCAATCGGCAGCAACAGGGTTTCGCGGGTATTGCGCGCCGGGTTCAGGTCGAAACGGCCGCTGTAGACCAGCTCGGCCATCGGTAACAGTTCACGGGATTCCCAGCTGTCCAGATTGCTGCCACGCCCCCAGTGACTGAGAAACGCCGGCAATGCCTGCGGTTTGATGCGGAAGAACTCGACATTGACCTTGTCGACGTTCAGCGCGATCACCGGCAGGCCTTCGGCGAGCCGCGTCGGCAACACCGAGCCACGGCTGGCAAAGCCGATGCTGGCCTGCAGGTCGCGGGTTTCCAGCTGACTGATGTATTCCTTGGCCAGCGAACTGCCATTCACCCCGCGCAGTCCGGCATCCACGGTGAGCACCAGTTTGCGCCGTGGCTCCAGCGGGCGCAGGCGCAGCTCCATCAGGTTGTCGGAAAGCTCCCAGGCGCCGTCGACCTTGCCATCCTTGCTGTCGACCAGATGCAGCCGGGTGGCGAAATCCTGTTCCGGATCGAGCGGTACACCAAAGGTCACAGACAGCGTACTGGCGCCGTCGAGCTGCACTTCAGACACATCCACCACCTGCAGTTCCCGGCCGGCATAGCGCTGGGCCAGCGTGGCGACATCCTGCACGGCAGCAGGTTGCGTGTGGGGTGCAGTGGGTTCTGGGCTGGAGGAATCACAGGCACTGAGCAGGCTCAGAACCAGTGCCAGAAGTAATCCATTCTTCGGCATTGCGGGCTCCCGGAAGGGTTGGTGCGGAGGGCCACTACTATAGCCGAGCGGCCGACAAAACCGCTGCCGCAATAGCGCAATCGACGCTGAAAATCACCTCGACCTTGCCACGCTGCCGCTTGACGCCGACGCAGGTGTCACCGACAGTCGACAGCGTCCGATTACGAGTGACCCAGATGAGTCAGGCCATCCTTGCCTACCTGCATTACCTGTCGATTTTCCTGCTGTTCGCCCTGCTCAGTGTCGAGCATGTGCAATTCAAACTGCCGCTGGATCTGCTGCGGGCGCGCAGCCTGATGATCACCGACATCGCCTATGGCGTGACGGCCAGCGTGGTGCTGCTGACCGGTACTTTGCGGGTGTTCTGGACCGGCAAGGGATTGGACTACTACCTGCACAACAGCCTGTTTCTGACCAAGGTCGGGCTGTTTCTGCTGATCGGTCTGATCTCGATCTGGCCGACCTTCACCTTCCTCAACTGGCGCAATGATCTGCAGGCCGGCAAGGTGCCGGACGTCAGCCTGCGGCAGGCCCGCTGGGTCACGCTGTGCATCCGCGTCGAATTGTTGCTGTTGCTGGCGATGCCCTTGCTGGCCGTGTTCATGGCCCGCGGTTACGGCATACCCGGCTGACCGGGCGAGTTGTTGCCCGCCCGGTCGCGCATCAACTGGACAAATAGGATGAGCGCGTCAGGCCCAACCGCAAGGCATCCAGATACTGCGTGCGCTCGCGCGCGCTGAGTCTGGCGCTGGCTACCTTGTCGCGGTAGTGGGTCATCAGCTCTTCGGGCGACAGGTGCACATAGCGCAGCATGTCCTCGATGGTGTCGTGGGTTTCGATACCGGCGTGGTACACGCTGCCGTCGGCGTTCTGGTAGATGTTCACCGAGTCGGTGTCACCGAACAGATTGTGCATGTCGCCGAGAATTTCCTGATAGGCACCGACCAGGAAGATCCCCAGCAAGTAGTCCTCGCCTTCGCGCACTTCATGCACCGGCAGGCTGGTCTCGATGCTCTGCTCGTCGACGTATTGCTTGATCTTGCCATCCGAGTCGCAGGTCAGGTCCTGCAGCACGGCGCGGCGCAAGGGTTCTTCATCGAGGCGGTGCAGCGGCAGGATCGGCAGCACCTGACCAATCGCCCAGGTGTCCGGCAGGCTCTGGAATACCGAGAAGTTGCAGATGTACTTGTCGGCCAGCTTGTCGTTCAGCTCATCCAGCACCTGACGATGGGAACGCTGACGGGCTTTCAGTGAGTTGTGCAGGCGCCGGCACACGGCGAAGTAACACTGCTCGGCCAGCGCCTTCTCGGTCAGGCTGAGTTTGCCGTCGGCGTACTGGCTGGCCACATCGCTCATGTAATGGGTGGCGCGCCAGTAGGTTTCAGTAACCATCTCGATATCGGTCGGGCCCAGCAGCTCAACCAGATAGCGCACGGTTTCGTGCAGGCTGGTGACATCTTCGATCTTGGGAATCTGATCGTTGTGCTTTTCCACATCGGTGACCTGCACCACCAGCATGGCGTGGTGCGCAGTCAGTGAGCGGCCACTCTCGGAGAAAATGTGTGGATGCGGCAGCGCCTGCGCGTCGCAGAATTCCTTGAGCATGCCAACCACCACGCCGGCGTAGTCGTCCATGTCGTAGTTGATCGAGCTGGCGTTGCGCGAATGGGTGCCGTCGTAGTCGACACCGAGGCCGCCGCCGACGTCGATGTGATCGACCGGCAGGCCGAGGGCA
>DATMWH010000270.1:0-3958 GCA_035562615.1 Pseudomonas sp. | reverse complement strand
CCTACCACGCCTTCAGTCACCACCTTGTACAGCGCGCGCGCATGGTCTTCCACGTATAACCAGTCGCGCACCTGGGTGCCTTTGCCGTAGATCGGCAGCGGTTTGCCGTCCAGCGCATTGAGAATGACCAGCGGAATCAGTTTTTCCGGGAAGTGACAGGGCCCGTAGTTGTTCGAACAGTTGGTCACCAGCGTCGGCATGCCATAGGTACGCAACCAGGCGCGTACCAGGTGATCGGAGCTGGCCTTACTTGCCGAATAAGGCGAACTGGGCGCATAGGGCGTGGTTTCAGTGAACAGGTCTTCAGGACCGTGCAAGTCGCCATACACCTCGTCGGTGGAGATATGGTGAAAGCGAAACGCGGCCTGGCGGACATCGTCCAGACCCAGCCAATACTGACGAGCGGCTTCCAGCAAGGTGTAGGTGCCGACGATATTGGTTTCGATAAAGGCGGCCGGGCCATCGATGGAGCGATCGACGTGGGATTCCGCTGCCAGATGCATGATCCGATCCGGCTGATGCTGGGCAAATACCCGGTCCAGTTCATGACGATCGCAGATATCGACCTGTTCGAAGCGGTAGCGCTCACTGCTGCTGTAGTCCGCCAACGACTCCAGATTGCCGGCGTAAGTCAGCTTGTCCAGATTGACCACGCTGTCTGCGGTATGGCCAATAATATGGCGGATAACTGCAGAACCAATAAAGCCGGCACCGCCGGTGACAAGAATTTTCATCCCAAGATCCTGAATAGAGATTCCGAGGTTATTTCCAATATTCTGCTTGGAGGAAGTTGGGCAGCAGCCCCTCTCCTGACCTTCCCCCCAACGGGGCGCGGGAATAAAGCTACTCCGCTGCCGGCACCTTGCGCTTGAGCGGCGCCAGACCGTCGTCACTGACCAGTTTGGACGGCTGCTTGCGCTTGGACGGGCTTTTGGCGGAAGGCTTTGGTTTTTGCGTAGCGTTTTTCGGCGCTGCGGCTTTTTTCTTCTTGACCCCGACGGCCTTGCCGGAGGCCTTGAGGTTCTTCGGCCCCTGATAGGTGCCCTTGAGTTCCTTGATCACGCGGCGCTCGAAGCGTTGCTTGAGATAGCGCTCGATGCTCGACATCAGGTTCCAGTCAGTGTGACAGATCAGCGAAATCGCCAGACCTTCAGCGCCGGCACGTCCGGTGCGACCGATCCGGTGCACATATTCATCGCCCGAGCGCGGCATGTCGAAGTTGATCACCAGATCCAGCCCGTCCACATCCAGCCCGCGCGCCGCCACGTCGGTAGCCACCAGCACCCGGCTACCGCCGGTGCGAAAACGCTCGATGGCAATCTTGCGGTCTTTCTGATCCTTGTCGCCGTGCAGGACGAAGGCTTTTACTTCCGCCGCCACCAGACGCCCGTAAAGACGGTCAGCCTGAGTGCGCGTATTGGTGAAGATAATGGCCTTCTGGAAGGTTTCATTGGCCAGCAGCCACTGCACCAGCCGTTCTTTGTGCGTCAGGTCATCGGCCAGGATGATCTGCTGACGGGTGCCCTCACTGAGGTCACTCACGGCATTCAGCTTGAGGTGCAGCGGATCGCGCAGCACCTTGCCGATCACCTCGCGCAAGCCATTGCCACCGCTGGTGGCGGAGAACAGCTGGGTTTGCTGGCGATTGACGCATTCAGCCGTCAGGCGCTCGATATCCTCGGCAAAACCCATGTCGAGCATGCGGTCGGCCTCATCCAGCACCAGTATCTCGACTTGCCGCAGATTCAGGGTGCCGGCGTTCAGATGCTCGATCAGCCGACCCGGCGTACCGATCAATACATCCGGCACCTTGCGCAGCATCGCACCCTGCACCTTGAAGTCTTCACCGCCGGTGACCAGACCTGCCTTGATAAAGGTGAACTGGGAAAAGCGCTCTACCTCACGCAGGGTCTGTTGGGCCAGCTCACGGGTGGGCAACAGGATCAGCGCACGAATTTCGGTGCGCTGGCGTGAACTGCCATCGCCGAGCAGGCGGTTGAGCATGGGCAATACAAATGCCGCGGTCTTGCCACTGCCGGTCTGCGCCATCACGCGCAAGTCGCGGCCTTCCAGTGCCGGTGGAATGGCCGCCAACTGCACGGGGGTCGGCTCGGTAAAGTTCAGCTCGGCCACGGCCTTGAGCAAACGTTCGTGCAGGGCGAATTGGGAAAACACGGGGCTACCTCGATATAAATCAGACAATCAGTGGCATAGGTTACCGTTTGCCGGCCCGGCATGCCGAATTTCTTGATCCGGCCACTTGCTGATTCGTCAGCAAGCGCTGTAATTCTTCCTTGATCCATGACAGAACCCGCGTGCCAAACCGGCGCCATAATCGAACCTTGCAGACCAGAGGAAAAGACATGGCATCTGTCATCAAGAATCGTTGCGAGCTGCTGGACTACCTCAAGCACCGCCGCCCACTGACTGACGGCAATCACAGCCTTGGCATGCTGTTGCTGGAAAACGGCCAGCTGAAAATGGAGCAATTGCAGCAGGCCCTGACCTATCAGCACCAGCATCCGGACAAGGGCCGCCTGGGGCAAATACTCATCGATCTGGGCATGCTCTCCCAGGAACGCCTGAGTCAGACACTCGCCGAACAACTGGGCATCCCGCATGTCAATCTCGAGCAATTTGAAATTGACCCTGACTGCAGCCGTTCGATGCCAGAAAGTCTGGCCCGCCATTACCAGGTGGTGCCTTTGCTGCTGGAAAGTGAACGCCTGATCGTCGCCACGCCAGATCCGACCAATCAGGACCTGCTGCACCTGCTGGGTTTTGCCACCGGCAAGGCGGTTGAAGCCGTGCAGGCCGGCAAGGACGACGTCGAACAGGCGATCAACCGCACCTTTGCCAGCGCCACGGTAGCTGACCTGCCGGAAAACGAAACGGACGAAGTGCCGCTGAGCGTGCAGCAGATGAAGCTGTTGGCCGAAGACAAGCCAACCGTGCGCTTCGTCGACAGTCTGCTGGATGAAGCCATCAGCCGCCGCGCCTCGGATATCCATCTGCGCCCCGGTGAGCATGAAGTCGGCGTGCTGCTGCGGGTCGACGGGCGGCTGCAGGAAATTCGCCGCATCAAGCGCAGCCATCTGGCGGCGATTGTCAGCCGGATCAAGATCATTGGCGGCATGAACATCGCTGAACACCGTTTGCCACAGGATGGCCGGCACATGGTGCGCAGCGCCGAGCGCAATATCGACCTGCGCCTGTCGATCATGCCCACCGTGCATGGTGAAAGCGTGGTGATCCGGATTCTGGATACCCGCCAAAGCCTCAAAGGTCTGGACCAGATTGGCTTCAATGAAGAGGACGTGGCGCGCTTTCGCAACCTGATCAGTCACAACCAGGGCATCATCCTGGTCACCGGCCCCACCGGTTCGGGTAAAAGCACCACACTGTATGCCGCACTGAACACCATCAAGGCCAGCGGCGTTAACATCATCACCGTGGAAGACCCGGTGGAATACCAGATCGACGGGATCCGCCAGATTCAGGTCAAACCGCAGATCGGCTATACCTTCGCCCGCGCCCTGCGCCACATCCTGCGCCATGACCCGGACGTGATCATGGTCGGCGAGGTGCGCGATCAGGAAACCGCCATGATGGCCACCGAAAGTGCGCTGACCGGTCACCTGGTACTGTCCACCTTGCACACCAACAGTGCCGCCACCACCGTCACCCGCCTGCTGGAGATCGGCATCGCGCCTTACCTGCTCAATGCCAGCCTGCTCGGGGTCCTGGCCCAGCGTCTGGTGCGGCGCAATTGCCCGCACTGCCTGAAAGAGGAACAGGTACCCCACTACGTTCGTGAAGCACTCAACCTGGCGGCAGATGAGCGTTTCTATGTCGGTGGCGGATGCTCGCAATGCCACGGCAGCGGCGTATCAGGCCGGGTGGCCGCTTACGAATTACTGGAAGTCACGCCGCAGATGCGCGCCTTGATCGAGCCGTC
>DATMWH010000269.1:0-3614 GCA_035562615.1 Pseudomonas sp. | reverse complement strand
GGTCAGTACGTCGTCGATTTCATCGGCGGCCAGCTTGATGCCCTTCTGCTGGGCAATGCCAGTCAACTCGGCGGTGAGTTTGTCCATTTCAGCCGTCAGCAGATCAGCCGGACGGCAGGTGATGACTTCAGCGCCTTCCAGGACACGGGCCTGCAATTCTTTGTTGAACGGCGCTGGCGCACTGCCGTATTCGCCCTTGAGGATGCCGGCGGTTTCCTTGGTGATCGACTTGTAGCGTTGGCCGCTGAGCACATTGATCACTGCCTGAGTGCCAACGATCTGCGAGGTCGGGGTCACCAGCGGGATAAAACCGAGGTCTTCGCGCACGCGCGGAATCTCGGCCAGCACCTGATCGAACTTGTCGAGGGCGCCCTGCTCCTTGAGCTGGCTTTCCATGTTGGTCAGCATGCCACCGGGCACCTGAGCCACCAGAATGCGCGAGTCGACGCCCTTGAGGGTGCCTTCGAACTTCGCGTACTTCTTGCGCACTTCGCGGAAATAGGCCGCTACCTGTTCGAGCAATTCGAGGTTCAAGCCGGTGTCACGCTCGGTGCCCTGGAAAATCGCCACCACCGATTCGGTAGGCGAATGCCCGTAGGTCATCGACAGCGAGGAGATGGCGGTGTCGACGTTATCAATACCTGCTTCCACGGCCTTGACGATAGCCGCCGTGGATAGCCCGGCAGTCGCATGGCACTGCATGTGGATCGGAATATCCAGGGTCTGCTTGAGGCGGGTGACCAGATCGAAGGCGGTATAGGGATTGAGAATCCCGGCCATGTCCTTGATCGCGACGGAATCGGCGCCCATGTCTTCGATCTGTTTGGCCAGATCGACCCACATCTCCAGCGTATGCACCGGGCTGGTGGTGTAGGAAATGGTGCCCTGGGCATGCTTGCCCTGTTTCTTCACCGCCTTGAGGGCGGTGGCCAGGTTGCGCGGGTCGTTCATCGCGTCGAATACGCGGAACACATCCACACCATTGATGGCGGCGCGCTCGACGAACTTCTCCACCACGTCATCGGCATAGTGGCGATAACCCAGCAGGTTCTGACCGCGCAGCAGCATCTGCTGACGGGTGTTGGGCATGGCTTTTTTCAGTTCGCGGATGCGCTGCCAGGGGTCTTCGCCCAGATAGCGGATGCAGGCGTCGAAGGTGGCGCCACCCCAGGACTCGACCGACCAGAAACCGACCTGATCGAGCAGTGGTGCGATGGGCAGCATGTCGTCCAGACGCAGACGGGTAGCCAGAATCGATTGGTGGGCATCACGCAAGACAACGTCAGTGATGCCGAGTGCATTTTTAGCAACGGTCATTGGAATTTCCCCTGGCGAAACTGAATCAGCTGCGGCGTGCGCGGTGCTGGTTGACGGCAGACTGTATGGCAGTCAGTTCATCGGCTGAAGGTGCTGCCGTGGCGGCAGAAGGACTCACATGCAGCGGTGCTGCAGTGGCATGAACCGGATGCTCCGGCACAAAGCGTGCGACAGCCAGACTCATCCCTTTGATGCAATAAATCAGCAACAGCAGAAACAGGTACACGAAGCCGATGCCATATAGCATCACCTCAAGCCCTTCCATCATCATTTCGCCAGTGGTCATAGTGGCCCCTTATTGTTATCGCGACCTGGTTGGTCGCCTTTTATTGCGGTCTTGTGGACTGCGCGGATAGTGCCTCGAAAAACACCTCAAGTTACACTTTTTCCGCTGCTGAAACCAAGCTCAAATCCGCCCTTTTCACTGCGCCTGCAGCAATATTTTCGGCGAACGCCAATCCGGTTGACCGGTCTCAAGATGACTTATTGGTCACATCTGAAGTTATAGATATTCAAGCGCACGGACTGCGCTGAAGAGGACAGGAAGCGGGCAGAAAACCGGCAGTGTTGCCGGGTTGATCAGGCGTTGGCCAGATCGAGCCAGTGCGTATAGAGGCCTGCGGCCAGACGATTCATCGCCGCGACCTTGAGCGAGAGGTTCTCGCAGGTCTGCACGCGCTTTTCCTGACTGGGCTGGGTTTCATCCAGCAGGTGACCGGCATCGCGGAACCATTCTTCGATCAGTTCAACCGTCATTTCCGGATGGCCCTGCAGCGCCAGCAGTTTGTTACCCCAGCTGAAACCCTGATGGGCGCACCAGGGGCTGGATAATAGATGGACGGCCCCATCGGGGATGGCAAAGGTATCGTTGTGCCATTGGTAGATCGGGAATTCATCCGGCAAATGCGCCAGCCAGGGGCTCGGCGCCAGACGTCGCATCGGCTGCCAGCCGGCTTCGTTGTAGCCCATATGTTGCACCGGAGCGCCCAGCGCGCGGGCCAGCAACTGCCCGCCAAGGCAGTGGCCAATCAACGGAATATCGCGGGCAATGAAGTGCTGAAGCGCCTGAATTTCCTGCGCGATCCATGGCAGTGGATCGTTGACGCTCATGCCACCGCCCATTACGGCGACGGCTTTGGGTTGATCGAGATCCACCTCATCCAGCTCACCCAGATCACAACGCACTTCGCGCCAGGATTCGCCGCGGGCATCCAGAAAGTCGCCCAGATAGGCCGGCGGGCAGTAATCAACGTGGGTCAGTATGAGAATCTCGGACATGGGTCACCTCTGCCGCCGGATTGTGCGGGAAAGTTGACACGTGGTCGAGAAATTTTACAACCCTAGGGCTCAGCCTCCCTGACGGGCTGGGCGCAAGGTCAGAAATCCAGGCTCAGACCAGCACCCCGCGCCCGCGAGACACAGGTCGCAATGCGCCTGCTCACGCACAGCCCTCTGAGCGTCGAGCAGATTGCCTGGCAACTGGGCTACGCCGACCCATCAAACTTCAACCGCGCCTTCCGCCGCTGGCAAAGCTGTACACCGCAGGCCTGGCGGCTGCAGCGCAACCTCAGGGCCGACTGACCAGCGCCATCAGCCTGCGCATCACGGCACTCGGCGTCACCTGTCCGAGTCGATAGAGCCAGGTGAACTGATGCCCCACCGGGCGATGCACCCGCGCGTCATGCGCCTGCAGCCAGACGGCTTCGGCCACATCGGCGGCGTCCAGATCCACACCCAGCCGGTCAAGAATCGGCGATGTGACACTCTGGCTGCTGACCATCGGTGTGCGCACGAACGGCGGCATCAGGTCGCCGACGCGGATGTCATAACGCTGCCACTCGATCTCCAGTGCTTCGGTGAAGCCACGCACGGCAAACTTGGACGCCGAATAGCTGGCAAATTGCGGCACGCCGTACACCCCGGAGGCGGAACCCATATTGATCACCTGAGCGCCCGGCATGGCGCGCAGATAGGGAAAGGCCGCGTGGGTCATCTGCAACAGGCCGATCACATTGACCTGAATGACCCGCACATGCTCATCCAGACTGATTTCCTCGAAGCGGCCCACGCGCAGAATCCCGGCACAGTTGAACAACAGCCGCAACCGGCCCTTTGCCCCTTCGGTAAAAGCCGCCAGCGCCGCGGCGACCGCCTCAGCATCGCTGACATCCAGCGCCTGATGCCAGGCGCCACCCAGCTCTGCTGCCAGATCAGCCAGTGCGCTGGCATTGATATCGAGCAGCCCCACCTGCCAGCCCCGCTGGTGAAACAAGCGGGCAGTGGCAGCGCCGATCCCG
>DATMWH010000268.1:0-7013 GCA_035562615.1 Pseudomonas sp. | reverse complement strand
TCCAGCTTGCCAGCCGCCTGGCCGGACAGACGCCGGCCTTCGCCCGCCAACTGCTGCTGTGCCTGATCCCGTTGGGTGCGGCCGGGCTGTTTCTCGGCCTGTCGGCCACCACGGTCAAGCTGCTGCGCTACGAAGGTCTGGCCCTGCTCTGGGTACAACCGACCCGCGCCGCCCTGCTGCTGGCCGCCATTGGCTGGTGCCTGTGGTTGAGCTGGCGGGTCTGCGCCGGGCTGTCCGCCGCCCGCAAGACCGGGTTATGCATGAGCATGGCCCTGGCCTGCAGCCTGCCGGCTTATGGCTGGTGGTTGCAATTCTGGGGCTGGTAATTGTCCCGCCGCGCGAAAAAGCGCGGCTTGAGCATGCGGCCCGGGAATCGCTGAATTCTCCGAGCCAACGACCAGCCAGAAGGCGGCACGCCAGCAGCGTTCGAACATGACCAATAGAGGCCCGTCCGGGTTTCACGCATAATCCACGGCTTGCCAACCAGAGCAGCCTTTCGTGACCCCTTCTTCCTCACTTTCCCCCGGCCATTTGCTGGTCATCGGTTACGTCTGGCCCGAGCCACGCTCCTCTGCGGCCGGCGGGCACATGCTGCAGCTACTGGAATGCTTCCTCGCGCAAGGCTGGCAGATCACCTTCGCCAGCCCTGCCGCTGAAGGTGAGCACCGGGCTGATCTTGCTGTGCTGGGTATTCGCGAACAGCGCATTACCTTGAACTGCAGCAGCTTCGATCAGTTTGTCCGCGAATTGATGCCCGAGGTGGTGCTGTTCGACCGTTTCATGATGGAAGAACAGTTCGGCTGGCGCGTGGAAAAGCACTGCCCGAATGCCCTGCGCGTACTGGAAACCTCGGACCTGCAAAGCCTGCGCGCAGCGCGTCAGAACGCCCTGAAAGAGCAACTGGCCAGCGGCCAGAACGAGGATTTCAGCACGCTGTTCAGCCTGGACCACAGCCAGCTGTTTCAACGCATGGCCGACAGCGACATGGCCCTGCGCGAGGTGGCTGCGATTTACCGCTCAGATCTGAGCCTGATGATTTCCGATGCCGAAATCGACCTGCTGACAGAGCAGTTCAAGGTGCCCGCCAGCCTGCTGCTGCACTGCCCACTACTGCTCGACAGCACGCCGCAGCCAGTGCCTGATTTTGCCGGGCGCGAGCACTTCATCAGCATCGGCAACTTCCGCCATGCGCCCAACTGGGATGCCGTGCTCTGGCTGAAAACCAGTCTGTGGCCGCTGATCCGCCAGCAACTGCCGCACGCCCGCCTGCACATTTACGGCGCCTACACGCCACCCAAAGCCACGGCGCTGGACAATCCCGCGCAGGGTTTTCACATCATGAACTGGGCGCCGGATGCGCTGGAGGTCATGCGTCAAGCGCGGGTCTGTCTGGCTCCGCTGCGCTTTGGTGCCGGCATCAAGGGCAAGCTTGCCGATGCCATGCTCTGCGGCACACCCAACGTGACCACGCCCATCGGCGCCGAAGGCATGCACGGCGAATGGCCCTGGCCGGGACAGATTGCCTGCACGGCGCAAGCCTTTGCGACGGCCGCGGTGCAGCTGTATCAGGATCAAAGGCTGTGGCAGCAAGCGCAAGCCAACGGCTGGGCCTTGCTGGCCGCGCGCTATGAGCGCAAACAGTTTTCCGCGTTGCTGATCTCACGGATCAACCAGTGCCGGGCGGATCTGGCCCAGCACCGGCGGCACAACTTCACCGGCAGCATGCTGCGCCACCATCAGCACAAGAGCACGCAGTACATGGCGCAGTGGATCGAAGCGAAAAACCGAGTGGCAGACTAGCCGCCGGTCATGTTCATGAAGCGCAGCACCTGCACCTCATCGTTCAGGCGGAAGTCATGGCCCCAGGGTTTGCGGGCGATGGCGCCGAGCAGCGCGTCGCGGATGCGCGCCGGCTCACCGGGATAGCGGCGCAGGATGGCTTTCAGATCCAGCCCCTGTTCATTGCCCAGACACAGCAACAGGCGACCCTCGGCGGTCAGACGCACCCGGTTGCAGCTGGCGCAGAAGTTGTGGCTGTGCGGCGAGATAAAGCCGATGCGGGTGCCATCGATGCCGGGAATCCGCCAGTAGCGCGAGGGTCCCTGGGTCGACTCGGCCGACTCCACCAGCGCGTGATGCGGCTCGATCAAGGCGCGCACTTCGTCACTCGAACAGAAGGCTTCGGCGCGGCTGTGCTCGCTGATGCTGCCCAGCGGCATTTCCTCGATAAAGCTGATATCCAGCTGGTTGGCGATGGCGAAATCGACCAGCGCCGGCACTTCGTCAGCGTTGCGCCCCTTCATCACCACCACGTTGAGTTTGATGCGGGTGAAGCCGGCGTCCTGCGCCGCCTTGATACCGGCCAGCACCTGGCCGAGTTCGCCGGTGCGGGTAATGGCGTGAAAGCGCCCGGCATCCAGACTGTCGAGGCTGATGTTGAGGCGCTTGACCCCGGCGCGATAGAGATCCGCCGCATACTTGGTCAACTGCGAGCCATTGGTGGTCAGCACCAGTTCGCGCAGGCCCGGCAGGCTGGCGATGCGCTCACACAAGCCGACAATGCCCTTGCGCACCAGCGGCTCGCCGCCGGTCAGGCGGATCTTCTTCACCCCCAGCGCGACAAACTGTTCGGCCAGCAAGTACAACTCCTCCAGCCCCAGCACTTGCTGACGGGGCAGAAAGGTCATGTCCTCAGCCATGCAATACACGCAGCGAAAGTCGCATCTGTCCGTGACCGACATGCGTACATAGTCGATCTGCCGGCCGAAGCCGTCCTGCAACAAGCTGCCCATCCTCACCTCTTTCGTGGGTTACCGATTGCTTTATGTAGGATGGGTTGAGCGCAGCGATACCCATCGGTTGACCACGATGGGTTACGCCGCTACGCGGCTAACCCATCCTACAAATGCCCGACCTTAAACTGGCGAATTACTGCACCAACGGCGAATCGGCGCCTTCCAGCTGGATTCCCTGAATATCCGCAGCCCCGACCAGGGTCTGGATGTACTGCGCCACGGCCTTTTGCCAGACACGCTGGTACAACTCACGGCGGATATCCTGGGCAACGGTTGCATAGGGCAATTGCACGCCTTCAATACGCTGATCGACATAAACCACATGGAAGCCGTAGCGGCTTTCCAGCGGCTGAGTGACCAGCCCCTGCGGCTGGCGGAACAGTTGCTTTTCGAACTCGGGCACAGTCTGCCCCTTGCTCAATTGGCCCAGCGCACCGCCCTGTTCTTTCGATGGGCAGGCTGAACAACTGAGCGCCAGTTCGCTGAAGCGTTGCGGGTTTTCCTGCAACTGGGCAATCAGGGCTTTGGCCTGTTCGCCTTTGGCAATCCGCGCTTCGATATCGTCCGGGGCACATTCGAGCAGGATATGCCGCGCCGCCAGTAACGGCGCACTAACGAAGCGCGACAGATTGCGCTGGTAGAAATGCTCGCAGGCCGCTTCGTCGGCGTCCGGAACCTGCACTTCGCGCTCGATCAGACCGCGCAGATTGGCTTCCTCGGCGCTCTCGCCGACAAGCGGGGTTACCGCAATATCCAGCGCGCGACTGCGTTGCTGCAACAACTCGCGTACCACCAGCGCTTGCGCTGCGAGAAACATCGCCTCGCTCTGTTCAGCGGCCGGGTGATATTGCAGCTCCTGCGCCAGCGTCTGCGGCTCGATCAGCACACCGTTGACGCGAATCCGCGGCCAGTCCTGCTCGCTGCTGGCGATCAGCTGATCGGCCGGTTCTGCGATGTTCAGCAAGGGCGCTGGCTCAAACTCAACCACGCCTTGCACAGTGACATCATTGGCCAGCTGCTGGGCCAGCGCTGCCTCCACGACAGGCGCGGCTGGTTTTTCACCACCACAGCCACCGGAGCCACCATTGGCTCCACCACATCCACATGCCATGACAACCTCCAATACATTCACTTGTAGGGTGGACCGGGCGGCGATCCGCAACGGCGAAGCCTTATCCACCAATCGGATCACCCGGTGGACAAGCCGCACGCGGCGTTGTCCACCCTACACATGACGAAAAACTTGAAGCCGGATCGAGCGAGCTAGCGCCAGGCAAGGCGCAATCAGGCGAGGGACGCGGAGTTTACGAGCTGTAAATGAGCAGTCCCGAGCCTGATTGCAACGCCGCATGGCCGACGCGCAGCCGATCCGATCACTTCTGCCGGACGATCTGGTAACGCCGCCCCAGGTACCACACCGGCGCACTGACGATGTGCACCAGACGGGTGAAGGGAAACAGCACGAACAGGGTCAGACCGAGGAACACGTGCAACTTGTACACCAGCCCTACCGGTGCAATCGACTCGGCGGCCAGTTGCGGCTGCAGGGTCACGATGTACTGCGCCCAGTTGGCCAGCATCACCATCACCGAACCGTCCATATGCTTGGTCGAGGCGAAGATGGTGCCCAGTCCGAGCAGTAGCTGCACCAGTAGCACCACCAGAATCAGGATGTCCGAGGTGCTGGATGAAGCGCGTACGCGATCATCGGTCAGCCGGCGCTTGAGCAGCATCAGCAAGCCGATCAGGCACAGCGTGCCGAAGAAGCCACCGGAAACCATGGCCAGCAACTGCTTGTTCTGCGTGCTGATCACATAGTGGTAGAGCGACTCGGGCATCAGCAGGCCGACAAAATGCCCGGCCAGCACGAACAGCACACCAACGTGGAACAGGTTGCTGGCACGGCGCATGTACAACTGCTCCGCCGCGGTGCGGTGAAAGATCTGACTGGACCCGGCCTTCCAGGTGTATTGCGACAGATCAAAGCGCGCCCAGCTGCCGATCAGGCAGATGGCCAGCGCGATATAGGGATAAACCCCGAACAGCAACAAATTGACATTAGACATGACGTGCCTCCTGGGGTAGCTCGCTGGCCAGCCCATCCTGTTTGAAATCGACCCAATGCAGCGGAATGGCAGACTCTTCCCGGGCCTTGCCCGGCAAGCTGGTCTGGCTTGGGCAACGGTCCTGTTGCTCGGCTTGCATAAAGTCCACCGCCTCTTCTTCCCAGAGTTTGTCCAGGGCTTCGAGGGAGTCGTCGCGCACCTCGGCGGCCACTTGCTCGCGCACTTCGGCGACGGCGACTTGCGGCTCAACCCCGGCAATCTGCAGCAACGCGCGGAAGCAGCCGGCATAGGCGCTTTCGCGCTCATCCAGGCGTGCCGCCAGCAGCGTCAGCAGGTGCGCCACATCGGCCAGGCCCTCACGGGCTTCCAGATCTTCGCGGGTGGCGAGAAACTCCAGGTACAACGGGATGTAATCCGGCAGCTCCTTGACCCCGATGGCAAAGCCGGCGGCTTCGTATTGCGCCATCAGATCGACCATGGCCTGACCGCGGTCGCGGGATTCGCCGTGCACATGCTCGAACATCAGCAGCGACAGCGAGCGCCCACGGCCGAACAGCGCACCGTAGTGCTCCTGTCCGTCCATCAGGTCGTTTTCGCAGATCAGTTCGAGCAGCTCGTGCAGCGCATTGCGCTGCTGCGGGCTGATCTCGCGGCTGGCGCTGATCGCCTGATCCAGCTCGTCACGCCCGGCCAATAACGGCTCGGTCGGGTAGTCGAGTAGCAGGGAAATCACCTTGAGGATTTGCATGCTCAGTCCTCCCACAACTGTACGGTTTTCAGGATGTCGCGCTGGTTGGCCTTCTTGGCACCGAACATGTTGGTGTCCGAGCTGCCACTGCAACCGCTGCCAAAGCTGAAGCCGCAGCCGGAACGTTCGGCAAAGGCATCGCTCATGGCGTCTTCACGGTGCGCGCTGGGCACCACGAAACGGTCTTCGTAGTTGGCAATCGCCAGGTAGCGGTACATGTCCTCGACCTGTGCCACGGACAGACCGACGTCTTCCAGCACCTTGAGGTCCTGCACCCCGTCGACCTGTTCGGCGCGCTTGTAGGCGCGCATCGCCAGCAGACGCTTGAGCGCCAGTTTCACCGGTGCCACATCGCCGGCAGTCAGCAGATTGGCCAGATAACGCAGCGGAATGCGCAGGCTGTCGACATCCGGGATCACCCCGTTCATGCCCACGGTGCCGGCGGTGGCAGCGTTCTGGATCGGCGACAGTGGCGGCACGTACCAGACCATCGGCAGCGTGCGGTATTCCGGGTGCAGCGGCAGCGCCAGCTTCCAGTCCACGGCCATCATGTACACCGGCGAACGCTGGGCGGCATTGATCACCGACTGCGGTACACCATCGGCCAAGGCCTGCTTGATCACGACCGGATCATGCGGATCCATGAAAATATCCAGCTGCTTCTGGTACAGGTCCTGCTCGTTCGGCGTGCTGGCCACTTCGTGGATACGGTCGGCGTCATACAGCAATACGCCGAGGTAGCGGATACGACCCACGCAGGTTTCCGAGCACACGGTCGGCATGCCAGCTTCGATGCGCGGGTAGCAGAAGATGCACTTCTCGGATTTGCCGCTCTTCCAGTTGAAGTAGATCTTCTTGTACGGGCAGCCGCTGATGCACATGCGCCAGCCGCGGCACTTTTCCTGGTCGATCAGGACGATACCGTCTTCTTCGCGCTTGTAGATCGCGCCGCTCGGGCAGGATGCCGCGCACGCCGGGTTCAGGCAGTGCTCGCACAGACGCGGCAGGTACATCATGAAGGTATTTTCATACTCGCCATAAATGTCGGCCTGAATCTGGTCGAAGTTCTTGTCCTTGCGGCGCTTGGCAAACTCGGTGCCGAGAATTTCTTCCCAGTTCGGGCCCCACTCGATCTTCTGCATACGCTTGCCGGTAATTACCGAGCGTGGCCGTGCGACCGGCTGGTGCTCACCCAATGGCGCGGTGTGCAGGTGCTGGTAGTCGAAGTCGAACGGCTCGTAGTAGTCGTCGATGCTCGGCAGATCCGGGTTGGCGAAGATATTCGCCAACACGCGAAACTTGCCGCCGATCTTCGGGTTGATCGAGCCGTCCTTGTTGCGTACCCAGCCGCCTTTCCACTTGTCCTGGTTTTCCCACTCTTTCGGGTAGCCAATACCGGGCTTG
>DATMWH010000267.1:0-13691 GCA_035562615.1 Pseudomonas sp. | reverse complement strand
TGCGGCTTCTCGGTTTCGATCCACAGCATGTCTGCGCCGTTCTGCAGCGAAGTGATGCTGTCCAGTACGCAACGCGCTTCACCGGTGCCAGCACGGAACTGGAACAGGTTGGATGGCAGGCGCTTAGGACGCAGCAGCTTGCCACCGCGATTCAGAACCACGTCGCCGTTGTTCAGGTCGGCAGCGGAAACTTCTTCGCAATCGAGGAAGGAGTTGTACTGGTCGCCCAGGTCGCCCGGGGTGTTGGTAACAGCGATCTGCTTGGTCAGGCCGGCACCCAGGGAGTCGGTACGAGCAACGATCACGCCGTTGTCGATGCCCAGCTCGAGGAATGCGTAGCGAACAGCGTTGATCTTGGCCAGGAAGTCGGCATGAGGAACGGTGACTTTACCGTCCTGGTGGCCGCACTGCTTCTCGTCGGAAACCTGGTTTTCGATCTGGATGCAGCAGGCACCGGCTTCGATCATCTTCTTGGCCAGCAGGTAGGTGGCTTCCGGGTTACCGAAACCAGCGTCGATGTCGGCGATGATTGGCACGACGTGAGTTTCGTAGCCGTCGATCTGAGCCTGGATTTCGTCTGCTTTGACTTTGTCGCCAGCAGCGCGAGCGGCGTCCAGAGCGGTGAACAGCAGGTCCAGCTCACGGGCATCAGCCTGGCGCAGGAAGGTGTACAGCTCTTCGATCAGGCCGGAAACCGAGGTTTTCTCGTGCATGGACTGATCCGGCAGCGGGCCGAAGTCCGAACGCAGAGCAGCAACCATCCAGCCCGACAGGTAGAGGTAGCGCTTGTTGGTGGTCTTGAGGTGCTTCTTGATCGAAATCAGCTTCTGCTGACCGATAAAACCATGCCAGCAACCCAGCGACTGGGTGTAGACGGAGGAGTCAGCGTCGTACTCGGCCATATCCTTGCGCATGATATCGGCGGTGTACTGAGCGATTTCCAGGCCGGTTTTGAAACGGTTCTGGGCGCGCATGCGGGCCACGGATTCCGGGTCGATAGCGCTCCAGCTGCTGCCTGCAGCGGCTTTCAGGGCGGCAACGGCTTTGATGTCGTTTTGATAAGCTGACATGGTCAATCCTTCAAGGTGTGAGTGTGGTTAAGCACCGGTTTCCCGCTATAAGCGCTTGTCCAACAAGGCTGCACACAGCTGATCGTGAAGTGTTGACTGGTTCGGCGAGAGTGCCGCAGGAGGGGGATGTACGAACAGTTGGATGACGGTCCTTGCCAGTGGCGTTGCCACTAACCGCTGCAGGGATGAATGCCCTGTGGCGTGAAGACCCTGGTGTCAATCCGGCTGATACGCTAAACGCTTCCCCGTCCCTCGGGACAACTTCGTTCCAGTCGCAACCTCGTCGAACTGCCTTGTGGGCCGGGTAAGACACAGAGCGCAGGATTGGTGAATCGCTGCAGTCTGGAAGACTTCAAGAGTCTTCTGGCTAGCGGGAGCGAGGCAATGATGCGCCCGTGGCAAACGTTCGTCAAACGTTTTGTAGTGTTTTTTTTGCACTACTACATTTTGCTGCGGCAATTCCGACGGGTTGCATTTACGGTACGGCATCAACCTTTATGCGCATGGACATGTCGTCCTTGCCGCCGGTCGAGAAGCGTTGCAGGAAGGCATTGTCCTGGCCTCGGTTCTCGTTGCTGACCCCGCCCAATGAAATCCATTCACCCAGTCGGCCGCTGACCCGGGTGTCGGTGCTTTGTATGTTGATTGCGCCGGGCCGGGAGTTGCTGAGGCTGTCACTGTTGCTGCGGATGCTGATGTTTACCCGGTCGCCGGATACGGTGGCGGTCACCAGAAAGCCCTGCGTCACATTGCGGAACTCGGTATTGCTGATGCGTTGACCAAATGCGCCGGTGCCAGTAGTGGTAATCGGCACGCTCTGGCCAACCTGGATCAGTGCGGGGAAGCCTTCAGTAGCCTGAACCTGCTGGATACCGCCGCGTCTGCTGGCGGTGCTGTTGCTGATGATGCGCGCCTGGTCGCGGCCGTTGACCTCGCCGCGTCCGGCATTGATCTCGACATTACCGGCACGGGCCGTACCGTTGACGCTGAAGCCGCTGCCGGATTGCGTGCTGCTGTCCGAGGTGTCCATGCTGATCATCAGGCGTCTGGGTTGCCTGTCCAGTTGCTCGATGACGCTGCGCAGTTCGTCGATTTTTTCCGGGGGAGCGCTGACAATCAGTTGATTGCCAAAGACATTGGCTCTGCCGGCGTTACCCAGTACGGCTTGCGCGGTGGGCAGCACATCGTCGGCGGTGATGTAGTTCAGCGGAATCACTTCAGTCGCGGCCTGCAGGCCAAGACTGAGGGTAGTGAGAACGATCAGGCACAGTCCGCGCACGGTCATAGCAAGAAACTCCGCAAGTCTGGATCAAGAAGGCTGCTGTCCCATGCCTGGTCAAACTGGGATTGTCTGAGTCGGGCCCGGCCGGGATCGTTGAACAGAGCGTAGCCGGCATATTGGTCCTGTTCCGGGCGAATCAAAAGCCCCCGGTCATCAGCCAGGGCAAAGGCAACTTCTTCGCCGTGATAGTCCGGATGAACCTTGCGGATGTGCATGTTGCTGGACAGTCTGCGCGACAGGGTCAGCAGTCGGTGGCCATCCTTGACGGCTCTGGTGCTGTCGCGCAGCAGGATGCGCAGGCGATTGTGTGGGTGAGCCAGCAGGAAATTGCTGCAGGCATCCTGAATCAGGCTGTGATTGTACAGCCAGGGTTCTAGATCCGGGGTGAACAGGCAAAGGCTGCGGCGTGCCTGCTGGAACATGGCCAGCAACAATGCGCGTGCCTGGTCCGGGGTGGAAAAACGCTGCAGTTCACTGGTTTCGCCCAGGGCGCAGGCAGCCGGTTGCCAGGACTCGGCTCGGTGGGAGGTGGAGGGCGGATTATGGATGCTGAAGCGTCCCGGCGAGGCAAATTCGATCGGCGCCAGCTCGCTGGAGGGCGGATCGTCTGTTGTCGGGTTGTCTTCGCTCATGGACGCCTCGTTAGTGGCTTTCGCGCACCATGTCCACGTGCGGAATGCCGGCATCCAGATATTCGCCGCTGACCACTTTAAAGCCCAGTCGCTCGTAGAAGGGGGTGGCATGCACCTGGGCGCTGAGCATCTGGCGGGTCAGCCCGATGCGTTCCGCCTCGGCAATAACGCTGCGCAGAATGGCATCGCCAACGTGCTGACCACGCCAGTCCCGGAGAACCGATACGCGGCCGATATGGCCATCCGGCAGCAGGCGCGCAGTACCGATGGGGTAGTCGCCCTCGAGGGCCAGAAAATGAATCGCGGACGCGTCTTCCGAATCCCATTCCAGTTCTGGCGGGACGGCCTGTTCATTGATAAAGACGCTTTCACGAATCTGGCGCAGCACGGTGTTGTCCTGTTGCCAGCTGGCAATGCGGACTTGAATCTCACTCATCAGCAAACTCCAGACTGCCTTGCTTGATCAGTTCGCAAAGCAGCTTACGCCCCTCGTCATCACTCAGCCACGGCTGCAGGTTCTCCACATGCAGTGCATCCGCAGCACATATGTTGCGTAACAATTCACGCAGATGTCCGGATAGCAGACGACTGTTGCCACTGGCAAACAGCAGCAGATCCTCGTCGACTTCCGACCAAGCCAGTCGTGCACTTGGGTTGCGCACCAGCAGTGCACCTTGATTCAGTGCTTCGAGTAGTTCGTTGTCTTCAATAGGGCTGCCTGCGACGCGTTCGGGGTAGCGCGGTTCCGTCATGAACTGGCCGAACCAGGTCAGCAGCAGTCGCTCATCGCTCATGTGCTCGGCCAGCAGCGCTTTGAGGCGATCGAGTGCGTCGTGGCGGATCTGCTGCGGATCACCCAGCGGCTGGTAATCAGCATCGCTGTAGCGCTCCTCGTCGCTGAGAAACTGAGCCAGAAAGTCGGTGAAATGGGTCAGTACTTCCGCAGCACTCGGCGCCCGGAAGCCGATCGAGTAAGTCATGCAGTCATCTTCGGCGGTGCCGAAATGTGCCAGTCGCGGGGGCAGATACAGCATGTCGCCGGGTTCCAGAACCCACTCCTGGGTTTCCTGAAAGTCGGCCAGAATACGCAAGTCGGCGTGTTCGAGCAGTGCACTGTCAGCGTCGCACATCTGCCCGATGCGCCAGCGACGCGTGCCATGAGCCTGCAGCAGGAACACGTCGTAATTGTCAAAGTGCGGACCCACGCCGCCGCCGGGTGCAGCAAAGCTGATCATCACGTCATCGATGCGCCAGCTGGGCAGGAAGCGGAAGTTGTCCAGCAGTTCAGCGACTTCCGGAATGAATTGATCCACCGCCTGCACCAACAATGTCCAGTCGCGTTCGGGCAGGTTCTGGAAAGTGTCTTCGGTAAAGGGGCCACGCTTCAATTCCCATGGCTGCTCGCCGTGCTCGATCACCAGCCGCGATTCGATTTCTTCTTCCAGCGCCAGGCCGGCCAGTTCGTCCGGCGAGAGCGGACTTTCGAATTCGGGGATGGCCTGGCGGATCAGTAGGGGCTTTTTCTGCCAGTAATCGCGCAGGAATTCGCGGGCAGTCAGGCCACCGAGCAGTTGCAGTGGGGATTCAGGGTTCATTGTTGTAAGTCTTCTGAATAATCAAAACGCCCGGTTCAGCCGGGCGTGCAAGGTCAACGGATACTCAGATCCGCCGGGCTTGGGCGGCAGCGTTACCGATGTAGTTGGCCGGTGTCAGTTGGCGCAATTCGGCTTTGGCTGCTTCAGGCATCTCCAGCGTGTCGATGAAAGTCTGCAGTGCCTCCGGGCTGATGCCCTTGCCGCGAGTCAATTCCTTGAGTTTTTCGTATGGGTTCTCGATCGCGTAGCGGCGCATGACGGTCTGGATCGGTTCGGCGAGGACTTCCCAGCAGGCATCCAGATCGGCGGCAATGCGTGCGGCATTGAGTTCCAGCTTGCCGATACCCTTCAGGCTGGCTTCATAGGCAATCACGCTGTGGGCGAAGCCGACGCCCAGATTGCGCAGCACGGTGGAGTCGGTCAGATCACGCTGCCAGCGCGAGATCGGCAGCTTGCTGGCCAGGTGCTGGAACAGGGCATTGGCAATCCCGAGGTTGCCTTCAGAGTTTTCGAAGTCGATCGGGTTGACCTTGTGCGGCATGGTCGAGGAGCCGATCTCGCCAGCGATGGTCTTCTGCTTGAAGTAACCCAGGGAGATGTAACCCCAGACGTCGCGGTCAAAGTCGATAAGGATGGTGTTGAAGCGGGCAATCGCGTCAAACAGCTCGGCGATGTAGTCGTGCGGTTCGATCTGTGTGGTGTAGGGGTTGAACGCCAGCCCCAGGTCGCCTTCGATGAACTGGCGGGCGTTGGCTTCCCAGTCGATATCCGGATAGGCCGAGAGGTGCGCGTTGTAGTTGCCGACGGCACCATTGATCTTGCCCAGCAGGGGAACGGCTGCCACCTGGTCGATCTGCCGCTCCAGGCGGTAGACCACATTGGCCAGCTCTTTGCCCAGCGTGGTCGGGGAGGCCGGTTGGCCGTGGGTGCGCGAAAGCATCGGGACGCCGGCGAATTCGATAGCCAGTGCGCGAATTGCATCGGCTACTTGCCGCATCAGTGGCAACAGCACATCGTCGCGGCCCTCGCGCAGCATCAGGGCGTGGGACAGGTTGTTGATGTCCTCGCTGGTGCAAGCGAAGTGAATGAATTCGCTGACGGCGGCCAGTTCCGGCAACTTGGCCGCCTGCTCCTTGAGCAGATACTCCACGGCTTTCACGTCGTGATTGGTGGTGCGCTCGATTTCCTTGATGCGCTCGGCATGCTCCAGCTGGAAATTTTCCGCCAGCTGGTTGAGCACGGCATTGGCCTGCGCGGAGAAGGGCGCTACTTCCGGGATACCCGGATGAGCAGCCAGTCGCTGGAGCCAGCGAACCTCTACCAGCACGCGGCAACGAATCAGGCCGTATTCACTGAAGATCGGGCGCAGAGCACTGGTTTTGCCGGCGTAGCGGCCATCAACGGGGGAAACCGCGGTGAGCGAGGAAAGCAGCATGGGGCGTTCTCGTGAAATCAGTCAGCCAAAAGGGGCGCACATGATACATCAAAGACAGCGCCGGCCGCGCGCTATCCAGGCAGCCGTTCAGCCTTTGCTGCGGCTGATGGACAACAGGCTGGCCGAGAAAATCAACACGGCACCGGCAATGAACGGCAGGTCAGGTGTCTCGCCCCAGCGCAGCCAGGCGATGATGCCGGCAAACACAATGGCCAGATAAGCAAACGGCCCGATGATCCCGGGCGGCGCCAGGCCGTAAGCCTTGGACATGACAATCTGACTGGTGGTGGCCAACAGGCCGACCACCAGTAACAGGCCCAGTTCGTGCGGGTTCAGCGGCTGCCAGGCCCAGGTCAGGGGAATCGCTGAAATCAGCGCGCTGAACAGTGAGAAATAAAAGACGATCCGGTAGGCCGGTTCGGTATCACTCATCTCTCGAATCGAGACAAAGGCAAAGGCGGCCAGCACACTGGCAGACAGGCCGACCAGCGCCTGACCTTGAAACAGGGAAGCACCGGGTTTGGCAACCAGCAGCAAACCGATCAGGCCAATCCCGGTGGTCAGGGCGATGCGCTTGTTCAGTGGTTCCTTGAGCCACCACCAGGCAATGAGAGGGGTGAAGACCGGCGCCGAGTAGGTAAAAAGCATGGCATCGGCCAGCGGCAGGTGCGCGATCGCATAAAAGAAGCAATACATCGCCGCCAGCCCATAGGTGGTGCGCCACAGGTGCGACTTGAGGCGTCGGGTCTTGAGTGGCTGTACACCTTTGAACAGCAGCAGCGGAAGAAAAAACAGCACGCCCACCAGATTGCGGAAGAACACCACCGACTCGTTGTTGACCGTCGCTGAAGCCTCGCGGATCACCACGCCCATCAGCGAGAACAGGAGTGCCGACAAAGCCAGCAGCAAGGCGCCCTGAATGGGCTTGACGCTACGCATGGGGAGGCTCAAGGGGTAGTGCTGCGCATCGGTGGGGGGAGTTCTTTGAGTAGCTTGGAGCGGCTGAACACCAGTTGCCAGCGATGTCCGCCCAGTTGCCGCCAGAGCCTTGCCGAACGAATGCCGGTGAGCAGCAGTGCGCGAATCCTGGCTGCATTTCCGGCCTGCTGGAGGAAACGCATATCGCCTTGCACCTGAATGCGCAGGCGGAAGGTGCTGATGGTGTCCTGATAGAGCGCGCCACAGGCGGCGATCACATTTTCGTGGGAAACGCCAAAGTGATCGGCTTGCAGCTGGATCTTGTCCAGTCGACTGCCGATGATCTCCAGCAGATCCTCACGCTTGGCGAGCTGGCGCTCCAGGGCGATCAGCGACAGGGCGTACTTGAGCGGTTCGCGCTGCAGGTTGGCCGGATTGCGTTGGAGTGCGTTAGCCAGCGCACGGTAGCCTTCGCCAAGATTGAGATCGTCGCCACCATAGACATCCAGCGTGGTCTCGGGATTGCGTACCAACAGCGCACCCAGCAGGCAACTGGTTGCCGGGGTGCTGGCCTGGCCGGTTTTGGCAATCTTGTCGACCAGACTGGCCGCCTGAAAGATACCTGCCAGCGCGACCAGTTGTTCCTGTAGTCGATTCATGCGCTCTGCACTCTCGGATAGCTGGGTTCAGCGCTCTCGATCACGCCGCCACCGAGGCAGATTTCGCCCGCATAGAAAACCACCGACTGACCGGGTGTGACGGCGCGCTGGGGTTGGTCGAAGATCGCGCGATACCCGGCAGGCGTCTGCTCCAGGGTGCAGGATTGGTCGCTCTGGCGGTAGCGAACCTTGGCGGTCAGGCGCAACGGTGAGCTCAGATCGACCGGGTTGACCCAGAACATCTGCGAGGTCAGCAGCGCGCCGGAGTACAGCCACGGATGCTCATTGCCCTGGCCAACCACCAGCACATTGCGCTCAAGATCCTTGTCCAGCACGTACCAGGGGTCATCACCCGAGTCTTTGAGTCCGCCAATCCCCAGCCCCTGCCGCTGGCCGATGGTGTGGTACATCAGGCCGTGGTGCTTGCCGATCACGCTGCCCGTGGTGGTTTCGATGGTGCCGGGCTGCGCCGGCAGGTACTGCTTGAGGAAGTCGCTGAAGCGGCGCTCGCCGATAAAGCAGATGCCGGTGGAATCCTTTTTCTTGGCGGTGGCCAGTCCGTGTTGCTCGGCAATGGCGCGCACCTGGGGTTTCTCCAGTTCGCCCACCGGAAACAGGGTTTTGCTGATCTGCTCACCCCCCACGGCGTGCAGGAAGTAGCTCTGGTCCTTGTTCGGATCAAGCCCCTTGAGCAGTTCGCTGCGACCGTCTGTGTCGCGCCGGCGCACGTAGTGACCGGTAGCAATCAGGTCGGCACCCATGCTCAGCGCATAGTCGAGAAAGGCTTTGAACTTGATTTCACGGTTGCACAGGATGTCTGGATTGGGCGTTCGTCCGGCCTTGTATTCGGCGAGAAAGTGCTCGAAAACATTGTCCCAGTATTCGGCCGCAAAATTGGCGGTGTGCAGGGGAATGCCGATCTTGTCGCAGACCGCCTGTGCATCGGCCAGATCAGCCATGGCCGTGCAGTATTCAGTGCCGTCATCTTCGTCCCAGTTCTTCATGAACAGGCCTTCGACCCGGTAACCCTGCTCCAGCAGCAGCAAGGCTGATACGGAAGAGTCCACGCCGCCGGACATGCCGACGATGACAAGTTGTGATGTTGATTCAGGCATTGGAAGCACGACAGGGCCAGCTTGGGGGAGCCGATTCTATCAGGCGACGGGGAGTGCGTGCGAACTGCTCAGTGAGCACGGATCACCGCAAGGGGAAACGGGTCGCCGATGAGAAAGTCATCCACACAGCGCAGAACCAGAGGGCTGCGCAGGCGTTCGGAGTGCTCGGCTAGCTCCTGACGCGTCATCCAGCGTGCGCCGATGATTCCGTGGTC
The DNA here is from genome assembly GCA_035562615.1 of Pseudomonas sp. Classification (GTDB taxonomy): domain Bacteria; phylum Pseudomonadota; class Gammaproteobacteria; order Pseudomonadales; family Pseudomonadaceae; genus Aquipseudomonas. The sequence continues at coordinate 4,770 of DATMWH010000267.1, read as the reverse complement.
GAGAACGCTGCCGGCGATCTGCCGCAGCGGTTTTGCGCTGAAACAGACGCGCTGATAGGTAATGCCGTTGCTTGGAGCGGTATACAGGTAAATACCGATGACGCCCGTCAGTTCGACTTCCCAGCCGGTTTCTTCGCGCGTTTCGCGCAGGGCGGCCTGGATCAGACTTTCGTCGGCTTCCAAATGCCCGGCAGGCTGATTAAATACGGCGCGATCATCTGCCATCTCTTCGACCATCAGAAAGCGTCCCTGATTCTCGACGATGGTTGCCACGGTGACATGAGGTGTAAAGCGCATAAGAAATTCCAGGGTAGTGCTGCGTCAGTCTTGAATGGCCGATCAGCGGTCTGCACGTCAGGTAACTGCTGCTAGGATTAACTGCAGATAGCCGATGGAGGTTGTAGCGCGACAGAAGTTTGACTACAGCCAGGTTCAAGGTTTAGATGCGGTCAGATAAGCCTTGAGCGTCTCGGTAATACTTTAAGAGTGAATGTTGTCCGGTACAAAGCTACGTTGATGCGTGGTTGCTAACCACCCCCCAAATACATCCGCCACGTTACCCCTGTGGCGGTTTGTTCAGACCAAATCACAATGGAGTCAAGCATGGGATACCAAAAAATTCAGGTACCTTCGAGCGGTAGCAAAATTACCGTTAATGCCGATATGTCGCTGAATGTGCCGAACAATCCGATCATTCCCTATATCGAGGGTGATGGTATCGGCGTTGATATCAGTCCGGTGATGATCAAGGTGGTTGATGCCGCGGTGGCCAAGGCTTATGGCGGCGCACGCAAGATCTCCTGGATGGAAGTCTATGCCGGCGAGAAAGCTACCCAGGTTTATGATCAGGATACCTGGCTGCCCCAGGAAACCCTGGATGCGGTGCGCGATTATGTGGTTTCCATCAAGGGTCCGCTGACCACTCCGGTGGGTGGTGGTATCCGCTCGCTCAACGTGGCCCTGCGTCAGCAGCTGGATCTGTATGTCTGTCTGCGTCCGGTGCGCTGGTTCACCGGTGTGCCCAGCCCGGTGAAAAAGCCTGGCGACGTTGACATGGTGATCTTCCGTGAGAACTCGGAAGACATCTACGCCGGTATCGAGTGGAAAGCCGGCTCGCCTGAAGCCAACAAGGTCATCAAGTTCCTCAAGGAGGAAATGGGTGTCACCAAGATCCGTTTTGATCAGGACTGCGGTATCGGTATCAAGCCGGTTTCCAAAGAAGGTACCAAGCGTCTGGTACGCAAGGCGCTGCAGTATGTGGTCGACAATGATCGCGAGTCGCTGACCATCGTCCACAAAGGCAATATCATGAAGTTCACCGAGGGTGCCTTCAAGGAGTGGGGCTACGAGGTGGCTGCCGAGGAGTTTGGTGCCACCCTGCTCGATGGCGGCCCATGGATGCAGTTCAAAAACCCGCGCACCGGTCGCAATGTCATCGTCAAGGACGCCATCGCCGACGCCATGCTGCAGCAGATTCTCCTGCGCCCGGCCGAGTACGATGTGATTGCAACCCTGAACCTGAATGGCGACTACCTGTCTGACGCCCTGGCGGCAGAAGTCGGCGGTATCGGCATCGCGCCCGGCGCCAATCTTTCGGACACCATAGCCATGTTCGAGGCGACTCATGGTACCGCGCCGAAGTACGCTGGCCTGGACAAGGTCAACCCGGGCTCGGTGATCCTGTCTGCCGAGATGATGCTGCGTCATATGGGCTGGGTTGAAGCTGCTGATCTGATCATCAAGGGTACTGAAGGTGCCATTGATGCCAAGACAGTGACCTATGACTTCGAACGTCTGATGGATGATGCGAAGTTGCTGTCCTGCTCCGAGTTCGGTGACGCGACTATCGCGCACATGTAAGCCCAGGCTGGAAATGAAAAAGCCGGACAGTGTCCGGCTTTTTTGTATCTGCAGATTTATGCGCTGACAGGTGTGGGTTGTCCGACAGTCACCGGTTCGGCCTCGGGGCGGGTCTGCCCTTCTGCGCAGATGTTCACTGCATGCAGGCCTTTGGGGCCCTGAATGATCTCGAAGTTCACGGTTTGTCCGGCTTTGAGGGTCTTGTAGCCGGTCATCTGAATCGCAGAGAAGTGTGCAAAAAGATCTTCCTGCTGGCCGTCTGCGACGATAAAGCCAAATCCTTTTGCATTGTTGAACCACTTGACCTTGCCGCTGAACATGTCGATCTCCTTCTGCAAAGAGCCCGGACGCTGGGGTATCATGCGATCACAGTAAACACCCTGTGGCGACGCTCGCCTGAAGTGCTGTGACGTGAACTCCCCGCTGTGGGTACCCATTGGTTTATCACTGTTTTAGCGATAGTCAAGAATTTGTCGGCAGTCGCTTGTAAAACTGCTGCGCACGCCCCATTTTTTACCTACTCAACTGAAGAAGCATTTTTACCAGCATGCGTGCATTGAGCCAGATTCGACTAACATTTAATCAAGACCGCCCCGCTGAGCGTGAAGGCGGTTCTGGCGGGCTGGTGCTGGAAGAAGCCAAGCCAGCTTTGCAGGTGCCGCCGATGTATAAGGTGCTCCTGCTTAATGATGATTACACGCCGATGGATTTTGTCGTCGAGGTGCTTGAAGGCTTCTTTGGTTTGAGTCGCGAGGGCGCGACCCGCGTGATGTTGACCGTGCATACCGAAGGCCGTGCCGTGTGCGGCATGTTCACCAGGGATGTGGCGGAAACCAAGGCGATTCAGGTCAATCAGTACGCAAGAGATTGTCAGCATCCGCTGCTGTGTGAAACAGAGAAAGACGGCTAGAACCGCACAATTGGGTATGAGGTAAAGCTATGTTGAATCGTGAGCTCGAAGTTACCCTCAATCATGCCTTCAAGGAGGCGCGAGCCAAGCGTCATGAGTTCATGACGGTTGAACACTTGCTGCTGGCGCTGCTGGATAACGAGGCGGCGGTCACCGTGCTGCGCGCCTGTGGGGCGAGTCTGGACAAGCTCAGGCGTGAGCTTCAGGAATTTATCGACTCCTCGACACCATTGATTCCTCAGCATGATGAGGAGCGTGAAACCCAGCCGACCCTTGGCTTTCAGCGGGTTTTGCAGCGCGCGGTGTTCCACGTGCAGAGCTCTGGCAAGCGCGAAGTCAGTGGCGCCAACGTTCTGGTAGCGATTTTCAGCGAGCAGGAAAGCCAGGCAGTTTTTCTGCTCAAGCAGCAGAGTGTGGCGCGCATCGACGTGGTCAACTTTATTGCACACGGCATTTCCAAGGTGCCCGGCAGCGGCGAGTCGCGTGATGGCGAACAGGAAATGCAGGACGAAGAGGGCGGTGAAACGCCGACTTCGACCAACCCGTTGGATGCCTACGCGAGCAATCTGAATGAGCTGGCGCGTCAGGGTCGGATTGATCCGCTGGTCGGCCGCGAACTGGAGGTGGAGCGTGTCGCGCAAATTCTGGCGCGCCGGCGCAAGAACAATCCGTTGCTGGTGGGCGAGGCCGGGGTCGGCAAGACCGCGATCGCCGAAGGGCTGGCCAAGCGCATTGTGGATAACCAAGTGCCGGACCTGCTGGCAGACAGCGTGGTGTACTCCCTCGACCTGGGTGCGCTACTGGCCGGGACCAAGTATCGCGGGGATTTCGAGAAGCGCTTCAAGGCGCTGATCAATGAATTGCGCAAGCGTCCGCATGCCATTCTGTTTATCGACGAGATTCACACCATTATCGGTGCCGGAGCGGCCTCGGGCGGGGTGATGGATGCCTCCAATCTGCTCAAGCCGGTGCTCTCCAGCGGCGAGATTCGCTGCATTGGCTCCACCACGTTCCAGGAGTTCCGCGGTATTTTCGAGAAAGACCGTGCTCTGGCGCGGCGCTTCCAGAAGGTCGACGTGGTCGAGCCTTCGGTGGAAGATACCTACGGCATTCTCAAGGGGCTTAAAGGCCGCTTCGAGCAGCATCATTGTATCGAGTACAGCGATGCGGCCTTGCATGCGGCTGCCGAGTTGGCGGCGCGCTACATCAACGATCGGCATATGCCGGACAAGGCGATCGATGTGATTGATGAGGCTGGCGCTTATCAGCGTCTGCAGCCCGAGGCGTTGCGCGTGAAGTGCATCGAGGTGCCGCAAGTTGAGGATATCGTGGCGAAAATCGCCAGAATTCCGCCAAAGCATGTCAGCAGTTCCGACAAGGAGCAGTTGCGCAATCTCGACCGTGATTTGCGTCTGACAGTATTTGGTCAGGACGATGCAATCAGCGCCCTGGCTACCGCGATCAAGTTATCCAGAGCCGGACTTAAGTCGCCAGACAAGCCGGTGGGCTCGTTCCTTTTCGCCGGTCCAACCGGGGTGGGCAAAACCGAAGTGGCCCGCCAACTGGCCAAATCCATGGGTATCGAGCTGGTTCGCTTTGATATGTCGGAGTACATGGAGCGCCATACGGTGTCGCGCTTGATTGGTGCGCCACCAGGTTATGTGGGCTTTGATCAGGGTGGTTTGCTGACCGAAGCGATCACCAAGACGCCGCACTGCGTGTTGCTGCTGGATGAGATTGAAAAGGCCCACCCGGAAGTCTTCAACCTGCTGCTGCAGGTCATGGATCACGGCACGCTGACCGACAACAACGGGCGCAAGGCGGATTTCCGCAATGTGATTGTGATTATGACCACCAACGCGGGCGCTGAAACGGCGGCCCGGGCATCGATTGGCTTCACTTATCAGGATCACTCATCCGATGCGATGGAAGTGATCAAGAAGAGCTTTACGCCGGAGTTCCGCAATCGACTGGATACCATCATTCAGTTTGGCCGCCTG
>DATMWH010000266.1:0-8010 GCA_035562615.1 Pseudomonas sp. | reverse complement strand
AGGAGAAAACCGGCGCCACCCTGCACCTGCACAAGGAAGACCAGTTTCTCTGGGACAATCTGGAAATGCAGTGCCGCATGTTTGGCGTGCCCTATACCCCGGTTCCGGCGCCCGATCAGTGGCTGGCCGATGATCAGGCGCTGGACTGCGGTTGCGGGGTCGCCCTGCATACGCCCGGGCATACGCCGGGCTCGATGAGTTTCTGGTTTGCCGACGCGAAGCTGCTGATCGCCGGCGATACGCTGTTCAAGCGCGGCATCGGCCGTACCGACCTGTGGGGCGGCGATTATCCGACCATCGAGCGCTCGATCAGAGAGCGCCTGTATACGCTGGATGAAGAGGCGACGGTGGTGACCGGACACGGCCCGGATACAGTGCTGGGCGATGAAATGCGCGATAATCCGTTTATTCGTGCCTGAGCCGGGAATTTTTGCCGTCCGACAGGCTCTAATCCGCGCCCCTGTTCAGGGATGCACACATTCCAAGGAGTCCAGTTCATGTTCATGCAGACACGTCTGATCGTTGCCGCCACGGCGGTTGCCCTGCTGGCCGGCTGTGCCACGCAGAATCCCTATGACAATCAACCGCCAAGCAGCAACAACACCGCCAAATACGGTGCGATTGGCGCACTGGCCGGTGCCGCCGCCGGCGCACTGATCAACCATGACAATCGTGGCAAGGGCGCCTTGATTGGCGCGGCGGCGGCGGGTGCTGCCGGTGCCGGTTACGGTTACTACGCCGACAAGCAGGAAGCGGAACTGCGCCGCAGCATGCAGGGCAGTGGTGTCGAAGTGCAGCGTCAGGGCGACAACATCAAGCTGATCATGCCGGGCAACATCACCTTCGCTACGGATTCGGCCGATATCGCCAGCAATTTTTATGGCCCGTTGAACAATGTGGCCAACTCGATGAAGCAGTATCAGCAGAACAATATCGAGATCGTCGGCCACACCGACAACACCGGCTCGCACAGTTACAACATGCAACTGTCGCAGCGCCGGGCGCAGAGCGTGGCCAATTATCTGCAGGCACAAGGGGTGCCGGCAGCCCGAATCACCACCCGTGGTGCGGGACCGGATCAGCCAATTGCCAGCAACGCCACCGTTGAAGGGCGCGCCTCCAATCGTCGGGTAGAAGTGAATCTGACGCCGATGCCCGGCGCTCAGTAAAGCGGGTGTATTTCCGCTCAGGTCGTCAGCGGGTCTACAGCTGAACGGCTGTTGAACTCTGCATGACATGCACAGGGCCAGACGGCCCTGTGCATGCGACTCTCATTACACCTTGGGCATGTTTTTGCTCACGCAGTGGATACCGCCACCCCCGGCGGCAATCGGGTCGATGTTCAATTGCACGATCGCCCGGCCCGGATAGAGCTTGGCCAACAGGTTCTTGGCCGCGGCATCGGCCGTGGTATCACCGAACTGTGGCACCAGAACCGCACCGTTGATCGGCAGGTAGTTGATATAGCCGGGAGCCCAGTCCGGGTTGTTTTGCGTGTACTGGTTGCTGCGCACTTTGGTCGGTGGCGACATGGTGTGCACGGTCAGCTTCACGCCATCGGCATCGGTGGCGTTCTGCAGGATCGGCAGGTGCGTGCGGGTGACCTGATAATCGTAGGATTTTGGATCGTTATCCAGGTTGGCGATCACCACACCCTTGCTGGCAAAGCGGGCATAGAAATCGACATGCGCATCGGTAATGTCCTTGCCCTTGATGCCCGGCAGCCAGATGATCTTGCGCAGACCCAGGTTGGCTTTGAGTTCCGCCTCAATCTGCGCCTTGGTCCAGCCCGGGTTGCGGTTGCTGTTGACCCAGCAGCTCTCGGTCATGATTGCCGTGCCATGGCCGTCCACCTCGATACCCCCGCCTTCACCGGTCAGCTGGCTGGCAATGTAGTCGGCTGCGGTTCTGGAGCTGATCTCATCCGCCACATAGGCATCATTGGTCGAGGTCTGCTTGCCGCCCCAGCCTTTGAAGTTGAAATCCACCAGCCCGCGACCGCCGCTGCCATCCACCACAAAACAGCCACCGTAGTCGCGGCACCAGATGTCATCCAGCGGCATGGTCATGTACTGGATATTGGTTGAAGTGCCGCAAGCGGTCTTGGCCTTGGTCAGGTCGGCAGAACGGCAGAGCACGGTTACCGGCTGGTATTTGGCGATGGTCTTGGCAATCAGCGCAACGTTGTTGTTGACCGCTGTTGCCCAGGTATCCCAGATTGAAGTCTTGGCTGCAAAGGCAACGAAAATTCGCTGCTGCACAGCACTTTCATCGGGCATGTACCAGGTGCTGCCCAGCGCAGCCAACGCTCGCGGGGCGGCAACGCCCAGCCCCAGCGAAGACAACGCACTGATACCCGCTACTGCACTCAATTGCTTCATAAAGTCACGACGCGTAGACATGAGATCACCTCTCTTTATAAGTTTTTAACATTGTCTATGGGCGCCCGAACTACGCTCGCCCTTCATGCTTTACCGCCATCCTGGCGATGTGTAACGGCGTAAAAGGCATCCTTGCCATAGCCGTCCTTTTCTTCACGGCGCATGCCGGTCTTACCGTCACCCACCTTGAAGTCTTTGCGCCTGCCTTGCGCGAATGCAGGCCTGAAACGCTTTACAGAATGTCCAGCGGGTATGAGGTGATCAGGCGGACCTCATCCACGTCTTTACCCGAGTTGAGGTTGGCGTCCGAGTTGCCCCGGTAGGTGGCCTGACGCAGGGTGAACGACAGGTCTTTGGCTGCGCCGTCCTGCACCACATAGGACACTTGCACGTCGCGCTCCCACTCCTTGCCGTCGTGCATGTCGGCGTAGAAGGCATAGGCGCCATTCACATCGGCTTTGCTGCCGTCGCCACCAGTGCCGCGGACATAGCGGGTCATGAAGGCCAGCCCGGGGATGCCGAACGCGGCGCCATCCAGGTCGTATTGCAGCTTGTAGGAGGCGAGGTTCGGTGAGTTGAAATCGGCGAATTGCGAGGAGTTGGCCAGCCAGATCGAACCGGCCGGGTTGTACAGCTGGCCCTGGTTGTCCGCACCGCTGAAACCGCTCACGCCCAGATAGTCAAAGGGCGTGTCGCCATTCACTTTCTGGTGGGCGAAGGTGACGGTGTGGGCGCCATGGGTCAGTGCCAGTGCGGCACTGTAGGCATTGGTGTCGATATCCCCGGCGTCGGCGTCGCCGGTATCGGCGGTCTTGTACCAGGCCAGACTGGTGAGCAGCGAGGTGTCGTCACTCAGGCCCCAGAAGTGGTAGAGGTCGGCGTAGTACTGGTTCCAGACATCTTCGTATTTGGCCGCGTGCAGGCCGAAGGTCAGGCTGTCGCTGAAGGTGTAATCGCCACCCAGATAGTCCGCGCTGTCGACCCGGGTAACGCCGTAAGTGGTACCCAGATTGCCGTCACGGTTGGTGCTGTTGTCGGCCGTGCCGGAGGTGAAGTGCCCGCCTTGCAGGGCCAGGTTCTCGATCTCGTTACTGCTGAACATGCCGCCGTTGGCGTGCTGTGGCATCAGGTAGCCATCCCAGGTGCCGAACACCGGGCTGTTGGGACGCAGGTCACCGGCCTTGATCTCGGTCTCGGAGATGCGCGCTTTCACTGCGCCACCGGCCAGTCCATAGGATTCCTGGCCGATGCAGGAACCGGTGACGGCATCACAGCGACTGCCGTTGGCCGGCAGCACCGGACTGCCACCGGTGCCAGCGCCGCTGTTCAGGCGCACGGCGCCGTTGGCGAAGGCATCCACACCAAAACCGACCAGGCCCTGGGTGTAGCCGGAGGTGAAGGTCAGCATGGCGGCCTGGCCCCACTCGCTCTGGTAGTTCTGGGTGCCGGGTTCGGTGTTCAGCGCATTCTGGTAGAACGCCACGTTGCGATTTTCCAGCAGCAGGTCTGCGTCCTCAAAAAAGCCGTTGGCGCTGGCCTGACTCGATGCACTGGTCGCCTCGGTTAGTCCGGGGTCTTTGCTGTCATCTTCCGCGGCATACAGGTTCTGGCTGATGGCGGCGGTGATGGCCAGCGCCAGCAGGTTGCATTTGTTGATTGGCATTGCACGTGCTCCTTGGTTTTTTTATTGGTTTGGCAAAGCGTTTCAGCGCTTGGGTGACTTCTTATGGCCGAACAAAGCCTGTCGCCGGTCGTGAAAGCGGCGAAAGACGCGGTTCGGAGTGTTGAACTAGCCGCTGCGCGGCAGGTTTTTCGTGATGCAGTGAATGCCGCCACCACCGGCAGCAATCGGGTCGATATCCAGTTGCACAACCTCGCGGTCGGGATACAGCCTGGTCAGTAACTCCTTGCAGTATTTGTCCGCTGCGGCATCGCCAAACTGCGGCGCAATCACGGCATCGTTGATCACCAGGTAGTTGATATAGCCGGGGGCGAAATCCGGATTGTCATCGGTGAACTCATTGCTGCGCAGTTGCCGTGGCGGCGGCAGGGTATGCACCTGCAATGGATGGCCATCGGCATCGCTAGCGTTGTTCAGAATCTCCAGGTGGGTGCGCGTGACCGCGTAGTCGTAGGACTGCGGGTCGTTGTCCAGATTGGCGATCACCACACCCGGTTCGACAAAGCGCGCATAGAAATCCACATGGGCGTCGGTGATGTCCTTGCCCTTGATACCCGGCAGCCAGATGATCTTGCGCAGGCCGAGCATTTCCTTGAGTTCGGCTTCGACTTCAGCCTTGCTCCAGCCCGGATTGCGGTTGCTGTTGATCCAGCAGCTTTCGGTCAGGATCGCCGTGCCGTGGCCATCGACTTCAATGCCGCCACCCTCACCGGTCAGTTCGCTGCGGATATAGCTGGCGAGGCATTCGTCGCTCAGGTCCTGTGCCACGGCTGCATCGTGGCGATGGGTCTGCTTGTTGCCCCAGCCGTTGAAGTTGAAATCCACCAGCCCCAGGTCACCCTCGTCATTGAGCACGAAGCAGCCACCGTAATCGCGGCACCAGATGTCATCCACCGGCAGCGCCAGATACTCGGTATTGACGGTGCCGCAAGCCGCTTTGGCCTCGGCCAGATCTTCCGGCCGGCACAACACGGTGACCGGTTGATAGCGGGCAATGGTTCTGGCCAGTTGACCGACAGTCTGATTGACGGCGTCTGCCCAGTCCTCCCAGACCTGCACTTGCGCGGCATAGGCGACAAACGCCCGAGCCTGTTGCCCGGCTTCATCCGGCATGAACCAGTCCGCTTCGGCGGCCAGCGCATGGCGCGATGCCAGGCCAAGGCCGGTCAAAGGAATCAGCGCGGCCAAGGTGGTCAGCTGCTGCATGAATTCACGACGCGTCGACATGCTCTGCACTCCTGTCGGTTGCAACTGGGCGCCACGCAAGCGGCGCCGCAGCCAGCGCTTACTCGGTTTTGGCGGTCTTGAAGTTGGTCCAGGCCCGCATCCGCGCACGCATCGCTTTCTGCGCAATATCTTCACCGGTGATCAGCGTCGCGTAGACCGCTTTGGGCGGGTAGATATCCGGGTTGTCGCGCATCGCTTCAGCCACCATGGGCTTGGCCAGTTCATTGGACGTCGGGTAGCCGGTGAAGTTGGTGATGTCCGCCATGTTCTGCGGGCGCATGATGAAGTTGATAAAGGCATAGGCGTACTCAGGGTGCGCCGCGTCCACCGGAATGGCCATGGTGTCCATCCAGACCGTGGTGCCTTCCTTGGGCAGGCGGAACTGGAAGGCTGCACTTTTGCCGGCGGCTTCAGCCGCCCAGTTGGCCTGGGTCATGTCGCCGCTGTAACCCAGCGACAGGCACAGGTCACCGTTGACCAGATCGGTCACCGGCTGCGACTGGAACTTCTTGATGTACGGCTTGATCGACACCAGCAGCTTCTCGGCCTCTGCCAGGTGTTTCGGATCGGCACTGCGTGGCGGGTGGCCGAGGTAATTCAGCACCACGGCCAGCACTTCGTCGGGCGAGTCGATCATGGAAATGCCGCAGTTGGCGAGCTTGCCCGCGTTTTCCGGCTTGAACAGCAGGTCAAGGCTGTTGACCGGCGCATTGGGCAGGCGCTTGCTGATTTCATCCGCGTTGTAGGTGAAGCCGATGGTGCCCCAGGTGTAGGGCACCGTTGCCGCGGACGACTTGGGGTAGCGCTGGCGCAATTCGAGCAGCCCCGGATCGATATTGGCCATTTCCGTCAACTGGGTTTTGTCCAGTTTCTGGATGCTGCCAGCGCGCATCAGCCGCTCGGCGACGGTATCGCCGGGGAAGATCAGGTCGTAGCCGCTGTTGCCGGTCATCATCTTGGCTTCCAGCGTTTCGCTGCTGTCCATCACGTCATAGATCACCACGATGCCGGTTTCGGCGGTGAAGTTCTTGATCGTGTCTTCGGCAAAGTAGTCGGCCCAGTTGAACAGCTTCAGGGTCTTTTGTTCGGCGGCGTGCGTCATCGAGCACGCGAGGCTGAAAGCCAGCGCGAGCCCCGGGAACAGCAATTTTTTATGGTTGGTTTTCATCGTCATACCCCTTGAGTATTCCAGCGTGCATTCAGGTGGCGGCCATCCAGGCCTAACAACGGGCCGTACATTTCCGGACGGCGGTCGCGGTAAATTCCCCAGGTCAGGCGCTCTTCGCGCATGGCCGCCAGATCCAGGTTCTGCACCAGCACACCGGTGCTGTCGCGGTCTGCTTCGGCGAGCAATTTGCCCTTGTGATCGGTAATGAAGGACGAGCCATAGAAACTCATCTGCAGGGCCGGGTCGGTAGTTGCCACTTCACGGCCGACGCGGTTGGCCGCTATCACCGGCATGATGTTGGCGGCGGCATGACCGCGCTGGGTCAGCTGCCAGTGATCACGTGAATCCAGCGCCGCAGCGCCGGGTTCGGAACCGATGGCGGTTGGATACAACAACACTTCGGCGCCCATCAGGGCCATGCAGCGCGCCGTCTCCGGGAACCACTGATCCCAGCAGATGCCCACCCCAATGCGGCCGAAGGCGCTGTCCCAGACTTTGAAGCCGGTATCACCCGGACTGAAGTATTCCTTCTCCTGATAACCGATGGCGTTGGGGATGTGGGTCTTGCGGTACACGCCCAGCAGACGGCCGTCGGCATCGGCTACCGCCAGCGAATTGAAGTAGGCGTTACCGGCCTTCTCGAACCAGCTCAGCGGCAACACCACACCCAACTCCCCGGCCAGAGCGGCAAAGCGCTTGAGCAGCGGGCTGGACGAGAATTCTTCGGCCAGTGCCAGGTGTTTGTGATCCTGTTCGATGCAGAAATACGGGGTGGCGAACAGCTCTTGCAGCAGGATCAGCTGAGCACCCTTGGCGGCCGCCTCACGCACCAACTGCTCGGCCTGATCGAGGTTTTTCTTCAGATCCCAGCTGCAGGCAAACTGGGTAGTTGCAACGGTCAACTTGCTCATGCGATTACCGCTCTCAGCGGCCAGGCCGGCTGTTGCTGGGTGATGCAGTGCACACCGCCGCCGCCATGGGCCAGGGTATTGATTTGCACCGGCACTACCTCGCGCCCCGGGAAGGCTTTGGCCAGAACGGCAGCGGCTTCCTTGTCCGCGTCAATGCCGTAAGCCGGCATGATGATGGCGCCATTGGCGATGTAGAAATTGGTGTAGGAAGCACAGAACACTTCGGCCTCGGTATCCACCGCATCGGTGGCTTCAAACAGTTCGATCAGCTCGAATTTGCGGCCTTGCGCATCGGTTGCCAGCTCCAGCACACGACGGTTCTCACGCACCACCTGGGCATACACCGACGACTGGTCACGGGTGGCATCCACCAGCAGCACGCCGGGGCGGGCAAACGCACACACTCCGTCAATATGGCCGTCAGTCATGTCGCCGGTGACGTAATCCGGATCGCCCGGCAGCCAGATGGTTTTCTTCACGCCGAGAAAGCGCGAGAAGATTTCTTCCATCTCTTGCTTGCTCATTCCCGGGTTGCGGTTCGGGTTGAGCAGCACCGATTCAGTGGTGATCAGTGTGCCTTCGCCATCGACATGGATCGCTCCGCCTTCGTTGGACAGATGCGTACCGAAGCAGGGCAATCCC
>DATMWH010000265.1:0-12780 GCA_035562615.1 Pseudomonas sp. | reverse complement strand
CAGGGTGAACCAGTTCAGCGGGTCGATCTGCCCGGCGAACAGGCGGTCGCTGGCCAGGCGGAACTGGATGAAGTTGGACAGCTGGGTTTCCGGCATGACGCAGGGCTCGTGCTGCGCGTTGAAACCCTGATAGATCAACAGTCCATCAACATCTTCGACCGTCTGTATGGTCAGTTTCCAGCCTTCGAAGTGGGTGATTTCATCGCCCGGAGCAAAGCGCACACGGGTCAGGGGGGCATTGCGCAACGCATACTGGCGGGTCTCGCCGGTCGCCGGGTAGAGCACGGTGAGCAAGCGTCCTTCGGTCATCAGGATGGTGCCCAGGCCAAGCTCGGCTTCGCTGTCACTGATCCAGCGCTGTCCGGGTTGGTAATCTTGCGTCATGCGTGCCTCCAGCTGGCAAAAAAGCCGGCTATGGTAACGGAACGTCGCAGCGGGAGCGATGTTGAAACACTTTCTGCAGTGTAGCCGGCAGCATTCAAGTGTTACGGTTATCCGCCGACAGGCTGTTTAGTACACAGGAGAGCCTTGCGTCATGTTGCCTCCCATTCCGCAAAGTCTGGTGCCGGTGGCGGCCCATCAGGATGTGCCCAAGCCGCGGCCGGAAATTCCACCGGTGACGCCGGCGCAGGAGAGTGCCAGCGAAAGCGCGGTCACCCTGGACAAGCGCCATCCGCAGGAGGTTCAGGAGCGTTGGCGCGAGGAGCAGCGGCGGCGTCAGCGCAAGGGCCATACGCCAGAAGAAATGGCCAACGAAGAACCCGAAGATTTGCCAGAGGCTCCGCCCCGTCAGGGCCTGTGGGTGGATGTGGAAGTCTGAGATGGACCTGTTTGACGATACGACGCTGCCTCTGGCCGATGCCGACCTGCAGTACCTGGCCGCTTGGCAACCCGCCGCAGTGGCGGATCAGTGGTTACAGTCATTGCTGGCGGATACGCCCTGGGAGCAACCTTCGGTGCGTCTGCATGGCCGCGAGTATCCGGTGCCGCGGCGCGTGGCCTGGTACGGCGATGCGCAGGCCAGTTACAGCTATTCCGGCTTGCTTCACCAGCCGCTGCCCTGGACGCCGCTGCTGGCGTCGATCCGCCGGCAACTCGAAGCACAGCTGGCGGCGCCGCTGAATGCGGTATTGCTCAACCTCTACCGTGACGGTCAGGACTCGATGGGCTGGCACAGTGATGATGAAGCCGCATTGGGGCGCGACCCGCTGATTGCCTCGCTCAGTCTGGGCGGGCAGCGGCGCTTTGACCTGCGGCGCAAGGGCCAGGGGCGCATTGCCCACTCGCTGGTGCTTGAGCACGGCTCGCTGCTGGTGATGCGCGGCAGTACCCAGCACTATTGGCAGCATCAAGTGGCGAAAACCCGGCGCCCCTGTGAACCCCGGGTGAACCTGACCTTTCGCTGGATACCCTGAGCCTGGATGACATGAGTAACGACGACAAACTGATCGATTTTGGCAGTGAGCGCGACAAACGCATTCACGACTTGCATGACAAGCGCCTGGACGAAATGCGCAAGGCGTTCGAGCAGGCTCTGCCGCTGTCCAGGGCGAAAAAGCCCAAAGCCAAGAGCAAGCCGAAGAAGCGCTGATTCGCCATTTGTTGATCTGCGTCAAGCCTGCTGCAGGCATGGCTGAATAGCCGGCCCGGGCATTGATCAGGATCAATTTGTGTTGCGCTGGCTATGGCCTACTGGCGGCAAGTTCATTTCGCCACCCTCAGGAGGCTGCCATGTTTTTCGATGAAGTAGTGATTTCCGGCATTTTGATTGTGGGCCTGTGTGTGGTGTTTGTGGGTGGTTTTGCCGCCTTCATCTGGAAGGATGCGCACAAGCCCAAGGGCAAGTGATTCTTGCCGATTACTGCGTGGTTGGTTTTTTCAGGGCGACTTTAGGTCGCCCTTTTTTATTGTTTCGGTGTGATTTTTTGTGGTTGTTGGATAGCGGATTGGTAATCCGCTGTATTCGACGCTTTTACGTTGCACTGATTTGCGTGAATGTCTGACGCATTTGTTCCGCCCTGCTGGGCGGGTCACTTTTGCCAGTCGCGGCAAAAGTAACCAAAAGCGCTTGCCCCAGGATCCGGGTCTTCGCTTTGCTCAGACTTCCCTCGCTCCGGTGCTGCTTCGCAGGCACGTTCCGAAGGGCCATCCATGGCCCATCGGAACTTTCTCGGCGTCCTGCCTCGAAACCTGCTGCGCAACACCTGCGCTCGGCCTCCTCAATGGGGCTTTTGGATGTCACCGAATCATCAGGTGTAGCCCGGATGCAATCCGGGGATACGGTTTTCAGCTCCCGGATTTCATCCGGGCTACGATTCTGAACGTGATTCGTAGGGTGGATAACCGCGCAGCGTTATCCACCAAAGGCCTGCTCGGTTGAAAAGCCGCAAGCGGCGTTTTCCACCCTACGCAAGCGATTTGGTAGTCCGACCGTCCCCGTCAGGCGCTCGGCGGGGCGCAACAAAACCTGTCAATCAGTCGCGATAATCAGCCAGACAAGGAACGCAAAACAACAGCGGATTACCAATCCGCTGTACTCAGTCCAGCCGCTTGTGCACTCTTGCCACGGCAATACTCATCATCACCACAGTAAACACCAGCAACACCAGCATCTCCTGCCATAGCTCGTTCAGTCCGGCGCTGCGCAGCATGATCCCGCGCGCCAGGCGCAGGAAGTGGGTGAGCGGCAGGATTTCGGCGAACCACTGCGCAGCTTTCGGCATTCCGGCAAACGGGAACATGAACCCGGACAGCAGGATCTGCGGCAGGAAGGTGAAGAACGCCAGCTGCATGGCCTGGAACTGGCTTTGCGCCAGGGTCGAGACAAAGATGCCGAGGGTCAGGCTGGCGATGATGAACAGCAGGCAGGCGGCATACAGTTCCGCTAACGACCCGCGCACAGGCACGTCGAAGATCAGGCGCCCGACAATCAGGATCACCGTGACCTGAATCAAGCCGATCGCGACGAAGGGCAAGACCTTGCCAATGGTCAGCTCCCAGGGCGAGACCGGGGTGGTGATCAGCATCTCCATGTTGCCGCGTTCACGTTCGCGCACCAGTGCGATGGCGGTGAACAGCACCATGGTCATGGTCAGGATCACCCCGATCAGCCCGGGGACGGTGTTCAGCGGGGCCAGCCGTTCCGGATTGTAGAAATTCACCAGGGTCATGCTGGCGGGCTGGCTCCAGCCGGGCAGCGGGTAGTTGGCCAGTTGTCGGGCGGCCGATTGGACCACCTGATCCGAGCCGTCGACGATCAGTTGCAGCGGGGCTTCGCCCTTGCGCTGCAGGCGCGCTTCGAAGTCGGCGGGAATCACCAGTGCAGCGCTGATTTTGCCCTCACGCAGCAGCTGTTCAATCTGCTGGGGGGCGCTCAGGTGGTAGCGCAGGTTGAGCACCTGGCTGGAGCCGAGTTCGGCAATCACTTCGCGCGAGCGGGCAGTGTCGGCCTGGTCGAGTACCGCTGCGTCGAGGTTACGCACGTCCATGTTGATGGCGAAGCCAAACAGCACCAGCTGCATCACCGGGATGCCGACGATCATGGCGAAGGTCAGGCGGTCGCGGCGCAGCTGGCGCAGCTCCTTGAGCACGATGGCGCCCAGGCGCTGCAGGCTCATGGTTGCACCTGCGGGGTTTGCAGCGGTTTGTGGGTGACGCTGACGAAGACGTCTTCCAGATTCGGCTCGGTATTCATGACGCGGGCTTCGATGCCGGCTGCGCTCAGCTGCTGACGGATCTGTTGGGCAGCATCCGGCGCAGCACTGAGTACGCGCAGTGACGCGCCGATCTGGGCCATGGCGATGATCCCCGGCTGACCTTGCAGAGCCCGCTGACTCTGGCGCGGCTGGCAGCCTTCGATCAGCAGCGGGCGACCGGGCAGGGCGGCCATCAGTTCGCTCGGGCTGCCATCGGCCACCAGACGTCCGGCGTCGAGAATGCCTAGCCGCGTGCAGCGTTCGGCTTCATCCATGTAATGGGTGGAGACCAGCAGGGTGGTGCCTGCATCCGCCAGTTCAAACAGGGAGTCCCAGAACTCGCGCCGGGACTGCGGATCAACTGCGCTGGTGGGCTCATCGAGCAGCAACAGATCGGGTTTGTGCAGCACGGCACCGGCCAGTGCCAGACGCTGCTTCTGTCCGCCACTGAGGGTGCCGGCCATTTGCTGGCGCCGATCAGCCAGCCAGTAGCGCTCCAGCAGCTCGTCAATCCGCGTGCGCCCCTGCTGGCCGCGCAGGCCCTGAATGGCTGCGAGAAATTCGAGGTTTTCGCCGACCGTCAGGTCTTCATAGAGCGAGAACTTCTGCGTCATGTAGCCGATGCGCCGTTTCAGTGCTTCGGCATCGCGCGGGATCTGGTACCCAAGCACTTCAATCTCGCCGCTGGTGGGCAACAACAGGCCGCAGAGCATGCGGATGGTGGTGGATTTGCCGCAGCCATTGGGGCCGAGAAAGCCAAACACTTCGGCGCGGTTGACCGACAGATCGAGGCCGTCCACCGCTACCAGATCGCCAAAGCGCTTGCTCAGCCCCTGCGCACGGATCACCGGTTGACGGCCAGTCATGGTCGCGTCTGCCGGGCCTGCAGCGGCAAGCCTGCCGGAAGCCGGCTGGCCTGCGGATCGTCCAGTACCACCTCGGTACGGTAAACCAGACGGCTGGCGTCCTCGCCAGTGAGGGCGTAGTAGGGGGTAAAGCTGGGCTGGCTGGCGATGCTGCGCACTTTGCCACGCATGCTTGCCGGCTGGCCCTGGATGCTGACGTCGAGGCGGTCGCCGATTTGTAGCTGGCTGCGTTGCGACGCCGGCACAAACAGCCGTGCATAGGGCGCGGGACCGACCAGCAGGCTGACCAGTTCGGCTTGCGCAGGTGGCTGGTCTCCGACCCGGAACGGCAGGGCGTCGACCCGGCCGGCACGGGGGGCATGCACGTCCAGACGGGCGCGGTCGAGCTGCAGGAGTTGCAGCTGGCTGCTGGCAGCGTCCAGTGCTGCGGCAGCCTGGGCCAGTTGTTCCGGGCGGGTGCCATTGGTCAGTTCGCGCAGCTGGGCGTCGGCATTCGCCACGGCAGCCAGACTTTCGTCGCGGCTGGCGCGGGCACGGTCGAGGTCGGCCGCCGCGACCTGCTGGCGTCGGTACAGCGCGTCGATACGTTGGAAATTCTGCCGGGCAGCCAGCGCGTCGGCCTGCGCACGAGCCAGTGAAGCCTGCGCCGCATCGATCACTTCACGGCGGGCACCGTTGCTCAGTTCACTCAGGCGCGCCTCGGCCTGCGCGGCTTGCGCACCGGCCTGAGCAACCCGTGCATCCAGCCGCCGTGGATCGAGTTGCAGCAGCAATTGACCGCTTTCGACCTGATCACCCTCGGCCACTTGCCAGTTGAGAACGGTTTCCGAGGCTTGCGCAGGAATGCCGATGCGATCCCACTCCAGGGTGCCGAGCAGCGGTGGCGGTTCGTTGCCATTGCAACCGCTGAGCAGGGCCAGCAGGAGCCACAGACTGTGACCAGGTTTAATCAGCATGGGTAGCCTCCAGTCCGCGTTCCAGCAACGCCAGTGTGTGTTGGGTCAGTGCGGCGTTGCGCAGGTCTGCATCCGGGAAGATGTTGCTCAGCAGCGAGGCTGCGGCATGCGGCAACATCACCAGGGCAAACAGCGAAACCACCAGCAGGCGCGGGTTGAGATCGGGATTCAGGCTTTGCGTGCTCTGTGCAACAGCAAAGCGTTGCGCCAGTCTGGCCGGGATCATCGGGCCGATCCGGGCTACCCAGAGTTCACGCAGCGCGCCGCCTTCGCAGAGTATTTCGCGCACCCATAACGGCGGCAGCCAGGGCTGCTGACTGAGGGTTTCGTTGAGGCTGTGCACCAGCACGCTGACCATCTGCTGCAGGTCATCGGGATGCTCTTGCAGCTGACTGGCGATGTCGCTGAGCAGGGGTTGCAGGCGCTCCTCGAAAACCGTCTCGATCAGCCGCTGCTTGTTGCCAAAGTAGTAATTGACCAGTGCCGGGGTCACACCGGCCTTGTCGGCAATGCTGCGCAAACTGCTGGCACTGATGCCGGTGTGGGCGAAGCTGTCGATCGCGGCATCCAGCAGGCGTTCGCGTTGCAGCAGTGCATCACCGACGGGGCGGCCTGGCGTGCGGGGAATAGACATGGGCAAGGGCACCGTTACGGGTAGGGTGCGCCTATTTAAATATCTGTTTAATTAATTTGCAACCCATTCATTCAGATCAGATTGTGGTGCCTGCGACGTGGGCTGGCCGGCCTCGGGCGCCGGGGCACCCGTCTGCGCGACTGGCTGGTCCGGCGCGCCGGGGTTTAGTGCTGGCCGGGGCGCTGGCGGATGGTCTTGAGCAGGTCCTGCGGGGTGATCTGGCCGACTACCTGACTGCCCGGTTGTGGCAGGCCGAGGATGTTGCCCTTGATCTTGCCGATCACGTGCATCTCGCACGGTTTGCAGTCGAATTTCAGGGTCAGCACTTCGTCGCCCTGAATCAGTTGCATCGGCTCGACCTTGGTGCGCACGCCGGTAACGCCCTTGGCCTGCTTCGGACACAGGTTGAACGAGAAACGCAGGCAGTGCTTGGTGATCATCACTGGCACTTCACCGGTTTCCTCATGGGCCTCGTAGGCTGCATCGATCAGTTGCACGCCGTGGCGGTGATAGAAATCCCGGGCCTTCTGGTTGTAGACGTTGTAGAGGAATGACAGGTGCGCTTCCGGGTACACCGGCGGCGGTGTGGTTTCGGCCTTGCGCGCGCCGCGTGGGTGCGCTGCCACGCGGGCTTCGGTGAGTCTGTCGATGGCCTCGCGGCGCAGCGCCTTGAGTTGCGAGTTGGGCACGAAGAAGGCCTGCGGGGCGTCGAGCTCGACCGCCTGTGCATGGTAGTCAGTGGTGCCCAGCTGACTGAGCAGGTCGCGCAGTTGTTCCAGCGCCTGCTGCGGCTTGTTGGCCACGCCGAACGGACCGTCCAGTTGCGCTCGGCTCTGGATGCCTTCCTCACTGGTGGCGGTCAGCCGCAGGTGCGACTCGCGCAGCTCAACCTGCCAGCTGATTCCGATGCGCCGCTCGGCCGAGGTCTTTTGCAGGGCCTGCTGCCAGTCGTGGTCGAGGTTGCGGTTCAGCGCATGGTTCGGACGCAGGCGCGAGAGAGCGGCAGGCATCTCGTTGGGTTCGACGCGGTAGCGCCAGCGTGGCTCGCCGTCTTCCTCGAACTGCTGTTTCAGCTCGGCGATATTGGCGCGAAAGCCCACCACTTCGCGCTTGACCAGCACATTGAGGCCATCGCCGTTGGACAGCGGTGCGTGGGTGACGGCAAGCAGATCACGCTGGTTGACCTTCTCCACCACGCCGACCGGCAGGCCGGTGAAAGTCGGTGAATCGAAGGCGCCGATGTCGACCTTGCGCTCAGAAACGAAATAGTCGGTGCTGCCGCGGTGAAAGGTCTTGTCCGGATCGGGCACGAAGAAGTGCGCGGTGCGTCCGCTGGAGGCGCGCGCCAGATCCGGCCGGCCTTCGAGGATGCCGTCCAGCCGCTGGCGGTAATAGGCGGTGATGTTCTTTACGTAGCCCATGTCCTTGTAGCGGCCTTCGATCTTGAACGAGCGCACGCCGGCTTCGACCAGCGCGCTGAGGTTGGCGCTCTGGTTGTTGTCCTTCATCGACAGCAGGTGTTTCTCGAACGCCACTACCCGACCCTGATCGTCCTTGAGGGTGTAGGGCAGGCGACAAGCCTGCGAACAGTCGCCACGGTTGGCGCTGCGTCCGGTCTGCGCGTGGGAGATGTTGCACTGGCCGGAGAAGGCCACGCATAGCGCGCCGTGGATAAAAAACTCGATGGCCGCATCGGTGGCATCGGCAATGGCGCGGATTTCCGCAAGGTTCAGCTCGCGCGCCAGTACCAGCTGGGAGAAGCCGGCCTGATCGAGAAACTTGGCGCGCTCCAGCGTGCGGATATCGGTCTGGGTGCTGGCATGCAGCTCGATCGGCGGAATATCCAGCTCCAGCACGCCCATGTCCTGCACGATCAGTGCATCCACCCCGGCATCGTAGAGCTGATGAATCAGCTGGCGTGCCGGTTCCAGTTCGTCGTCATGCAGGATGGTATTGATGGTGGTGAACACCCGCGCGTGATAGCGGCGGGCAAAGCTCACCAGCCCGGCGATGTCACGCACGTCATTGCAGGCATTGTGCCGCGCGCCAAAGCTCGGCCCGCCGATATACACCGCATCGGCGCCATGCAGGATGGCCTCGCGGGCGATGGCCACATCGCGGGCAGGGCTGAGCAATTCCAGCTGATCTTTGGGCAGGGACATGGTGTGGCATCCGGCATCGGGCAAAGTCGCGCATTGTAGCGGCCCGCTCGGGCGCTGGCATCCCAAGGTGCCGGATGGTCTTAATCAGTGGCTCATGGCGCGGTTTACGCAGCGCTGGTAGCGCTCCTGCACCCGCTTGGCAAACCACGCGGTAGTCAGCTGGCGGGTGATCTTCGGGCTCTGCAGCTGGATCGTCGGCAAGGTCTCGTGCGGCAGGGCATGGCCCTTGCGTTTGTCGGCCAGCGCGTAGACCCGCGCATACAGGATGCCCTGTTCGAACTCGAAGCTGTCGCCTTGCTCAAGTGCCGTGCGGATCTGCGCGTGGCTCATGTTCAGCTTTGCGGCCAGCTGGCGCGTGGCCGTCTCGGTGCTGCCGACCTTGCTGCCAAACAATCCTGCGGGAATCACCAGATCACCGTCCTGTGCCAGAGGCACGCCGCTGGCCACGGTGACGGCGCCCTGAAACGCCGCGTTGCGGCTGGCATACCAGCCGGCATTGAAGTCGGCGAAGCGATACAGATGGCGGGTGTAGCTGTTCTGGTAGTCGAGCAGGTGAGCGATGCCGAAATACAGCCCGCCGCGCCGGGTGAACACCTCGCTGCGTATCGACTGGGCATCACTGTAGGGGTAGTCAACGCTTCTGGCCTGCTGCTCGGCAAAGGCGATGCTGACCTGCATGGGGCCGGCGGTGCGTACCGGGTTTGAACTGCTCAGCAGCTGCCGGCCGAGCGGAACCTGTTCGATGAATTGCTCATACAGCAGGCTCAGGTCGCGCTCGGTGCGCACGGCGGCAATCCGCGTGGCGTAACTGCGGCCATCGGCCGATTTCAACGACAGCGCTGTATCCACGGCCAATTGTGGAATGCCGACTTTTGCCGCGCGCTGGTTGATTTCCTTACGGGCGATCTTGCCCAGACCCGGTACGGCGGGATCGGCCTTGAAGCCAGTCTCCTGTTCGGTGACGGCCAGCACGGCACACAGATTCTCGGTGCTTTGCAGCAGCTGCAGATGCTCGAAGGCGAACTGGATGTCCTGCGCCCAGCCCTCGCGGTCAGCCAGGGTGGCCGGCAGCAGCATGACCAGTTGCGCGTGCACCTGCTCCGGTGTGCGGCCGGGAGTGGTGTCCGGCGTGGAGCTGCAGGCGGCCAGCAACAATGCCAGCGCGCTCAGCAGGGTTTGGCGCACGTCAGTGCGGGCAGGCAATCCAGTCACGGGGCTTCTCATCGGGCTGCAGATAATCTATCCAGCATACCCGACGCGCAGGGCCATTGGCCGGGCCCGCTTACTTGGGCGATTGCCCCAGTGCCGGCGTGCGTGGCGGAATCAGCCGTTTGCTGCCGGTCGACTCGAAGGCCGCAGCCAGACGCAGCAGGGCGGAGTCGTCATAGGCGCGGCCGGCAAAGGTCAGTCCCACCGGCATACCGATATCCGCCATCACGCCCATCGGTACCGTCACCGTCGGCACGCCCAGGTGGCGGATGGCCAGGTTGCCGTTGGCCACCCAGATGCCATTGCTCCAGGCGATATCGGCCGAAGCCGGATTCACATCGGCATCGGCCGGGCCAACGTCCGCATTGGTCGGGAAGATCACCGCATCCAGCCCTTGCGCGTCCATCCAGTCTTCCAGATCGAGCTTGCGCGCCTGTTCCAGACCGCGCAGGCCATCGGCCAATGTGGGGATTTCATTCCACGCCTGCAGGCCGCGCTCGGCCATGCGCACGTACTCGTCCATGCCAGCGGCCAGATCGTCTTCGCGGTTGGGCAGGGTGCCGGGGTCGTGCGGAAAAATCAGCGCACCGTTAACATCCAACAGCCGGTTGAGCTGCGGATCGTTGTTGGCGCGCAGGAACTCATCAAAGCCCCAGGCCGAGAGCGCCCACAACTCGTCATGCAGAAACTCCTTGGACAGCAGCCCGCGGGTAAACACGGTCGGCGCACCGGGGCGGTCGCCCTCGCAATTGGAGACCAGCGGGAAGTCGACTTCGACCACTTCCGCGCCAGCGGCTTCCAGACTCTTGCGTGCCTGTTCCCACAGGGCGATGACCGAGGCGCGGGTGTGGATGCGCTGGCCGGTGGGGCCGCCGATGCCGGGCTTGTCGCTGGTGCCGGCCAGTTCGTCCTGGTTGATGTACATGCGCGGGACGCCCAGCCGCTTGCCGGCCAGTGCGGAGGCGTTTGCTGCCAGCTCCAGATAGGAAGCGGGGCGCACCGAAGCGACGCTGGGAATCGGCACCCAGGGCTGCAGACGCCAGAGGTCGCCACGGGTGTCGGGGTCTTCAGTCACCACCACGTCGAGCACTTCCAGCAGATCGGCCATGCTGCGGGCATACGGCACCACCACATCCATGGTCGGCGTCAGCGGCCAGTTGCCGCGCACCGAGATCACCCCGCGCGACGGGGTATAGGCGCACAGACCGTTGTTGGAGGCCGGCCCACGACCGCTGGACCAGGTTTCTTCCGCCAGCCCGAAGGCGGCAAAGCTGGCCGCGGTTGCCGTGCCGGCGCCGTTGGACGAGCCCGAGGCAAAAGGGGCGGTCAGGTAGTTGGCGTTATACGGGCTTTCCGCCCGGCCATAGACGCCGCGCTGCATGCCGCCATTGGCCATCGGCGGCATGTTGGTCTTGCCAATGCAGATGGCGCCGGCCGCGCGCAGACGCTCAACCGTGAAGGCATCGCGCTGCGCTACCAGATCCTTGAAAGCCGGGCTGCCGGAAGCGGCTGTCAGGCCCTTGACCAGATAGCTGTCCTTGGCGGTGTAGGGAATGCCGTCCAGCGGGCCGAGAGTTTGCCCTTTGGCGCGGCGTTCATCGGAGGCCTGCGCTTCCCTGAGTGCATCGGGATTGCGCACCACCACGGCATTCAGCCGGGTGGCGGTGTCGGCAGCGTCGTAAGCGTCGATACGGGCCAGGTAGGCACGTACCAGTTCCACCGCGCTGGTCTGTCCCGATTCGAGTGCTGCGCGCAGCTGTGCGATGGATGCTTCGGTTACTTCAAACATGGGTCACCGCCAATCATTTTCGGTCTGTGGATACGCCGGCTTGCTGTTCTCAGCCGCTGTGCCGCGCGGGTGTTGGCAGCTCTGACCGTAGCAGACGAGCGGGCGTTTTGTCGGGGCTGAGTAACAGCTGGAGAATTCGAACTTTATATACGATAAATATCGACAATAAAAGCGAATATTTAGGCGTGTTTGGATTTAAATGAATTTATTACAGATAAAAATCGATAAAATACGGTTCAATAACGACCTTTGGCTGACGGATGCAGGGCCCCTTGGGTGGTCCGGGCGGCGATCCGCGAAGCGCTTGGCCACCGCTGGTTACAGCAGTCCGCTACGGGTGTCCGGCGAACTTTTCGCCGGAGCAAAGGTAAAAGTGCTGACAGTGTGGGCATCCACCATCGGGCGCTTGGTCGCTAGATAAACTGCTTCGGCGCATGGATGATGCGCTGAAACTTCTTGATGTCCCGATTGGCAGCACGCAGATCCAGCAGCACGATCTCAGCCGAGCGCCACACCATCATCCAGGCAACGATGGTAATCATCCCCACGGAGATCGTGCCCTCGATGTTCAGCGTGGTGGATACGACAACCAGAGCGAGACTCAGCGCCAGCAAGCACATGGCCTGCACGCGCAACATCCGCATGTCGCCCCTGAGATGGACGCACTTCTGCTCGAACGTATTACTGATGGCCTGACCCAGACGCTCCTGCTCGGCTGCCGGACAACGGATCTCAAGGCTCAAATCGGGATGGTAGTAGGCTTCCGTTGTCAGGTAGTCGGCCAGTTCCGGGCAAAGCCGGGGGTTGTTTACCGCACCAAAAGGAGTCAGGTAGTCCTGAGCGATCACCAGATCAATCTTCTTGCTCATTGCAGTCCTCAGTGTTGTTCGTCGGGAGTCATTGGTTACGCCGGCTCGATACAGCCCGCAGGCGGACAATGTACCGCCAAACAGGGTTGGTCGTGGAGTGCGGGTTTTGCAGCGGCAGCTATAAGCCGTTACAAAACCATAGCCGTTTGTCTGTACGTTTTTTGAGCAATCTCTGCTTCAATCAGCAAAGAACCAATCGCATTCAATCGGGAGTCGGGCATGGAAATTTCTCGAAGCGCCTTTTCCTCGGGCATTAGTACCATTCAATCGGGTCAGCGCCGTGTGGATGAAGCAGCGGCGGATATCGCCAGTAACGCGCTCAGCCCGCAACCACAGCCAACCTCTGCACCGCCGGTCAATCAGGTCAACCCGGCCCCCAGTTCTGCCGGGCAGAATCGCCCTGAATTGGCCGAAAGCCTGGCGGCCCTGCGTCAAGGGCAAAACGAGGCCGAGATTGGCGCCAAGGTTGTGAAAACCGCCGATGAAGTGCTCGGCACCCTGATTGATGTAACGGCCTGACAGGCAGGCCCCGATTAATCTGCAGCTGGAACGGGGAGGGAATGCATGCTGATCAGCGGCGCGTCTTCCTATTCTGCGCAA
>DATMWH010000264.1:0-29658 GCA_035562615.1 Pseudomonas sp. | reverse complement strand
ATTGATCAAGGCGATTTGCAGAGCGCCTGCGATATTCTCAATCAGCTGATCAGTGAAGGCGATGACCGGCAGAAGAAGCAGGCACGGGAGATCCTCGCGCGTATTGCCTGATTCTGCAGGTGTGTTTACGGCGCCGCCCGGCCTGTCCCGGCGGCGCTGTTGTTTCTGGGACGGGGAGCGTTGGGAATGCAGCAAAAGGCAGTCATTGAAATCACCTATTGCACGCAGTGTCAGTGGCTGTTGCGGGCTGCCTGGCTGGCTCAGGAGTTGCTCAGCAGTTTTGCCGATGATCTGGAGCGGGTGGCCTTGCTACCGGCCAGCGGCGGTGTTTTCAGCATTACCTGCAATGGCATACCGATATGGGAGCGCAAAACCGATGGTGGTTTTCCCGAGGCGAAAGTGCTCAAGCAGCGCGTGCGTGACGTGATTGACCCTGAGCGCGACCTTGGGCATAACGACAAGCCTTAGGCCGTTCAGTGAATGATCTTGTCGCGAAGTTGTTCGGCAGCCTGATTGAGTGCCTGGATGACTCGCTGCTTGTCAAAGTTCTGGATGCTGTTGGTGTCCAGATACATGGAAAAGCCAGGCAGTTCATGTTCGAGGTAGCTTGAGGTCGCGCCCAGGTCGCGGCGGAAATCCACCACCTGATACACCTGCACCGGACGGGTAAAACCTTTTACGCTGGCCTGGCCCTTGTCGCGGCACATGATCACATCTTTGATCAATGAGTAAGTTTCGTGCGAGATAAGGATTTCACCCGCTTCGGAGGCGCTTTCCAGTCGGCTGGCCAGATTCACTTCGCGTCCGATGATGGTGTAGTCCATGCGCGTGTCAGCGCCAAAGTTGCCGACCGTGCAAAAACCGGAGTTGATGCCCATGCGGATTTCCAGGGGCTTGGTAATGCCGCGTGCTCGCCACTGTTGGCGCAGCACTTTCATGTGTTTGCGCATCGCGATGGCCATCGAAACCGCTGCCACCGCATCCTTCTTGGCGCCCTGAGTGTTCGGGTCGCCGAAGAAGACCATTACGCTGTCGCCGATGAATTTGTCGATTGTGCCGCCGAATTTCAGGGCGATTTTGGACATTTCATTCAGGTAGTTGTTGAGCAGTTCGGTCAGCGCTTCGGCTTCCATCTCTTCGGTCAGTTCGGTGAAGCCGCGGATGTCGGAGAAGAATACTGTGAGTTTCTTGCGCTGGGTTTCCAGACGGACAGACTTCTTGCCGCTGAAAATGGTTTCCCAGACCTGTGGTGACAGGTACTTGGCCAGATTGCGTGCCAGGCGCGCGGCTTTTTCCTGCTCGCGCTTGAGTTCATCACGGGCAGTTTCCAGGTGCAGCCCTTGTTTGAAGATAAAGAAGGCGGTCAGACAAATGAATAATCCGGAAAACACTATGCTGACAACCGAGACCGCTACCGGAGTCGCCAGACGCAGCGGGCTGCCGATCAACACTCCCAACGCCACCGCGCAACTGCTGGTGACCAGTAACACCAGCAGCATCTTGCGCAATCCGCCAACGGTCATGGCAATGAAGCACATGATCAGCAACAGCATCAGCCCGGTGACTGCTGCAAAATCGAGCATGGCAATCGCAATGCCGGTATTGACCGCATCCACCAGCATCAGAGCATTTGCGGTTGCCTGCGGATGATCCTGGCGAAAACGCTTGCTCAGCATCTGTGCCAGATGCGGGTAAATCAGCGCGAAGGGCACCATCCACAGGATCTGGTAGCTGAAATGCTGCATATAAGTGCCGGCTGCAATAGCGGCTGCCGCCGTCAGATAAGCCAGAATGCGCGAATAGTATTCACGCAGCAGGTGAGCTCGGGAGGTATTGAAAAACGGGTCTTGGCTGGCGGTCATGGGGCTGTGGGGAACCTGAAGGGTAATCCGTTACCGGCGGGAAGCCTGCAAGGGGCGTGAGCTTGAATATCGGCAAGTCCGGATCATATCCAAGCCTTGCCGTTACGCCAAACCTTCTCGCCCGCTGGTTGTTTCAGAAACGGATGCGACCGGTAAAAGCATCCTTGAGCATGACCCAGTCTCCCATGAAACTGTAGAGCGGGTACTTGAAGGTGGCCGGTTTGTTTTTCTCAAAAACAAAGTGTCCGATCCAGGCAAAACCATACCCGGCAAACGGCAAGGCAAACAACCAGATGAATTGTTGCGTCAACAAGGCATAGGCCAGAATACCCAGCACCAGCAGGCTACCCACGTAATGCAGGCGGCGGCAGATGTCATTGCTGTGTTCCTGCAGGTAGTAGGGATAGAACTCGGCAAACGAGTTGAAGGCTTTCAGTGTTTCACTGCGCATGGCGATTCTCTTCTGGCTTTGGTGGGTGTTGCAGCGCTTGGGGCGTGGCTGCCACGCCAAGCGTGTTTCCGAGTGTAGATGAGCGATCCTTGGCGGGCACTGAGATTGCGGGCCAGAGGCGGGCCTTTTTGCAGGCCTTCCGCCGGGTAGCTGCAGGTTTCAGACCGGGTTGAGTGAACCCAGGCCACGTGCTGGGCATTGCTTCAGCGTCTTGAACTGTTGCGTCTCTGCCTGTCTCGCGCCTCGAAATACTCGACGCACTCCGGCAGGTCGTTAAACATCGGCGCTCGGAATGCGCCATGGATAGTGACGCCACTTTGCCCGTAGTCCGCATAAAATCTCTCGCAGGCAGCCGGGCTGCGGGAGGATCGGCGAGCGGAGACGCAGCGCTCAATCGCAGCCTCGCGCAGCGGGGCGATTTTTGCCTCTCGCGCCTTCTGGCAGCGTTGGTCTAACGCTTCCACAGAGTCCGCGTGGGCGAATACCGGCAGAACAACCGCGAGGGTCAGCAGGACGGCGATGGAGCGAGTTAGCGGGTTCATCGATTGCAAATCCTCGCCCTTACAGGACGTTAACCGAGAAGTTCAAAGATGTTGGCAGCAGGGTAGCGAGATAAGCCGGGAACAACAAGGAAGCGACGCCCCGGACAAAATCGATAAACCGCCAGTGACCGGGTTGCTCGATCCTCTTCGCGGTGCGGCGCGTCTCGCGCATGTTGCAGGCGGTCAGGGCCGCTTGAGTGACTGGCGCTGAGGGCGCAGAATAGCCCACCCGGAAAAGCCGGTGCCGACCTCTTATTTAAGGATCAGTCATGCTCAATCTTCGTTCATTTTTTGCTGCGCTCATGCTGACACTGCTCAGCTCCCAGGCCATGGCCGATGCCGCCAGCCATGCAGTTGCAGCCAAACAATTGCTCGAATTGGTGAATGCCGATCAGATCGCCGCCCCCTGGTACGGTCAGGTCAGCCAGACATTCGACCAGCGTTTTGCCGAAACCCAGGCGCCTGCGGGCAAGAAGGCTGTACTGGAGAGTTATCAGGCCAAGGCCAAGGCTACTCTGGACAAGGTGGTTGGCTGGAACAAGCTGGAGCCTGAGATGGTCAAGCTCTACACCAATGGCTTCAGCGAAGCCGAACTCAATCAGTTGATCGCCTTCTACAAATCTCCTCTTGGTCAGAAAGTGCTCAAGCAAATGCCTGCGCTGTTCAGTGAGTCGATGAAGATGACCCAGGCCCGTCTGGAGCCTGCAGTGCCGCAGATTCAGCAATTGCTCGACCAGATGACCAAAGAACTGGCGCCGAAGAAGCCCTGATCATGAGCATGCAACAGCGTATCCAGCTGGCGCTTGAGCCTTTGCAGGCAGATGTTCTGCAGGTTCTGGATGAAAGCCACATGCACAGCCGTGGACTGGAAACCCATTTCAAGGCCGTACTGGTAAGTTTGCAGTTTGACGGGTTGAATGCCGTCAAGCGCCATCAGAAAGTGTATGCCTTGATGGGGGAATTGATGAGCCAGGTACATGCGCTGGCCGTGCATACCTACACCCCGGTCGAATGGGCAGAGCAGGGCGTGGCGCCGGCTTCACCCACCTGCCGGGGTGGCAGCAAGCACGATCAGGCGCCGTCCTGACAAGACGCTGATTTTACCCGTATCCCGATTGCGCCGGCATTTGCCGGCGCAGTTGTTTAACCCCCGGTCCGCCCCTTGCGCGGGTGACCACTGGAGGCATTGATGAGTGACAAGATAGTTGTGGCGGCGCTGTACAAGTTCGTCACCCTCAGCGATTACACCGCCCTGCGCGAGCCGTTGTTACAGGTACTGCTGGATAACGGTATCAAGGGAACCCTGTTGCTGGCTGAAGAGGGCATCAACGGTACCGTTTCCGGCAGTCGGACAGCCATAGACGCCTTGTTTGCCTGGTTCGCCAGAGATCCGCGGTTGGCGGATGTTGATCACAAAGAGTCCTATTGTGATGATCAGCCGTTCTATCGCACCAAGGTCAAGCTGAAAAAAGAGATCGTTACCCTCGGTGTGCCGGGGGTGAATCCCAATTTGCAGGTTGGCACCTACGTCGAACCGCAGGACTGGAACGCATTGATCGATGATCCCGAGGTGTTGCTGATCGATACGCGGAACGACTACGAAGTGGCCATCGGTTCATTCA
Organism: Pseudomonas sp.; assembly: GCA_035562615.1. GTDB lineage: Bacteria > Pseudomonadota > Gammaproteobacteria > Pseudomonadales > Pseudomonadaceae > Aquipseudomonas. The sequence continues at coordinate 25,181 of DATMWH010000264.1, read as the reverse complement.
AAGGGGCTATCGATCCGAAAACCACTTCGTTTCGCGAGTTTCCCGACTACATCAAGGCGCATTTCGATCCGCAAAAGCACAAGAAAGTGGCGATGTTCTGCACTGGCGGGATTCGCTGCGAGAAGGCTTCCAGTTACATGCTCGGCGAGGGCTTTGAGGAGGTGTTTCACCTCAAGGGTGGAATTCTCAAATACCTTGAGCAAGTCCCTCAGGAACAAACGCGCTGGCAAGGTGACTGCTTTGTTTTCGATAACCGCGTAACCGTCCGGCATGACCTCAGCGAGGGCGATTTCGATCAGTGCCACGCTTGTCGTATCCCCATTTCAGCAGCGGATCGTCTTTCCGAACATTACGTCGCCGGCATCAGTTGCCCGCACTGCTGGAATACCCTTAGTGAGAAGACCCGCGCCGGAGCGCGTGAGCGGCAAAAACAGATCGAGTTGGCCAAGGCGCGCAACCAGCCACATCCTCTGGGGCGCAATTACCACGATTGAATCGTCTGGATTAATCAGGGGCCATTCCAGCTCTGCGAGATATTCTTCATGACCACGCGTCTTCTGTATGTGATGGACCCGATGTGCTCCTGGTGCTGGGGTTTTGCTCCGGTGGTCGAGACGCTGGCTGCGCAGGCGAACCGGGCAGGCATTGAATTGCAAGTGGTGGTCGGGGGGCTGCGTCGTGAGCAAAAAGCGCTCGATGAGGCCGGCCGGGTGCGGATTTTCGGACATTGGCAGACAGTTAATGCCAGCACCGGGCAAACCTTTGATTTTATCCGCGGCTTGCCTGCCGGGTTGATTTACGACACTGAGCCGGCATGTCGGGCCCTGGTGACGGCTCGCCAGCTTGATCCGCTGATGGTTTTGCCGTTGGGCAGGCTGATTCAGGAAGCGTTTTATTGCGCCGGCGTGGATGTCACCAAAGCTGGCGAGTTGCGTCGTCTCGCCGGGCTCGCTGGCTTGCCGGAAGTGCTGTTTGCCGAAGCTTTTGACAGTCCTGAGGTGCACGCAGCAACCCAGGCGGATTTTGCCTGGACCCAGCGCTTGGGTATCAGCGGCTTTCCGACTTTGCTGGCCCAGCGTGACGGTCTGAATGCGTTGCTGACCAATGGCTATCAGCCGTTGCAACGCCTGGAGCCCTTGCTGGCACGTTGGCTGGAGAACCTGACACATGCTTAAGTCCTGGTCCGTGCGGCTGACAGCGTTCGCCGGTCTGTTCTGCGCTCAGATGGCGGCGGCACAGGTTGAGGTACAAGTGGTCAGGAACCAGACTGCCGGCCTGATCCTGGCGGCCAAGATTTCCGAAGACATAGCGCCCGGTGATTACGAGGCGCTGCTCAAAGGCATCATCGCCAACCCCGGCAAGCATGCGCGGAAAGTCGTCATCCTCGACACTATCGGTGGCAGTGTGCAGGAGGCGATCAAAATGGGTCGTCTGTTGCGTGAAACCGGTTTCGACACTCTGGTTCCGGCCAGCGCGGTCTGTCAGGGGGCCTGCGTGTATCTGCTGGCTGCCGGGCGTATCAAGACCGTGCGCGGGCACGTCGGTGTGCATCGTCCGTACTACCCTGAAGGCGATTCGGCCCAGGCCCGAGGAAACACCAAGGGCTCGTCATACAACGCGCAGGCTTACTTTCGCGAAATGAACATCCCCAGTAGTCTCGTCGAGACCATGCAAGCGACCGCTCCGGCCAAGATGCGTGTGCTGTCGGCGCAGGAGCTTAGCCAGTACAGACTCAACTGATCCGTTGCTTGGCTGGCTGAAGGCGGGGGCACCGTAAAGTTCAGTTTCAGATCAGCAACCGAGTTCCCCCGTTTCCCGATTGGTAAGCCGATTGAAAGGGCTTGGCTTAAACCGTCCACAGGTCGGAAGATGAGCGACAACTCGGCGGGATGCTTCTTTCATTCATTGAGAAACCTGGCCATGACTATTATTCGTTCGCTCATTTGCCTGTTGTTGCTGTCGTTAACCGCACAAGCGGCTGCCCTCGAGTGCCCGGCCTTGCTCAGCGCCCAAGCTGAGTTGCCGCGATTGCGCGCCAAGGACAGTATCAATCTCTGCAAGCAGTACGCCGGAAAGCCGCTGCTGATCGTCAATACCGCCAGTCATTGCGGTTTTACCCCGCAGTTCAAAGGGCTTGAGGCGCTTTATCAGCGTTATCGGGAGCAGGGCTTGCAGGTGCTGGGCGTGCCGTCCGATGATTTCAAGCAGGAGGATGCCGATCTCGCCGAAACCGCAAAGATTTGTTATGGCAATTACGGCGTGACCTTTCTGATGAGTACGCCGCAGGTGGTTACCGGCCCGCAGGCCATACCCTTGTTCCAGTATCTGAATGCCAATGGCGGCGAGCCGCGCTGGAACTTTTACAAGTACGTGGTAGACCGCCAGGGCCAGCTGCTGGCCAGCTTCCCCAGCCAGACATTGCCGGACGATCCGGCGCTGCTGACTGCGGTGGAAAAAGCCCTGGCCAGCGCTCCGTTGCCCTGATGTGTCTGCCAGCCAGCGTCGCCAGGCCAGGCTGAAATCAGCAGGAAGCCCATCGGGTTGAAATACCTGCTGGCAGATCTGGGCAAACTCGTGAATAAAGAGCGTGGTGGGTCATTCGATCAGCACCGTGGCATAACGCAGATTCACCGTCAGCGCCTCGTCCGTTGATGGGTATGTCAGTCGCCGGTTGCAATCGGCCGTTGCGGATGGGTGATCCATTCGCTCCAGGAGCCGGCATACAGCGGTGCCAATTCAAAACCGGCCAGACACAGAGCAAACAGATTGTGGCAGGCGGTCACACCTGAGCCACAGTAGGCCACCAGGTTTAACGGATTGCGTCCGGCCAGATAGGACTCAAAGCGTTGACGCAGTTGCTCCGGACTGCGAAAGCGGCCCTCGGCATCGAGGTTTTCGGTAAATGCCGCACATTGCGCGCCCGGTATATGCCCGGCTACCGGGTCTATGGGCTCCACTTCGCCGCGAAAACGCGGCAGGCCGCGGGCATCCAGCAGGATCAGGTCGCTCTGGCCAAGTCGGGCTTCAAGTGTCTGGGCATCCACCAGCAAGCGCTGATTCGGTTCTCCCTTAAAGCGGCCATTGGCCACGCTCGGCACTGCACTGCTCAATGGCAGTCCTGCGGCGCGCCAGGCTTGCAGTCCACCATCGAGCAGGTAGACGCCTTCACGTTTGCCAAGCCAGGCCAGCAGCCACCAGGCGCGCGCCGCAAATGCTCCGGGGCCGTCATCATAAAGAACGATGCGGGTTTCATTGCTGATCCCGCATTGACGCAGTTTGGCTACCCATTGCAGCGGTTCGGGCAGCGGGTGCCGGCCGGTGATGCCTTGCTGCACGGGGCCGGACAGGTCCTTTTCCAGATCGACAAAGTACGCACCGGGAATGTGTTCGCAGGCATAACTGCGTTGCCCGTAACCAGGATCTTCAAGGGCAAAGCGGCAGTCGAGTATGACCAGGTCTGGATCGTTCAGGCGTTGGGCCAGCAGGTGCGGTGTGATCAGTTGGGCGATGCTCATGGCGGGTCCTGTGTCGTGATAGCGCAGAACGGCATCATAGAACCCACGGCACTGTATTTTCATTGACCTGAGTGCATAAATTTTACCCAGTCAGCGCTGCCATCAGGAGTCATCATCATGCTGCCCGGTATCGAGCCTCTTGCCAGAAGCGCATCCAAGCTGCGGAGGCTCGGTGTCATTCTGGCCACACTGATGGTCACTGCGCTTTACAGCCTGAAAGTGATCGTTCGTGCACTGCTGCACAGGCTCGACCGCCCAAGGATGGATTACTACACGCGGGCCTGGGCCTCCAGGCTGCTTTACCTGGTGCGCATGCAATTCAGCGTGCAGGGACCGATACCGGATTTCAGTGATGGCCGGCGGTACCTGATCCTGTGCAATCACTCCAGTCACTTCGACATACCCGTGAGCTTCGTCGCGATGCCCGGCTCGGTGCGCATGCTGGCCAAGAAAGAGCTGTTCCGCATCCCGCTGCTGGGAGCGGCGATGAAAGCCGGAGACTTCCCCTCGATTGACCGGCATAACCGTGAGCAGGCTCTGGCCGATCTGCGGGTAGCGAGGCAATTGATGGAGAGCGGTATCGTCTTGTGGGCCGCCCCCGAAGGCACCCGGTCTGCCGATGGGCGGCTGCAGCCATTCAAGAAAGGCTGCTTTCACCTGGCGCTGGATACCGGGGCGATTATCGTGCCGGTGGCAATTCGAGGTATTCATCAGGTGCTGCCGGCCAGGACTTTCAAGCTGAATCTGGGGCAGCCGGTACAGTTGCGCTTTGGCACTCCGATTGATGCCGGGACCTACAGCGTGCAGCAGATGGAGAACCTGATGGAGGAGGTTCGCAAACAGATACAAAGCCTGCTCGACTGAGTCGACGGGGCTGGCGCAGAATGCCGCCAACCCGGATTCGCTCTGTTCTGCCGCTATGGTGCTGGCCGAACGGGCTGTCTGCAGAGGGCTAGCGGCCATGTCAGGATTGTTCACCACCTCACTGATGCGTCTGGTACTGGTATTGGCTCTGCTGTGTACTGCCGCGGCCTGCAGCAATGTGCAGCTCGGCTACAACTATGCTGACACCTTTTCGCTGTATTACCTCGACAGCTACCTGGACCTTGATGCGCAGCAGGAGAAACAGGCGTCTGCCTCGCTGCAAGCGCTGTTTGCCTGGCATCGCAAAAACGAACTGCCAGCCTATGCCAATCAGCTGTCTGGCGCTCAACAGCAGGTCCTGAATCAGCTTACCCTTGAGCAGCTTTATGATCTCAATGAGTTCATGCGCGCTTCGATTGAGCGGGCCAGTCTGAAAGCCGTGCCGATGCTGGCGGATTTAATGCTCAGCCTGAGTTCCGCACAAGTGGATCATCTGCGTCGGCAGCTGGACCAGAGCAATGCCGATTTTCGCGAGGAGTATCTTGCTGTCTCGCCCGAACAGCAGCGCAAGCAACGCTATGACATGCTGCTGGAGCAATTCAATGACTGGTTTGGCGAGCTGAATGCGCAGCAGCTGGCGCTGATGCGGGTGGCCAATGCCGACTGGCCGGTGGACAATCAGTTCTGGTACGCCGAGCGGCTGATTCGCCAGCAGGAGATGCTCGCGCTGGTCGATTATGCGGTTCAGCAGCAACCCGATCATGCCCGGCTGGAAGAGCGCTTGCAGCAATACATTCTGGGCTTCGAACGAAACCGCTCCGTGCAGCGGCAGGCGAAAATTGATCGCTCGCGTGAACACACCCTGCGCTTGATAGCGGCTCTGGCCAAAGATGGTTCAGCTGAACAAAAACGCCATTTGGTCGCCCGCGCCCAGAGCCTGATTGACGACTTCAGTGTGCTGGTGGCGCAACGCTGAAAACGCGTCAATTCAGATCGCGCCACCGCCGCTGGAACCGTTGGATCTGCATTCTGGGTGTCCCGGCATTCGTCAGGTTGATAAAACTGGCTGTGATTTCCCTCGGCTGCCAAACTGTACAGACTTGAACCCACGAACTCTCACTCCGTATCAGGATGATTCCCATGCGTAAGCTCTGGTCAAACCGTATTTTGCTGGCCGCCCTGATGTTGGGTGTGCCTTCAATTGCCATGTTGCAAGCGGCCGAAACGGCGTCCAGTTTCAAGCTGGATGAAAGCAGCTTTCGCTGTATGCGCGAAATGACTCCGGTGCGGCATTTCTACGTGGATAATCTGGCCGGCAATCTGGAAGGCACGCTGGCGGTAGCCAATGCGCCAGAGGGCAAGACGTATCCCACAGGCTCCGTGGTGCAACTGGTACCCACCGAAGTCATGGTCAAGCGCGATCCCGGCTTCAGTCCGGTTACCGGAGACTGGGAGTTTTTTGAGCTGGAAGTATCGGAAAATGGCTCGAAAATTCACAAGCGCGGCTTTGCCGATGTGAACAACCGCTTCGACAAGAACTGCTTTGGCTGCCATGTGCCGGCGCGCGAGAAATGGGACTTCATTTGCGAAGAAGGGCATGGCTGTGAGCCGATACCGATCACCCACGCAATGACCGGTGCGCTGCAGCGCTCGGACCCCCGTTGCGGCGAGCCAGCCCTTCAGCCCGGGGACAGCTGGCAGTTGTTCAAGCTGAAATCGATGGTGGCGATTGGCGGCTTGATCAAGACCGTCGAAGGCTGGTTCTGACACCGTCACTGCTTGTGCGGCCGGGTGTCCGGAGTGATCAATGTTTGTAGGGCATTACAGCGCGGCCTTTATTGCCAAACGACTGGAACCACGTCTGCCGTTGTGGTCCCTGTTATTGGCGGTGCAGTTGGTTGATGTGGTCTGGGCGGTGCTCGTTCTGTTGGGTATCGAGCGGGCGACTATCGATTTCTCACTGCCCGGCAATCCGCTGGTGCTTTCCTACATGCCCTATACCCACAGCCTGCCAGCGACCCTGCTGTGGTCGGTGCTGGCAGGACTGATCGGTATGCTCATCTGGTCGGGCGGCAAACGAAAGCTGGCTCTGGCTGTGACGCTGGGCTTTACCGTGGCCTCGCACTGGCTACTCGATCTGCTGGTGCACCGCCATGACCTCGCGCTATGGGGGAATTCGCACAAGATCGGCCTGGGCTTGTGGAATCTGCCGCTGCTGTCTTTCGGGCTGGAGGTCGTTCTGTTGTTGGGCTCTGTATGGTTTCTGGCCCGCTCCGGTAATTGGGCGCAGCAGCGCAATCGGGCGTTGGCCGGTTTATGTCTGGGGTTGCTGGCACTGCAGGTAGCCAGTCAGTTCGCAGCGCCGTCGTCCAGCCTGCAGCAGATGGTGGCTTCGGCTCTGGCGGTGTTTCTGCTGGTGCCTCTGGCCGGTCGCTGGGTTGAGGCGTCGGCCCGATAGTCCGCTGAGAGTTGCGGTCGATGCGCTCCTGTCGCTGTGTCCGGCGGGTCGGTGTTCATGCTGATTGCCATCCCCGCAGGTGATTAAACCTTCCGGGCTTGGGACGTGGTTGCCGACGGTTGCTGTGGGGCAGCAAAGAAACCCGCAGGAGGTATTTCTGAGGAGTGTTTTCGGGGGGGGGAACCAGCCGCGCAGCAAGAAGTTCGCGCTCTAGTATGTGTTTTCTAATTTTGCTCGGTAGGCTTCAGACATGCCTGCGAAATGGCAACCGATTAATCCATGTAACTCTGAGGTGTACCATGACCAAAGCAACCGCAAACAAGCAAGCTCAAAACGTCAAAGCTGTTATCGCTGACGCCAAAGTATACTCGCGCAATCTGTTCCTGGCTGGCCTCGGTGTTTACGCTACTACCGAACAACAGCGCACCAAAGCCTTCAAAGAAGTTTCCAAGACCACTTCGGTCATCTTCAAGGATCTGGTCAAGGCCGGTGAAGGTCTGGAAAAGAAAGGCAAGAAGCTGGTTGATCAGCGTGTAAAGGCTGCTAACGAGCAGTTCGCCAGCGTCAAGAGCACTGTAACCAAGCGCATCAGCAAGATCGAAGCTGCTGCCAAGAAAACCATCAAGGCTGATGCCAAGGTTGTTGAGAAGGCCGCTGTGAAAGTTCAGGCTAAAGTCGCTGCCAAGGCTCCGGTCAAGGCTGCTGCCAAAGCACCTGCCAAAGTCGCTGCCAAGGCTCCGGTCAAGGCCAAAGCCCCGGTAAAAGCAGCTGCCAAGCCTGCTGTTGTTGCCCCTGCTCCGGTAGCTCAGGCCTAAGTCGTAACAGACTTGGCTGCGGACCTGGGTCCGCACCCGCTTCATCGCGAAACGCCCGGTGCCTAGCATCGGGCGTTTTGTTTTATGCCTTACCTGATTCTCAGCTTGCCGATGCGGTCGTTTTCCAGACTGCCCAGAAACAGATAATCCCCCACCGGCTTGGCCGAGGTAATCATGCGCAAGTGTGTACCACTGGTGTCGTGCAGGCTCTGGATAATCTCACCGTTTTCGTTGACGGCAATCACCAGACCATAAGGCGTGGCCTTGGGCCAGAACAGGCGCGGCAGTTTGCTGACCTGCGCTTTCAGCCAGGGATAACGATGCAGCAGATCAGCATCGTCCTTGCGCGGTGAGGGCAGGGCGACCCAGTACGTGCCGCTGCCGTCGCTTTGCAGGTTGTCAGGTAAGCCCGGCAGGTTGTCGATGAAGATATCGTGGCTTCCGGCGTTCTCGCCCTTGAGCCAGAAGCGGGTGATGCGGTAGCGATAGGTTTCGTTGACCAGCACGTAATCCTCGTTCTGCGACAGCGTTACGCCATTGGCAAAGTACAGACCATCCAGCAGCACTTCGGACTGGCCGGTGGCGGGGTCGAAACGCAGCAGCCGGCCATGGGGACGGGCTTCGAGCAGGTCGAGCATGTAGTCGTGCTGCTCAAAGCGGTCCGAGGCATCGGAAAAATAGATGCGGCCATCACTGGCAATCTCCAGATCATCGGTGAATTTGAAGGGAACGCCGCCGGCCTCCGTGCTCAGTACGCGGATCTGTCCCTGGGCATCGATGCTCAGCAGGCCCTTGAAGGCGTCGGCAACAATCAGCGTGCCTTGGGCGTCGAACGCCATGCCCAGTGGCCGGCCGCCAGTATTGGCGAAAGCTTCAACTGTGCCGTCATTGCCGATACGGATGATGCTGCCATCCTGCTGACTGGCATAGACTCGGCCCTGGGCGTCTACAGCCGTGTCTTCGGGGCCGTGCAACTGACCTTTGCCGAGCAGCTCGGCCTTCATCAGTGTGTCGTTGGGCTCCATCACGCCGGTCATGGCTGGCGCTTTGGGTGCATCCCAGGCCAGCGGATCGATGCGGCTGGGGGTCAGCGCAAGATAGAGTGCAACCCCGGCGAACAGAACAGTCAGCAAACCCAGTAGCTTTTTCATGCAATTCCTCGGATTGATTGGTTAATCGGGTGAGCATAAGAGTGCTGCCGGGCAGTTCACAAGCCGTGAATACCCGGCAATCACCCACGGCGCGATATACTGCCGGCCTTTTCGAGGAGAGCCCCTTGCAGATCGATATTCAGTGGATTCGTGACAACGCCAGCCTGGCGCAACATTGCGCCGTTTGGCGGCAATTGCCTTTTGTGGCGGTGGATACCGAGTTCATGCGGGTTGACACCTTTTACCCGATCGCCGGGCTGATCCAGATCGGTGACGGTGAGCGCGCGTTTCTGATCGATCCGCTGGAGATTTCTGACTGGACGCCGTTTTCGGCCCTGCTGGAGGATCCCGCAGTGGTCAAGGTGTTGCATGCCTGCGGTGAAGACCTGGAAGTTTTTCAGCATCTAACCGGCAGCTTGCCGACACCGTTGTTTGATACTCAATTGGCGGCCGGATATCTGAATCTGGGTTTTTCCATGGGGTATTCGCGGCTGGTCATGGCAGTGCTGAATATCGACCTGCCCAAGGATGCCACCCGCTCCGACTGGCTGCAGCGACCGCTGACCGATCTGCAGGTGCAGTATGCGGCCGCGGATGTCATCCATCTGGCCGAGGTGTACCGTGTTCTGGTCGCGCAGCTGGATGCCCGCAAACTGTCCTGGCTGCTGGAAGACGGTGTTGAGCAGGTCGCCAACCAGTGCCGGGAAGTGTCGCCGCAAGAGCTTTATCGCGAGTCCAAGCTGGGGTGGAAGCTGTCCTGTCAACAACTGGCGGTGCTGCGCGAGCTTTGCGCCTGGCGCGAGTGTCAGGCCCGTCAGCGCAATCAGGCGCGCAACCGGGTAATCCGCGAGCACTCGCTGTGGCCGCTGGCGCGGACCCAGCCGGACAATCTGGCCGATCTGGCCAAGATTGAAGACATGCACCCGCGCACCGTGCGTCAGGATGGCGCGGCGCTGTTGCAGTTGATCAAGAGTGCCGGGCAGTGCGCCGTGAGTGACTGGCCAGAGCCCTTGCCGGAGCCCTTGCCTGCCGCCGCGACCAGCCTGCTGAAGAAACTGCGCGCAGTGGGCCAGGCCGAGGCCGAGAAACAGGGCATGGTGGTTGAGCTGATGCTGCGCAAGAAACATCTGGAACAGCTGCTCAAAAGCGGCTATCCGAGCGGTCCCTACTGCTTGCCCGAGGGCTTGCGTGGCTGGCGCCGGGAACTCATGGGCGCCGCACTGCTGGCGGCCCTGACTGGAGACGAACAATGAAACGCATCTGCTCGATTTATCACAGCTCGCGCAAGAATGGCATGTACCTCTATGTGCTCAAGGAAGACGCTCTCAAGCGCGTACCAGAGGCACTCATGGCGGCGTTTGGCGCGCCCCGGCATGCCTTTGATCTGGTGTTGTCGCCGGAGCGTCAGCTGGCCCGTGAGGACATCCACAAAGTGCTGGAAAACCTCGACACCCAGGGCTATCACCTGCAGATGCCGCCGGCCGAAGAAGAGTACATCCAGCATCTTCCCGAAGAGCTGTTGCGTCGCAATGACCCGGTCTGAGCCATCTGATTGCAAGAGGTAACTGGCCATGGCTGCCAAAGTGGAACCCTTCTGGAAGCGCAAGACACTTGCCCAACTGGATCAGGATGAGTGGGAATCGTTGTGCGACGGCTGCGGTTTGTGCTGCTTGCAGAAGCTGGAAGACGAAGACGATGGCAGCGTCTATTACACGCGGATCGCCTGCAAGCTGCTGGATCGGCAGACCTGCCGTTGTTCAAACTACCCGCAGCGGCGTGATTTCGTTCCCGACTGCATCCAGCTCAGCCCGGCTCAGGCCGATGAGTTTCGCTGGTTACCACCAACCTGTGCCTATCGCCTGGTCAGTGAGGGCGTCGATCTGCCGCCCTGGCATCACCTGATCTGCGGCGATCCGCAGGCGGTGCATAATGCCGGCATTTCCCAGTCCGGCCGCATGCTCAGCGAGGACAGCGTGGCCGAGGAAGACTGGGAAGAACACCTGATTTTTCGTGCCGGCTGAACCCGCAACCGCTTTCACCAGGCCGCACTCCTTTTCGAGGTTAAACCAATGCATACCCTGCGCCGAATGTTCGTAGTGCTGCTGGCACTGAGTGCTTTTTCCGCTCCGGCAATCGCAGCCAAGCGGCAGTCCGTTGATCTGGATTACCAGGTGCGCTTTCTCCCCGAGAGTGGTGAGGCAGCGGTGACCATTCGCCTGGAGCAGAGCGATGCCGTGATCAGTTTGCTGTTTGATCTGGGCAGCAAAGGTTACTACAGCGATTTCAAAGGCACCGGTACGCTCAGCGAAGAAGGCAACACGCTGCTGTGGAAGCCGGGCAAGGGCAAAGCTGAAGGTGCATTGAGTTACCGGGTGAAGGTTGACCACCCGCGCGCGAATGACCGGTTTGATGCCCGCATGACGTCCGATTGGGCACTGTTGCGTGGCGACGATCTGATTCCCAGTGCGCACCTGGTTCAGGAAGACATGTTCAATCTGGTAGCCCGCCTGCAATTCGAATTGCCGCCCGGATGGAAAAGCGTGGAAACCGGCTGGCCGCGGGTTGGCAAGAATACCTTCCGCATCAACAACGTTTCACGCAAGCTCGACCGTCCGACGGGCTGGATCATCGCCGGCAAGATTGCCTCCCGCCGCGATCAGCTGGGCGACAGCAACGTCAGCGTGGCCGCGCCCATTGGCGAGGGCATGCAGCGCATGAGTGTCATGACCCTGCTCAGCTTCGTCTGGCCACATGCGGCCGAAGCCTTCCAGCGCCAGCCGTCCAAACTGCTGATCGTGGGCGCCAATGATCCGATGTGGCGGGGCGGTCTTTCCGCGCCCAACTCCTTTTTCATGCATGCCGCGCGGCCATTGGTCAGCGAGAACGGTACCAGCTCGCTGGTGCACGAGCTGGTGCATGTGTTCACGCGCATCCGCGATACCGATAACAGCGACTGGATCAGTGAGGGCATAGCCGAGTTCTATGCCATCGAACTGGTCAAGCGCGCCGGCGGCATGAGTGACTATCGCTATCAGGCGGTGCGCAGCCGGTTGCTGAAGTGGTCCAAACCCGTGAAAACCTTGCGCGGTTCCAGTTCCAGCGGCCCCATGACCGCCCGTGCGGTTCTGCTGCTGCAGGATCTGGATCAGGAAATCCGCAAACAGACCAACAACCAGCGCTCACTGGATGATGTCACCCGTGGCCTGATGCGTCTGGAAAAAGCCAGCACCAAGGATTTCATCGAAATCTGCGAGAACATCCTCGGGCGCAGCTCCGCAGTGCTGGATACCCGCTTGTTGCGCTGAACGCTGACGGCAAGGAGCCTGAATGAACCTCGAGCTTGAACAGATCACCGCCGCCAATCGCGCGGCCTGGGATGCCTCAGCGCCGCTGCACGGCCAAGGTGCTGATTGGACTGCGCTGCTCAGCGGCTTTTCCCGGCCGGGGTTTTCGGTACTCGATCAGACCCTGACCGACACGCTCACCGCGCTGGCCCCTGCCGGCAAGCGGGCAGTGCAGATCGGCTGTAACAATGGTCGTGAGTTGTTATCGCTGCGCGCGCTCGGCGCCATTGCGAGCCTGGGGATTGACCAGTCAGCGGGATTCCTGGCCCAGGCCGAGCAATTGGCCCGTCTCGCCGGTGCCGACGACTGTCAGTTTCTCTGCGCCGATATCTATGCCTTGCCAGAGGGCGTGGCGTCTTGCCATGAGCTGGGACTGATCACTATCGGCGTACTCAACTGGATGCCCGACCTGCAGCGTTTCTTTCAGGTAGTCGCTGGCCTGCTGGCCCCGGGCGCGGCACTGGTTATCTACGAAACCCACCCGTTTCTGGAAGTGTTCGATCCCACGGGCGAGGATCCTTTGCGGCCGGTTACCTCCTATTTCAGTCAGGCACCGCTGATCGATAGCGCTGCAATTACCTATGACGGGTCGGATGGCGGGGAAGGGGCTCCGTCCTACTGGTTCATCCATACCCTGGGTGAAATAGTCACCGCCTGCGTGCAGGCCGGCCTGCAGATCGAACGCCTGACCGAGCACCCGCACTGCAATCGCGAAGTGGAATACGAACAGTACGAACACCAGCAAGCGCAACTGCCCCTGTGCTACACACTGGTGGCGCGCAAGAGCGGTTGACCGCGCGCCTTATTCAAACCTTGCGGGCTAATCCGCGTACCTGCTCCAGCCAGCGCTCGCGCTGTTCGGCAGAGGCATAACGAACCGGGCCGAACGAGCTGATCTTCACTGGTTTGATGCCGCAGAACTCAAGGATGGTGCGTTTCATCTGATGATGTCCCGGCATGCGGTAGACAAGGCGGAAATACCACGGCGGGGTGTCCATGCATACCAGCGCATGGGCGCTGCGGCCACTGAGCAGGCGATCCCAGAACTGCGAACCTTCGCGGTACTTGAAGGCGTAACCGGGCAGGAACAGCCGGTCGAACATGCCCTTGAGCAGGGCAGGCATGCCGCCCCACCAGATCGGGTAGACGAACACCAGATGCCTGGCTGCGCTGATCGCTTCACGGATTTCCAACAGACCCGGCTCCAGTTCCTGACGCTGTTGGTAGCCGTGGCGCAGCACGGGATCGAAGTCGATCTCGCCCAGACGAAACAGTTGCACCGAATGCCCCGCCGCGCTGGCGCTGAGCCGATAGGTCTCGGCGATGGCGCCGCAGAAGCTGTTGGCATCCGGATGACCAAGGATGATCACGATGTTGCTGGCAGGCATACAGTGGTTCCCGATGTTGGCGCGTAAGCGCTGGTAGCTGGATGGCGCAGGTGCACTGGCCGATTCAGTGCTGGACAGACTGCGCTGGCCGAGGATAATCGAATTTCGAGTTTCGTTCCGGTTCCCTGCACCCCATGCCTAAAGTGCGAATGCTGCTGATCTGCTTGCTGATGCTCGCCATGCCGCTACAGGCCATGGCGGGTGCGAGCATGCACCTGTCTGCTGCAATGCAGATGAACAGTTCACTGCATACGCCATCCGTGTCCCCGACTGCAGCATCTGCCGAACACTGTCACGACCCTGTGCCTGCGGATCACCAGCCAGTTGGCGGTAGCTCCTGCAGTCATTGCACGGTGTGCATGAGTGCCACCGCGATTAGCAGTTCGCTGGCCGCGCCCGGAATACCCCCGGCCATCTTCCTCTCCCCGGCACATCCCGCAGTGCCGCTGGCCGTTATCGCCGATACACCGGAAAGACCCCCCCGTTTGATTCTCGCCTGAGTCCTGCCGCGCCTTGTGGCGTATTTGACTGTTGTGCTGCCGGCCTATTGCCGGTGCTCATCCATAGCGAGAGTGAATCATGTTGTCTTCAAATTTGGTCGCCTGCTGCGCCGCTATCTGGCTGCTCGGCTGGCTGTCAGGCTGCGCACTGGCCGAGCCTGCCGATCCGCTGGATCCGGCGGCACCCGTCGTGCCACTGCAATACCAGCCGGCGCTGCAGGCCTATCCGCCGCTGCCCGAGCGTCCCCTGCAGAACTGGCCGGAAGCCAACCGTCTGGTTGGCGATATCGGCGGCTGGCGTGTGTACGCCAATGAACCCTGGGAACAGCCCAAATCTCAATCAGATGCCCCGGTAATACAGGGAGGTGCTGCCCATGCAGATCATTGAGCACGCCGTGCTGTTTATCCTCACAGCCATGCGCCGCTGTCTGCTGGGCTTTGGCCTGTTGCTGCTTGGCGGTTGCGCGGGGTTCAGCGCCGATGGCGGCTTTGCGCCGGTGCAGCAGGCCAGCCAGCAACATCTGGAGAAAGACGTCCTTTGGGCCAAAACGCCGCAGCAACGCAGCGAACTGGCTGTCAGGGTGCAGCAGCTGCTGGCTGAACCGTTGTCGGTGGATGCCGCGGTGCAGGTTGCCCTGCTGAATAACCCGGGTCTGCAAGCGAGTTTCGAGCAGCTGGGTATCAGTGAGGCCGAACTGGTGCAGGCTGGACGTCTGCCCAATCCGGGATTCTCCTGGGGACGGCGTGAGCAGGGCAGTGAGGTCAAGTATGAGCAGAGCCTGCATCTGAATCTGGCGCAGCTGATTGCCATGCCATTGACGGAAAAAATCGAGGCCAGCCGTTTTCAGCAGGTGCAGCGCCAGACCAGCCTGGCGGTGCTCGAACTGGCCAGTCAGACGCGCACCGCCTGGTATCAGGCAGTGGCTGCCGAGGAAAGTCAGACCTATGCGCGTCAGGTGATGGAGGCGGCCGAGGCGGGTGCCGAACTGTCCCGGCGCATGCAGTCCGTGGGTAACTACAGCCGCTTGCAGCAGGCGCGCGAACAGAGCTTCTACCACGACGCCGGCCTGCAACTGATTCGTGCCGAGCAATTGCGGGTGCAGACTCGTGAGCAACTGACCCGGCTGCTCGGGCTGTGGGGCGAGCAGACTGCATTCAAGCTGCAGCAACGACTGCCCGATCTGCCCGCAACGGTGGAGGCGATGCCGGATGTTGAACGCCAGGCGATGGCCCAGCGCCTGGATATTCAAGCCGTGCGTCTGGACAGCCAGCGGCTGGCCGACAACCTCGGGCTGACCAAGACCACGCGCTTTATCAACGTGCTGGACGTGGGGGTCAAACGCGAGCGCTCCAACGAAGGGCCAACCGAGCGTGGTTACGAGATCAGTGTCGAACTGCCGCTGTTCGACTGGAGCGGGGCGAAGGTGGCCAAGGCCGAGGCGCAGTACCGACAGATGCTCAATCGGGCGGCGGAAACCGCTATCAATGCTCGCTCACAAGTGCGCGAGGCGTATCTGAGTTACCACGCGGCCCATGAACTGGCGTTGCATTACCGTGAGCAGATCCTGCCGTTGCGGGCACGTATCGCCGAGGAAAACCTGCTGCTCTACAACGGCATGTTCATCAGCACCTTCGACCTGCTGGCTGACGCGCGCTTGCAGATACAGGCCGTCGAAAGCTACCTGCAGGCGCAGCGTGATTTCTGGATTGCCCAGGCGAATCTGGACATGGCCATGCTTGGTCCGGTCAACAACCCCCTTTCCCTGGCACGCGCTGCCGACAGCGCCGTTGCCGCCAGCCCGGCCGGCCACTGAACAAGGACAAATAGCTATGGTTTCTCGACGTGATTTCTTTTTCGGTGCCGGCGCCATTACCGCCGCAGTGGCCAGTTCGGCGGTCAGCCGGGTGGCTCTGGCGGGGTTGCCCGAAGCGGTGATTCAGACCCGCGCGGACACCATGCCGCCGCTGCAGCCGCAGAACGGCCGACCCTACAACCCGGTGGTGACCCTCAATGGCTGGACTCTACCCTGGCGCATGAACGCCGGGGTCAAGGAGTTCCACCTGGTCGCCGAGCCGGTGGTGCGTGAGCTGGCGCCCGGCTACAAGGCGCACCTGTGGGGCTACAACGGCCAGTCGCCGGGGCCGACCATCGAGGTGGTGGAAGGCGACCGGGTGCGCATCTTCGTCACCAACAAACTGCCCGAACACACCAGCATTCACTGGCATGGTCAGCGTTTGCCGAATGGCATGGACGGTGTTTCCGGGCTGACCCAACCGGCCATTCCGGTGGGCAAGACCTTCGTTTACGAATTTGTCGCGCGCCGCCCCGGCACCTTCATGTACCACCCGCATGCCGACGAAATGACCCAGATGGCCATGGGCATGATGGGATTCTGGGTCACCAATCCCAAGGAACATCATCCGCTGATCAGTGAAGTCGACCGCGATTACTGCTTTCTGCTCAGCGCCTATGACATCGAGCCGGGCGCCTACACGCCGAAGATCATGGAGATGCTCAATTTCAACCTGTGGACCTTCAACAGCCGCATCTTTCCGGGAATCGATCCGCTGGTGGCGCGCCAGGGTGATCGCGTACGCATCCGTGTCGGCAACCTGACCATGACCAATCACCCGATCCACCTGCACGGGCATGAGTTCGAAGTCACCGGCACCGATGGCGGGCCCACACCGCTGGCGGCGCGCTGGCCTGAAGTGACCACCGACATTGCCGTGGGCCAGATGCGCCAGATCGAATTCATTGCCGACGAGGAGGGCGACTGGGCGTTCCATTGCCACAAGAGTCACCACACCATGAACGCCATGGGTCACGATGTGCCGACCCTGATTGGCGTCGATCAGCGCGACATGACCCGCAAGATCACCCGGCTGATTCCCGACTACATGGTCATGGGCGAGCGTGGCATGGCGGATATGGCCGAGATGCAGATGCCGTTGCCGGACAACACGGCGCCGATGATGACTGGCAAGGGTCCCTTCGGATCAGTGGAAATGGGCGGCATGTTCAGCATGCTTAAGGTGCGCAAGGATCAGCCAGCGGGTGATTACCGCGATCCGGGCTGGTTCAGGCATCCGCCCGGAACAGTGGCGTACCCGTGGCAGGGTAAACTGGCCGAACCGGCCCGCACGCAGCAAGCCGGAGGCCAGTCGATGCCTCTGCAACAACCACCGACCGCGCCGCTGGAAGTCCAGGTGCGCAAACCGTCGGGCCATACGGGCCATTGAATCCATCAGGAGTGTTGGGTATGTACAGGTTTTTGATGGTGATCCTGCTGCTGGTCAGCTCAGTGCAACTGGCGCTGGCCCACGGCGAGCCCGCTCCGGCGGCCGCTCAGGTGCTCAAGGAGCAGACCCCCTGGGGGATTGCCGGGGACAGTGCACAGGTAACCCGCAGTGTCGATGTGCGCATGAGTGACGCCATGCGTTTCACGCCGGAACAGTTGCAGGTAAAGCGCGGTGAGACTCTGCGTCTGATCCTGCATAACGACGGTCAGGTGATGCACGAGTTCGTCCTCGGTAGCGAGAAAACCTTGCGTGAGCATGCCGCATTGATGCTCAGGTTTCCCGGCATGCAGCACGCTGAGCCGTACATGGCGCATGTAGCGCCGGGACAGCGTGGCGAAATTATCTGGACTTTCAACAATGCCGGCGAGTTCGACTTTGCCTGCCTGATCGCCGGTCACTTTCAGGCCGGCATGCGCGGCAAGGTGCGCGTAGCGGACTGAGTACCCGCCGCAGCCACTCTGGCATGCGGCTTTAAACAACCACTTAGCGAGGAGTGAGCATGAACAAACTGTTGATTGCCTGCCTGTTGGGCAGCAGCCTGAGTCTGGGCGTACAGGCCAATGAAGAACACATGAGCCATCCGCCGGCGATGGAAAGTGCGACCGACCTGAACCAGGGCGAAGTGCGCAAGGTGGATGTGCAAAACCGCAAGCTGACCCTGCGCCACGGCCCGATCGCCGTGATGGCCATGCCGCCGATGACCATGGTCTTTGGCGTTATCGAAGGAGTCAGCCTGCAAGGCCTGGCCGCCGGCGACAAGGTTGAATTCGTGGTTGAACAGCGTAATGGCGAGTTTGTTGTAACCCGTCTGCAAAAGGCGCCATAACGCAACATTGCAGACGCTCAAGACCGCTGTGTATTTCGGATGCACCGGTTGGTCTGGCTGGTGTGCCCATTTTTTTCGGGAGTTTCGAGCGTGGATTACTGGCAACTGGATGTTTTTGCAGAGCGTCCTTTAAGCGGCAATGGCCTGGCGGTGTTTGCCGATGCGCGTGGGCTGTCGACACAAGCCATGCAGGCGCTGACGGTCGAGCTACGCCAGTTCGAGTCGATCTTTCTGCTGCCCGGAAGCACCGCCCATGAATTCAGTGCGCGGATCTTTACCATGGAGGAAGAGCTGCCCTTCGCCGGCCATCCGGTGATCGGTGCGGCCGCGTTGCTGCACCATCTGCACGGGACGGATGAGCCGGCGCAATGGGTGCTGCAGCTGGCCAGCAAGTCCGTGCAGTTGAGCAGTCGTCGACAGGGCAAGGGCTATTACGCCGAGATGGATCAGGGGCAGGCCGAGTTTGGTCAGTCACTCGATCCGTCTGCCACCCTCGGGCTGGCAGAAGCCTTCGGGCTGGGTGAGGCGCAGCTGGACAGGCGCTATCCGGCAACGGTGGTCAGTACCGGTCTGCCCTACGTGTTGCTGCCGGTCACGGCGCAAGGACTGGCCGTGGCCCGACAGCAGCGTTTGGTCGAGCAGGAATTGCGCGGCTGTGGCGCCGCGTTTGTCTTTCTGCTGGATGTCGATGGCCATGAAGGACGCACCTGGGACCCGGCCGGACAGGTCGAGGATATTGCGACCGGCAGTGCGGCGGGCCCGGTGGCGGCCTATCTGGTCAAGCTTGGCTTGCGTCAGTTGAATGAGGCCTTCAGCCTGAACCAGGGCCGTTTCCTGCAGCGTCCGAGCCGGCTGGATGTGCGTGTCGACGATGCTGGGCGGGTCAGTGTCGGCGGACATGTGCAGTTGCTGTCAACGGCCCGATTGCTGGTAGATCTGGCCTAGGTGTGCCCTGTGCTCAATGGCGTGCGTCAGTCCCTTGTGCGCCGGCATAAGGGGAGAAGGTCATGTGTGTCATTCAGCTGGTACCTGAATCCGATCATCGCTCGAACGACTGGGTCCGCAGGCTGCAGGCCCTGAACAAGGACTACCTGGTAACGGCTGGCCGCAGTGCCAACGGCGCGTCTACCTACGTTATCTCGCTCAATACCGTCAGTCTGTACGTCAAGCAAGGCATCAACCGCGCGCTGAAGACAGAGCTTTTCGCTGTCACGCCCTGTGAGCGCGAGATCCTCCGCGACCTGCAATCGATCGGGATTCTGCTCTGACGGCGCGGGCGCGGGCACGGGCATGGGCACGGGCATGGGCACGGGCAGTGCCTGTCAACTCCGGGCGTTGCCTAGCAGCAGGGCCTGCAGGTTTCCCTTGACCTGCAGACTGACTATCAGCAAGTAAGCCGCAAGAAAGAACGCCCCGCCAAACACCGCCAGCAAACCAAGCGCCAGGCCCGGCAGCGAGAACCGATGGCGCCAGGCTACCCAGAGTCCTGACAGCAACAGCATGCACAGGAAGTCCAGGTTGAACTGGCCGGGCCAGGTCAGACTGGCGATGTCGCCGAAGAACACCGGCAGCAGGTTTGCGCCATGGTGGGCCACGACCAGGGCGGTGTAGCCGGCGATTACCAGCCAGATCAGCAACAGCAATGTACGAAAGGCGCGCATGGTCATTCCTCCAGTGGGTGAGGACTGCACTATCCGGCGCTCAGATCATCGTCGCAATTACCTCGCAGGTTATTGAATCGACAGGCAACTGTGCTTGAATCAGCCGATGAATCTACTCAATCCGACCCTGACCATGACCTTGCAGCATGCGCGCAAGGCCCGGCGCTTCAGTCAGCTGGAGTTGTCGTTGCGGCTGAATGTATCGCAGCGGCATATCAGTTTTGTCGAAAGTGGCCGCGCCAAGCCCAGTCGAGAACTGTTGCTGGCCTGGCTGCAGGTGCTGGATGCGCCACTGGTGGTGCGCAATGAGGCCCTGCTGCAGGCCGGTTATGCACCGGTTTACAGCGCTGCGCCGCTGAGTGCGCCGGCGCTGGCCCAGGCCAGCGAAGCGCTGCTGCAACTGCTCAAGACCCATGACCCGATGCCGGCGATGATCATTGATGCGCACTGGAATGTACTGAACGTCAACCGCGGTGCCCGCTGGTTAATGACCACGCTGATGCCCTGGGCGGCTGATATGCCGGCCGATGCGCCGGTCAATATGCTGGATCTGCTCGCCCATCCCGAGGGTCTTGCCAAGCACATGCTCAATCTGGCGGAAAAGGCGCCGGCCATGCTGGCCCAGTTGCGCGAGGAAGTGGCCGTTCTGCCTGAGCTGGCGCTCAGGTTTGAAGCGCTGGCAGCGGCCCTTGGCGCCCGGCTGGGTGGGCAGAATCTGCCGGGCTTTGTTCACCCGACAGCGCCCTTGCTGACCACGCGCTTTGCCAGTGCGTTTGGCGAGCTGAGCTTCTTCAGCATGTTCAGCACCTTCGGCACCCCGCAGGACATCACCCTGGCTTCCCTGCGGGTCGAACATCTGTTTGCCGCTGACGAGCACACTCTGGCGGTATTGCACGCGCAGGTGCTGTCTAGAACCGATAGTCACCCTGATTGATCTTGTCGAAAATCGCCGCGCTCAACGGCTCGAAGTGTTTGCTGCCCGGCAGCCTCACCAGCAGCGGGTCCGTGGTTTTGCCGGGGTCGTAGGCCACGTGCTTGAGGTCGGATTTCTTGTATTTGAAAGTGCCGGTACTGTCGATTTCGCTCAGCAGGCGGATGAACAGCGGGGCAGCATAGCTGGCCAGTTTCTGATCCATGTACGTGGCCAGTGCTTTGCCATCCAGTGTGCCGGCCTTGCTCAGGCGCAGCGCGGCCATGCCGCAGCGGCCGTTGGTCTGCGGGATTTCCACGCCATACACCACCGCATCTTCGACACCGGGAAAAGCCCCGAGGATGCTTTCGACTTCGTTGGTGGAGACGTTTTCGCCTTTCCAGCGGAAGGTGTCGCCCAGTCGATCGACAAATTGCGCATGCTTGCAGCCGATGTCGCGCATCAGATCGCCGGTGTTGAACCAGGCATCGCCCTTTTTGAACACGTTGCGCAGGATCACCGCTTCGCTTTTGGCCGGGTCGGTATAGCCATCAAAAGGGTATTTCTTGCTGATTTCGCCAATCAGCAAACCCGGCTCACCCAGTTCGGCTTTGAGCAGGAAGCCTTTGCTGTCGCGCAGCGGCTGTTCGTTTTCCAGATCGTAGCGAACCACGGCATACGGCGCCGGTGAAAACCCTACCGTGTTGTCAAAATTGAAGGCGTTCATAAAGGCAATATTGCCTTCGCTGGCGCCATAGAACTCCACGATCCGCTCAATGCCGAAACGCTGCTTGAACTCGTTCCAGATGGAAGGGCGCAAGCCGTTGCCGATCATGCTGGTCAGGGTGTTGTTGCGCTCCTCGGGGCACGGCGGCTGATTGAGCAGATAGCGGCACAGCTCGCCGATGTAGCAAAAGCTGGTGGCCTGATAGTGGGCCACGTCTTTCCAGAACGCACTGGCCGAAAACTTGCGCCGCACGGCCATGGCCGCACCGCCGGCCAGGGCCGAACTCCAGCTGACGATAACGCCACTGCTGTGGTAGAGCGGCAGCATCATGTACAGCACATCGGAGCTGTCCAGCCCCAGTCCGGAAAGGCCAAAGCCGCCATAGGCCTTGATCCACTTGTTATGGCTGATCACCGCGGCCTTGGGCATGCCGGTGGTGCCGGAGGTGTAGATGTAGAAGCACGGGTCCTTGAGCTTGACCCGCAGGCACTCCGGCAGGTTGGCATCGCTCTGATCCGTCAGCTGTTTGGCCAGATTGACCCAGCCGCGTGGTGCTTTGCCGACATCCTGCAAGGTATCGCCGTCGGCCAGCCAGTAGCAGCCCTGGTCGGCACCCTGGACGTCTTTGCGGACCTCCTTGAAAGCCTCGAGCTGTTCTTCACCCACCACGAAGTAGCTGGGCTTGACCAGGTTCAGGCTATGCGTCAGCACCTTGCCCCGCTGGGTGGTGTTGATCAGCGCGCTGACGGCGCCCAGCTTGGCTACACCGGTCAGCAGGGCCAGTTGTTCCAGGCGGTTTTCCAGCATCACGGCCACCACCGTGCCATGCCCCACACCATCGGCTTTCAGTGCATGGGCAAAGCGATTGGCCCAGGCATTGAACTCCCGGTAACTGAGTGTGCGGGTTTCATCCATGACGGCGGGCCGATCCGGATAGCACTGCGTTGCACGTTCCACCGCCCAACCCAGCGACAGGGTCTTTTCCCGGTTGCTCAGGCCCGAGTAGTAAACCCCACGCAACATCCGTGGCATGCGATGCAGGTTTTCGTTGAGTCTTTTCAGCAGCTGCAGCGGTGTGATCAGATCGGTCTTGGGCATTGTGCTCACATTATTCAATGGTGCGAGGTAAAGACACTTTGAGTGTCAGTATAGTCTTCGCAGGGTGAATGTGTAGAGGTTGTTGACTGGGACTGCCGTGGGTTTGACCGGGCCATTCAGCAAACTGATACGGCTACGAGCCGAAAGATTGCAGGCCAATCTGCGCGCTGCGAAAGCTGTCAGCCAAGAAGCGCACCGAGTGCGCGCCAGGGAAGAGGGCGAGGCCAGGTATCAGCAGGGTCATGGTGGTTCCTTGTTCAGGGGCAACGGTAACTACTGCGCCAGCCAGCACAATGCAGTGGCCGGTAATTCTTAAGCAATCCGCACGAGCGCAGCGCTGTCATTTGCTTGCAAAGGGCCGTCTTCAGAATAGGCATTAAAACCAATCAGGCATTTAGCAATGAGTCAGTTGAGAACTTGGACAATCGCCACCGGGCTGATCCTGCTGGCCTATGCTGTTGCGCGCAGCTTGCCCGGTGCGGTCGTAGAGCCGCATGCCTACTACCGTGCCAGCGCCTTCGAGGTGATTGCCCATGGCGGCGGACGTGGGCTCAAGCCCAATGACACGCTTGAAGCGGCGCAGCATGCACATCAACTGCAGGCCGATGTGCTGGAAATCGATATCCACTCCAGCAGCGACGGTGTGCTGGTGTTGAGCCACGACGAGACGGTAGACGCGCAGACCAACGGCAGCGGCCTGATTCGCGAAATGACCTTTGCCCAGCTGCAGCAGCTGGATGCGGCGCAGGGCTTCGATGCAGAACAGGGCACCTCTCTGAGTAACACCGGTATCCGCATACCGGCACTCGAGGCTGTGTTCACGGCGTTGCCCAAAGCACGCTACATGATCGAGATCAAACAGCAGTCACCGAGCATTGCCGGGCCGTTGTGCACCATGCTGCGCAAACACGGGTTGCAGCAGCAGGTGCTGGTAGCCTCGTTCGGCAGCCAGGCGCTGGATGAGTTTCGCCAACACTGCCCGGAAGTGGCGACATCGTTTTCCCAGCCGGAAACCACCTGGCTGGTGCTGCTGCACAAGCTGGGTCTGGCGCATCTCTATCCGCTCAAGGGTGTCGCGTTGCAGGTGCCGGTGGAGTCTTCGGGGATATCCATTGTGACGCCTCGCTTTGTCCAGGACATGCATGACCGCGGCCTGCAGGTGCAGGTCTGGACAATCAACGATGAACAGCAGATGCGCGAACTGATCGAGCTGGGAGTGGACGGCATCATCACCGATTATCCGGACCGGCTGCGCTCGCTGGTCGGCAAACCGCCTGGCTGAGTGCTCAGCGCCAGCCCTGCGGTGCGCTTAGCCGCAGCCATTCAGCAACATGATGATCCCTGAGTGCAGCGCGTTGCGCGTTTACACTGCGCCCATCATTCCGCTGTTCGAGGCTGTTCCCCATGCAAAATCGCATCATGATTACAGGTGCAGGCTCCGGCCTGGGACGTGAAATTGCCCTGCGCTGGGCGCGCGAGGGCTGGCAGCTGGCGCTGTCGGATGTGAATGATGCCGGTCTGGCGGAAACCCTGAAACTGGTGCGCGAAGCCGGGGGTGACGGCTTCACCCTGCGCTGCGATGTGCGTGACTACAGCCAGCTGACGGCCTTTGCCCAGGCCTGTGAGGAGCGTCTGGGCGGTATCGACGTGATCGTCAACAACGCCGGTGTGGCCTCGGGTGGTTTCTTCAGCGACCTGACCCTGGAAGACTGGGACTGGCAGATCTCGATCAACCTGATGGGCGTGGTCAAGGGCTGCAAAGCCTTCCTGCCGTTGCTGCAGAAGAGCAAGGGCAAGATCATCAACATCGCCTCGATGGCGGCGCTGATGCAGGGCCCGGCCATGAGCAACTACAACGTGGCCAAGGCCGGTGTGGTGGCGCTGTCGGAAAGCCTGCTGGTTGAGCTGCAGCAGGAAGCAGTGGGCGTGCATGTGGTCTGCCCGTCGTTCTTCCAGACCAACCTGATGGACTCCTTCCATGGCCCGAACCAGCAGATGAAGGCGCAGGTCGGCAAGTTGCTGGAGTCTTCACCGATTACCGCCGAGTTCATTGCGGACTATATCTATCAGCAGGTAGCGGCCGGCGAGTTCCTGATCCTGCCCCATGAGCAGGGTCGTATGGCCTGGAAGATCAAGCAGCAGAATCCGCAGGTGCTTTATACCGAAATGGCGACCATGGCCGCGCGCATGCGTGACAAAGCCAAAGCATCCTGACACGTTGTGCTCTGCCCAGTGACCTGAACGCCTGTATGCTCGGGCTTCAGGTCGCCGGTAACAGGCGGCCGACTTTCTGTTGCTGCCTGTGAGATAAAACCTCCGTGTTCGCCCGTCGTCTGATTTTCAGCATTGCTGCTCTGACTCTGCTCTGGCTTGGTTGGGCCATGTTCAGGCCTGCGCCGTCATTGCCACTGGTGCAGTCGCCGGTTGATGGTGCTCAGCAACTCGCCGGTTACCGCATCATTCCCCTGCAACCGTTCAGCCTGACGGCGCGGGTGCTGGCGCGAGAGGATTATCACTTTGACGCCGGGGCCAGGCTGTCGCCGACCGATCTGGCACTGGGCTGGAACGCGATGGCCGATCCGCAGGTGGTGGCGGCTATCCGGATTACCCAGAGCAACCGC
>DATMWH010000263.1:0-3995 GCA_035562615.1 Pseudomonas sp. | reverse complement strand
CCAGCGGCTTTTGCGTGGGGGCAGGCTGGCCTGTGCCATAAGTGCTCCAGCGGGCGGTTACTTGCGGTTTTCGTGCATCCGCGCCAGTTGCCGTTCGAGCAGTGCCGGATAGGGTTCGAGCAGGCGCTCCACGCAGCAGGCGCCGGCTGGGCTGGCGATCGAGCGAATGCGTGCGCGCTGGCGCAGCAGCGGATCGTCGGCCACGGCGCGTTCGACCAGCAGCAGGTTGCGGCTGTGCTGACTCAGGGCGAGGGCGTTGTGGGCGCTGTCACTGAGCAGCAGATCGCCCTGACTCAGGTCGGCGAGGTTCTCACCGAGGGTCAGCCCCAGTTGCAGTTGCAGGGTGATGCCGCTGTCTGCGACTTCGACCTGCAGGGCGTGGCCGAGTGCGCGCATCAGTTCGCCACAGCAGAGGGCGTGGGTCAGGTAGTCCTCGCCGCTGCGGGCGCTGTCGAATACCAGCAGGCTGCTGCCGTCATTCAGGGTGTGCAGGGTGCCCTGATACAGATGGGCAATCTGCTCGAGGCAATCACGGTAACGCTGCAGCAAGTCCATCAGGCGGGCGCGTGGCAGGCGGCGCAGTTGTTCCTGCGCACCCATCTGGATCGCGAGCAGGGCGCTGCTGGTGGCAGGCTTGATCGGGACTGGCGGCGGCATGGCTTCCGCTTCGGCGCGCAGCTCGGCAAACGGGTCTTCTTCCTGTGCCGGGTAGAGCCGACTGTCGGGCTCGTCGTCATCGGTTGGCGTGTCAAAGCTGGGGTCGCGCAGGTTGCGTATTTCGAAGGTCGGTTCGTTGTGATCGTCTTCGATGAATTCGTCCTCATCGTCAAACACATCGTCTTTTGCGGCGCGAAGCTCAGGCTCTGGTTCTGGTTCGACCAGCAGATCCTGTAGCTGGCGCGAGATGTCGCCGATTTCATCCTGGCGCCCTGAGCCCGGGGCCGGGTGATCCGGATCGCGCAGCCAGACTCGCAGTTGCAGCATGGGCGTGGTGATGTTGCGCCCCAGGCGCAGGCTCAGGTAAAGCGCCAGAATCAGCAATATCCCGCCGAGCAGCCCCATGCTCTGCATGCTGATGTTCATCGGTTTGTTGAATTGCTGCATGTCCAGGCTGATGCGCAGCTGGCCGGCGATGACTTCCTGAAAGGTGATCGGCGTTGAATACAAGCCATCGGTTTCGCCGAGGAAGTCGCGCTTGGGGCGTGATCCGGCTTCGGCCAGGATGCGGTTGTCGACGCTGTAGATGGCGGCGTGGGCCACCAGCGGGTTCTTGTCCAGATTGCTCAGCAGTACGTTGAGGCTGAGGATGTCGTTGGCCACCAGCAGTTCTGTGGCGGAGGCGGCGGTCTGGGTAATCAGGCTCTGGCCGATGGCATCGGCTTGCTGCTGCATGGCGTTCTTGAACTGCATGCCCATGACCCAGGCGCAGATGATCAGCGCTAGGCTGACCAGCAGCAGGCTGTGGCTGGCAATGCGCAAGGTCAGCGGAATGCGCCGGTAACGCAATGCGTTGAACAGCAGCAGGAAGAAATTGTCGGGTTTGACGGATGTGGGCCGGGTCACGGGGCGCGGCTCTTCTCTGGGGAAACAGGCGCGCAGTATAGCGGCGCCCAAGCGCAGGGCAAAGCGCTGTAACTGCCAGCAGCCAAGGGTTTATGGGTAGAATGACGGCCTGCTCAACGCGGAGATCGAGCCTTGCGTGAAATTGTCCTGATAAACATCACCGGAGAAGACCGTCCGGGGCTCACTGCAGCCATAACCGGCGTTCTGGCACAGGGCGGGGTGAATATCCTCGATATTGGTCAGGCGGTCATTCATGACACCCTGTCTTTCGGCATTCTGGTGGAAATACCGGATAACCAGACCGCTTCCTCGGTGCTCAAGGACGTGTTGTTTACCGCCTACAAGCTCGATCAGCAGGTGCGCTTTACCCCAGTGTCCGAAGAGGACTACCAGCAGTGGGTGGGCGGTCAGGGCAAGCCGCGCTATATCGTCACGTTGCTGACCCGCAAGGTCACGGCCGAACAGCTGCAGCGGGTCAGCACGATTACCGCGCGCTACGGCTTGAATATCGACCAGATCGACCGGCTCTCCGGGCGCATGCCGCTGGATACGCCGGAGGAGTGTGGCAAGGGCTGTATCGAGTTTTCCGTGCGTGGCGAGCCGGCAGACGCCTCGGCGTTGCGCACCGAGTTCCTCAGTGTGGCGCAGGAACTGAATGTGGATATCGCCTTCCAGCGCGATTCGTTATTCCGCCGCAATCGGCGGCTTGCCGTGTTCGATATGGATTCAACGCTGATCGAAGCCGAGGTGATCGACGAGTTGGCCAAGGCGGCGGGTGTCGGTGAAAAGGTCTCGGCGATCACCGAGCGTGCGATGCGTGGCGAGCTGGATTTTCGTGCCAGTTTCAAGGAGCGCCTGGCGTTGCTCAAGGGCCTTCCCGAGTCCGTGCTGCAGGAAGTCGGGGCTTCGCTGCGCCTGACCGAAGGTGCCGAAACGCTGTTCGCCGAGCTCAAGCGGCTCGGCTACAAAACAGCCATCTTGTCGGGCGGCTTCAGCTATTTCGCCCGTCAGTTACAGGAAAAACTCGGTATCGATTACGTGTTTGCCAATGAGTTGCAGATTGTCGATGGCCAGCTGACCGGTGTGGCGGTGGAGCCGATTGTCGATGCCCAGCGCAAGGCTGACCTGTTGCGTGAGCTGGCGCACAAGGAAGGCCTGCGTCTTGAGCAGACCATCGCGGTGGGCGACGGTGCGAATGATCTGCCTATGCTGGGGCTGGCCGGTCTGGGCGTGGCATTCCGCGCCAAGCCGCTGGTCAAACAATCGGCCAAGCAGGCGATTTCAACTCTGGGGCTGGATGGCATCCTCTACCTGTTGGGCTTTCGTGACAGGGAAGGGCAGGACTGAGTCAGGCAGATAACAAAAAGCCGTCGTTAAGACGGCTTTTTGCATTCCGGTGGCCTGGTTATTCGTTGCCTGACGAGAACTCGTAGTCCATGCCCTGACTCGGTCCCTGCAGGAAGTAGCCCTGAATGTAGTTAACCCCGGCTTGCCAGAGCGTCGACATGGTCGAGGCCGTTTCCACATAAGGCACGATGGTCAACTTGGCTTGCGAGTGCAGGCTGGCCAGCAGAACCTTGAGTGACTCAAGGTTCTCCGGTTTGCTCAGATCCTGTGTATAGGAGCCGTCAATTTTGACGAAGTCGACGGTCAGGTGTTTGAGCGTGTTGAACGGGTTGGCCGCACAACCGAACTGACTCAGCGATACCTTGCAGTGCAGTTCGGCCAGTCCCTGGGTGAGGGTCTTGGCCTGCTTGAGGTATTCGATCGCATCCGGCTCACTGAACTGGATAATCAGCGCATCCGAGGGCAGGCGCGCGGCTTTGAGGGCCACGCTCAGCCAGGGCAGCAGGCTCTGGTCTTGCAGACTGGCGCCGGAGAGATGCACGAACAGCTTGGTGTTATGGCCTTTGCTGCGGTGTTCGGAGAGCAGCTTGATCGAGTTGAGTACCACCCAGCGATCAATCTTCTCGGTCAGTCCTTCCGCTTTGGCGGCGGAGATGAAGTCGTTGGGTGAGACTTCCTCGCCTTGCGGGTTGAGCATGCGCAACAGCACCTCGTAATGTTCGTCACTGTCACCGCGCAAACTGATCACTGGCTGGAACAGCAGGCGGAACTGATTGTTTTCCATTGCGTGCTGGATCATCGCAACGGTATCCCCCCGGTTCGCGGCTGCTTTGAGCTCGTCGGCAGGGTTGAACAGTTTGAGCTGATTGCCCTCTTTGATCTCATCTGCGCAACGGTGTGCCCGATCGATAACAGCCTGAGCGCGAGTGGTTTGCTCGTCCAGCGCGGCCACGCCGATCGACAGGGTGATCTGCACGGTACGACCGTCGGCATCAAACAGATGGGTTTCCACGCGCTTGAGCAGTTCCCTGAGCAGCGCCTCGGATTGCGTGGGCGTCTGCTCAGGCAGCAGTGCCGTGAAGGCG
>DATMWH010000262.1:0-1770 GCA_035562615.1 Pseudomonas sp. | reverse complement strand
CAAACAGTCCGAGCCGGGTCTCGCCAATGATGCAGAGCAATACCCAAGGCGTCAGATAGCGCTCGAAAATACCCATTGGATTGGCCTGGCTGTGCATGCGTGCTTACCGTTCATCACGCTTAAATATATGGATGAAAGAATATGCGAAATTTAATATATTTAGCCAAGTGTATTCATTGCCGCAGGTCAACCTATGTCCCGATCATTACGCGTGCTGTTCCTGTGTGTCGCCAATTCCGCGCGTTCGCTGATGGCCGAAGCGCTGTTGCGGCATGTCGGCGGCGAGCGTTATCAGGTGTTCAGCGCCGGCAGCCAGCCGACTCACGCCGATCCGCGCGCACTGGCAGCACTGCAGCAGGCGGGTATCGACAGCACCGGTCTGGTCAGCAAAGGCATTGATCAGTTCGCCGGTGAGCACTTCGATTACGTGATCACCCTGTGCGACAAGCAGGCGCTGGAGTGCGCAGCATTACCCCAGGCTGACGAAGTGCTTGCCTGGCACTTCGAGGATCCGGCTGGCACGACGCAACCTGCTGCATTCCGTCAGACCCTGCAGGCGCTGCATGAGCGGATCAAGCTGTTTGTGCTGATCAATGGCCGCGAGCAGGTGGCGCTGGAAGAAGGGCTGACGCCCGTGAGCCTGTTCAAGTGTCTGGCCGATGAAACCCGGGCGCGCCTGTGCCTGATGATCGCCAGTCAGGGTGAGTTGTGTGTCTGTGAGCTGATGGCGGCGCTGCAGGAGAGCCAGCCGAAGATTTCCCGGCACCTTGCGCAATTGCGTAGCGGCGGTCTGCTGGAGGACCGCCGGCGAGGGCAATGGGTCTACTACCGCTTGCATCCGCTGTTGCCGGATTGGGCGCAGCAGATTCTGCAGCTGGCTGCTACGGCGGCGGCCGAGCGTCTGGCGGCTGACAGTGCGCGCCTGCACGGCATGGGCAAGCGCCCCGAGCGCCTGGCGCAGTGCGTGTAATCACACATTCCGATCAATGTCTGGAGTAACAGTATGACTATCAAAATAGGTATCAATGGCTTTGGCCGCATTGGTCGTCTGGCGCTGCGTGCGGCCTGGGGCTGGCCGGAGTTCGAGTTTGTGCAGATCAACGATCCGGCCGGCGATGCGGCAACCCATGCGCACCTGCTGAATTTTGATTCGGTGCATGGCCGTTGGCAGTACGAGGCGAGCAGCGACGGTGATGCGATTGTCATCGACGGTAAGCGCATCAAGGTCACGGCGAACAAAGCGATTGCCGACAGCGACTGGTCGGGATGTGATCTGGTCATCGAAGCCAGCGGCAAGATGAAGACCGTGGCCGTGTTGCAGGGTTATCTGCAGCAGGGTGTTAAACGCGTGGTGGTGAGTGCTCCGGTGAAAGAGGCGGGTGCCTTGAACGTGGTGCTGGGGGTCAACCAGCAACTGTTCGATCCGGCATTGCACCGTATTGTCACTGCGGCATCCTGCACCACCAATTGCCTGGCGCCGGTGGTCAAGGTTATCCACGAGAATCTGGTTATCCGTCATGGGTCGATCACCACCATTCACGACCTGACCAACACGCAAAGCATCCTCGACCAGCCGCATAAAGACCTGCGTCGCGCGCGGGCCTCGGGTATGAGTTTGATTCCTACCACTACCGGTTCTGCCACGGCGATCGCCGAGATCTTCCCGGAGTTGCGCGGCAAGTTAAATGGCCATGCCGTGCGTGTGCCGCTGGCCAATGCCTCGCTGACCGACTGCGTGTTTGAAGTCGAGCGCGCGACCACGGTGGAGGA
>DATMWH010000261.1:0-2158 GCA_035562615.1 Pseudomonas sp. | reverse complement strand
TTGCTGCCGGCGGGGTAAGGCCGCGGACTCTGGTAGGACTCCTGCCAGCCTTTGATGATCGGGTCGATCCAGCTCCAGGCGGCCTCTACTTCGTCCCGGCGCATAAACAGCGTCGAGTCGCCTTCGATAACATCCAGCAGCAGGCGCTCGTAGGCTTCCCAGCGGCGGTTATGCGGGGTGATGTCGGCCATGTTCAGATCCAGCTCGACAGGTGTCAGGCGCATGCCCTTGCCCGGGCTCTTGCCCATCAATTGCAGACTGATGCGCTCTTCGGGTTGCAGGCGGATGATCAGGCGGTTGGCCTGACTGACTTCAAACAAGCGGTGCGGCACCGGTCTGAACTGGATGACGATCTCCGAACATTTCTTCGCCATGCGCTTGCCGGTGCGCAGGTAGAAAGGCACCCCCGCCCAGCGCCAGTTGTCGATCTCCGCCTGCACGGCAACAAAGGTTTCGGTGTCGCTGTCGTTGTCGACGTTCTTCTCGAAATAGTAGGCCGGCACGTCATGCCCGCCGATGGTGCCGGCGCCGTATTGGCCGCGCACGGTCTTGTCCTGGGCATCCAGACCGCTGATCGGCTTGAGTGCCTGCAGTATCTTGACCTTTTCATTGCGCACCGATTCGGCATCGAAACGCACCGGCGCTTCCATGGTGACCAGGCAGAGCAACTGCAGCAGATGGTTCTGCAGCATGTCGCGCATGGCGCCGGACTGCTCGTAGTAGGCACCGCGATTTTCCACGCCGAGGGTTTCGTTCACGCTGATCTGCACATGGTCAATATGCCCGGCGCGCCACACCGGCTCGAACAACGCGTTGGCAAAACGCAGCGCCATCAGGTTCTGCACTGTCTCCTTGCCCAGATAATGATCGATACGAAACACCTGCGCTTCGCTGAACACCTTACCCAGGGCGTCATTCACTTCCCTGGCCGAGTCCAGCGAATGGCCGATGGGTTTCTCCACCACGATCCGTGTATTGACCCCGGCCAGCCCGGCAATCGCCAGGTTGGCGCTGATCCCGGCGACCAGATCCGGTGCCGTGGCCAGGTAGTAGATGCGCCCGCGCCGGGTACTGCTGCCGAGCTTGAAGTGCAGGCGGGCAAAGTCGGCGCTTTGCGCAAGGTCCATGGCGCAGTAATCCAGACGCTCGGCGAAGCGGCTCCAGACCAGCGGGTCAAAATCCGCAGCGGCCACCTGCACCCGGCAATGGCGTTCGGCCAGCGCGCAAAACTCGGCCCGGCTCAGACGGTTGCGGGCTGCCGCGAGAATCCGCATGTCCTCGGCCAGACGGCCGTCACGGTGCAGGTGATACAGCGCCGGCAGTAATTTGTGCAGCGCCAGATCGCCGGTGCCGCCAAACACCAGCATGTCGCAGGGAGTAGGCAAATCAGTGCGCTCCGGGTGTTTTTCAGTGCGATAGCAGTAGCCATGTAGTATAACTACAGGCCCACTACATCCGCCCAGATCATAACCGAGTTATCGCCCGTGAATCTCTTGCAACACATCGCCCAGTCCCGACATTTACTGCGCAAATCCGAAATCAAGGTGGCCGAGTTCGTTTTGCTGGACCCGGCAGCCGTCATGCACAGCTCGATGGCCGATCTGGCCCATGAAGTGGGCATCAGTGAGCCAACCATCGTGCGCTTTTGCCGTGCGATCGGTTGTACCGGCTTTCAGGATCTCAAGCTCAAGCTGGCGCAAAGCCTCGCCGCCGGCGCCAGCTTCGGCCAGTTCGCCATCCACGAGGATGACTCGGTCGCCGACTACAGCCTGAAAATCTTCGACACCACACTGCACACCCTGATGGAAGTGCGCGAGTCGCTCGATACCCAGGCGCTGCAAAAAGCCATCAACGCCATTTCCAAGGCGCAGCGCATCGAGTTCTACGGCTTCGGGGCGTCCGGCGCAGTGGCGGCGGATGCCCAGCACAAGTTCTTCCGCCTGTTGCTGACCGCGGCCGCCTATTCCGACCCGCACATGCAGGCGATGTCGGCGGTAACGCTCAAACCCAGCGACGTGGCCATCTGCATTTCCCAGTCGGGGCGCTCCAAGGACCTGCTGATCACCGCCAATCTGGTGCGCGAAACCGGCGCCACCCTGATCACCCTGTGCCCCAGCCAGACACCGCTGGCCGATCTGGCCACGGTCAATCTGGCGAT
>DATMWH010000260.1:0-3782 GCA_035562615.1 Pseudomonas sp. | reverse complement strand
TGCACCTGACTGTTGCCCACCTCGACAATCAGCACACCCTTTTCCGACAAATGATCCGCCGCCTCTGCCAGCATGCGCCGCACCAGATTCAACCCATCGTCACCACAGGCCAGGCCCAGCGCCGGCTCATGCTGGAACTCGGCCGGCATATCGGCAAAGTCCTCGGCATCCACATAAGGCGGGTTGGACAGGATCAGATCAAAGCGCTGCCTGGGCAGACCATCGAAACCGTCGCCCTGCACCGTATAAACACGCTCTTCCAGCCCATGCCGCTCGATGTTCAGGTTGGCCACTTCCAGCGCATCGAAAGACAGATCCCCCAGCACCACTTCAGCCTCCGGGAATGCGTAGGCGGCCGCGATACCGATGCAACCGGAGCCACAGCACAGATCGAGAATGCGTGCCGGATCGTCCGGCAACCAGGGTTCAAAGCGCTGACCGATCAGTTCGGCGATCGGCGAACGCGGCACCAGCACCCGCTCGTCGACCACAAAGGGCAGGCCGCAGAACCAGGCTTCACCCAGCAGATAGGCGGTCGGCACGCGCTCGATAATGCGCCGCGTCAGCAACTGTTGCAGATGGGCGCGTTCGTCATCTTCCAGCGTACAGTCCAGATAACTGTCGGCCATCTCGAACGGCAGGTGTACTGCCCCCAGCACCAGTTGCCGCGCTTCGTCCCAGGCATTGTCGGTGCCGTGGCCAAAAAACAGATTTTCCGCATGAAAACGGCTGACCGCCCAACGGATATGGTCACGCAAGGTACGCAGTCTGGACTCGCTCACAGCACTCTCCTGAACAATTCAGCGCGCAGTCTAACAGGCCGACGATCCGTGGAAGCACGTCACACAGCGCAACAAAAGCCACTTGCGCAGGGAACCTCAAGCGCCAATAAACGTCACAGGGGGTTCACCACAGGATAAAACCGATGAAATTGTCAGCCGGATTCAATGCCAGCCGCTTGCGCAGCCAAGGCCCGGGCAAGTGGCGCTGGCGCATCTGCGCCGCGCTTTCCGCCATGCTCTGCTGCGCCGGCATCCTGCTGCTGATGGCCGGCCTGGCCATGGCCCTTGAAGCATTGCCAGCGCTGCTGGAAGGTCACGGTGCACTGGCGGTCAGCCTGGCGGGCTTGCTGCTGTTGGCAACGGGTATCAGTTGCTGGCGCATCTGTCGCCGCCGGCGCCGGCGAAATGGACTGGGCATGGCACCGGGCCTGCTCAAATCGCGCTGAGCAGGTAAACTGCAACACCTCTCCGTTCTACGGCCACATCCGCCATGTCCAGTACCCCAGACGATCCGGATCAAAACCTGTTTGCCGCGCAGATGCGCGGCGTCAAACGCATCCAGCATGACCGCGCCGACACCGGCAAAGCCAAGCCCGACCGTCAGCAGATCAACAGCAAACGCCTGAATGCCACGGTGCGTAGCAATGATTTGAAAGTCGATGGCCTGTCCGATCAGTTCGTCATCGACGTGGGCGCAGAAGACGAACTGTACTGGTCACGCGATGGCGTGCAGGAAAGCCAGATGCGCAAGCTCAAGGCTGGGCAGGTGCCGTTCGAGGGCAGTCTTGATCTGCACGGCATGTCGGTGGAAAACGCCCGCGAAACCCTCTGGGCGTTCCTCGCCGAAGCTACCCGTTTTGAAATCCGCTGCGTGCGCATCACCCATGGCAAGGCCGCGCGCATGGATGGCCGCAAGCCCATGATCAAGAGCCACGTCAACACCTGGCTGCGCCAGCACCCGCAGGCGCTCGGGTTTACCTCCTGCGTGCCCAGGCACGGCGGCGCCGGCGCAATCTACCTGCTGCTCAAGCGCACCATGCTGGAAGGGCGTGACGAGTAGCTCCGCTGCTATCCGGCAGTCGCGCTAGCAGTAGCCCGGATGCAATCCGGGGCCATGTTCCTGAATACGGCCTGCTCCCGGATTGCATCCGGGCTACGCCTTGGCATCCCGCACCAGCACGAAGGGAAATGGCAACCGGCGCAGCAACGGCAGATTGATAAAGGTCAGGCACAGCCAGAGGTTTTCATCCACCTGCCGCAGCTCATCGCGCACCCAGCGCCAGGGCATCCGCGCCTTGGCGCCGTAGGCCACGGCAGCACAGGGCTGGGCGTCATACCAGGAGGGCTGTTCCGTGCACTGCATGGGCAACACCTCACGCATTCCGGCGTCAGTGCGCAACAGATTGACCGCCGCATGCGGGGCATCAAAACGCTTGCCCAGCCACCCGGGCATCCCGCCCAGCGCAATCCCCGGCGCGGCACTGATGCGCAGCCACCAGGGCCCGACGAAGTGCGCACACCACAGGCCACTACGCTGCTCTGCTGCAACCGGCGGCAGGCTGGAATAAAGGGTGAGCAATTGGCGGATGGACAGATTGGCAAGCCGGGCGGGCATCCAGCGACTCCTGATGATTTCGATAGCGCAGGCTAGCGCACCCGGCCCCGGATGACAGCCCAGTATTCGGCCAATTGCCGTGCCGAAGCGGTCATCCACCCGGGCTCCGACTTGCCAGCCAAGCGCTCTGCCCCTACCCTGCGCATCTTCAACCGCGAGCGAGCACAGCATGTCTCTGGAACAGAATTACAGCGCCATTCTCAGCCAACTGGGCGAAGACGTTGGTCGCGAAGGCCTGCTTGATACGCCCAAACGCGCCGCCAAAGCCATGCAGTACCTCTGCCGCGGCTACCAGCAGACGCTGGAAGAAGTCACCAACAACGCGCTGTTCAGCTCGGACAACAGCGAAATGGTGCTGGTCAAGGACATCGAGCTCTATTCGCTGTGCGAACACCACCTGCTGCCCTTCATCGGCAAGGCCCATGTGGCCTATATCCCGAGCGGCAAGGTGCTCGGCCTGTCGAAAGTGGCGCGCATCGTCGACATGTATGCCCGCCGCCTGCAGATTCAGGAAAACCTCAGCCGGCAGATCGCCGAAGCGGTTCAGCAGGTGACCGGCGCACTGGGTGTGGCGGTGGTCATCGAAGCCCGGCACATGTGCATGATGATGCGCGGCGTGGAAAAGCAGAATTCCTCGATGGTGACCTCGGTGATGCTCGGCGAGTTCCGTCACAACGCCGCCACCCGCAGCGAATTTCTCAGCCTGATCAGCTAATCCAGCCGGCTGAGCTGCTCAACCCAGACCAGCTCACACGCCCCTGCGCCGGTGTCTTCCCGGCTCAGGGAGCTGACCCAGCGAAAGCCATCATCGCCCTCCACCCGCACCAACTGCCCGCTTAGCGCGATGCGCTCACCCTCGCGCACGTCCGCCAGGGTTTCAGCCACGGCCGGATTGGCTGGAATCATGTGCATGTTGGCGCTGTTGATTTCGATTTCCCGACGCGGGATAGGGAACTGCTCAACCTGCCAGTGGTACCAGCGGTTGCTCTGGGTAATCCGGATAGCCGCCACCACCTGCGGATCGGCCATCGCGTTCCAGCCCAGTGCCAGATCGGTCGGCGACAGCCTGGCCCCGACGTCAAAGTGATAATCCTCACGCGCCAGCACCCGCGCCGTCAGGTTGAAGGCTTGCAACGGAATGATGCGGTAACCGGCGAGTTGCTGAACGCCATCGACCGGCGACTGCACCAGTGGCAATGACGGCGCTGGCCTGAACATGACCCAACCGAGCCAGAGCAGAGTCAGAGCAGCGATGCTGAAAATCAGACGACGGGCGAACACTGAGGTTTTATCTCACTGGCAGCAACAGAAAGTCGGCCGCCTGTTACCGGCGACCTGAAGCCCGAGCATACAGGCGTTCAGGTCACTGGGCAGAGCACAACGTG
>DATMWH010000259.1:0-1776 GCA_035562615.1 Pseudomonas sp. | reverse complement strand
TGCCGAAGGCTGTCATTTCAAGGAGGGCGCGGTAACCACCCCGGCCGGCTTCAAGGACGCCTATGCGCAGTTTGTCGCCGGCGGCTGGCAGGGCGTGTCCTTTCCCGAAGAGTTTGGCGGGCAGGGTCTGCCGATGTCGCTTAATGTGTTCAAGTCGGAAATGATGGGCACCGCCAACTGGTCGTTCACCATGTATCCGGGCCTGAGCGTGGGCTACATCAACACCCTGATGCAGTACGCCACAGCGGAACAGAAGGCGGCCTATCTGCCACGGCTGGTCTCCGGCGAATGGACCGGCACCATGTGCCTGACCGAGCCGCAGTGCGGTACTGATCTGGCCCAGGTCAAGACCCGCGCCGAGCCGCAGGCAGACGGCAGTTACCGCCTGACCGGCACCAAGATTTTCATCTCGGCCGGTGAGCATGATCTGGCCGAGAACATCATTCACATCGTGCTGGCGCGCTTGCCGGATGCACCGGCCGGCACGCGCGGCATCTCCCTGTTTGTGGTGCCCAAGTTCAACCTGAATGCCGACCACTCGCTGGGTGAGCGCAATCCGGTCAATTGCGGCGCCATTGAACACAAGATGGGCATACGCGCCTCGGCAACCGCCACACTGAATTTCGACGGCGCTACCGGTTACATGCTCAGTGAGCCGAACAAGGGGCTGGAGGCGATGTTCACCTTCATGAACACGGCGCGCATCGGCACCGCCATTCAGGGCGTCTGCCATGCCGAGTTGTCGTTTCAGGGCGCTTTGCCCTATGCGCTGGAGCGTCGTTCGATGCGCGCCCTGTCGGGCAAGAAGGAACCCGATCAGGTCGCCGATGCGCTGGTCTGGCACCCGGATGTGCGGCGCATGCTGCTGACCCAGAAGGCGATTGCCGAGGGTGGCCGGGCGATGATCTACAGTGCGGCGCAGATCGCCGACAAGATGTTCAGCGCGGTGCTGGCGGGTGATCAGAAGCAGTACGAAGCGTACGACAGCGAACTGGGTTTCTTCACCCCGATCCTCAAGGGCTTCATTACCGAGATGGGGCTGGAAGCGGCCAACCTGGGGATGCAGGTGTTTGGCGGGCATGGCTACATTCAGGACCACGGCATGGAGCAGATCGCCCGTGATGCGCGGATCGCCACCTTGTACGAAGGCACCACCGGGATTCAGGCGCTGGATCTGCTCGGGCGCAAGGTGCTGCTGGGTACCAAGGGCAAGTGTGTGCGCGACTTCTCCGCCACGATGCTGAGCCTGGCCAAGCCGCACCTGTTCAGCCGGGGGCCGCTGGGCTCGATGGCGCGCAGTCTGCTGCTGCGTGCCGGGCAGTGGAATCTGCTGACTACCCGCCTGATGCTGCGCTCGGCGCGTGATCGTGAGCAGGTCGGTGCGGCCAGTTACGATTTCCTGATGTACTCGGGCTTCTGCATGATGGCGCATTTCTGGCTGCTGCAGGCGATCAGGGCCAGCGAGCAACTGGCCTCGGGCAGCGGGGCGGAGTCGGCGGCGTTCTATCAGGCGAAAATCGAGACCGCGCAGTTTTATTTCGCCCGTTTGCTGCCGCGCGCCAACAGCCACCATGTCGCGGCACTGGCGTCAACCGCATCGCTGATGCAAACCGATAAAGACAACCTGCGCATCGTCTGATGCGCACCGAGGTCAGGATGAGGGTGAAACGCTTGCTGGCCGCACTCGCGGTCAGTGCACTGCTTGCGGGCGTATTCGTCTGGCATTGGCTGGTGGATATTCCCCAGGCGCGTCGTTTCGAGTTGCCCGCTGCTTCG
>DATMWH010000258.1:0-1673 GCA_035562615.1 Pseudomonas sp. | reverse complement strand
GCTCATCATGGGCAGGTCGTTGGCACCATCACCCATGGCGATGGCCTGTTTGGGGTTGATGCCCAGGGTGTCGCACATCTGCAGCAGCATGCTGCGCTTTTCGGCGCCGTCGCAAATGTCGCCCCAGGGTTGGTGCACCATGTGGCCGGTGAGCATGCCGCCTTGAACCTCCAGCACGTTGGAGCGGGTGAAATCGATACCCAGGTGGTCGCGGATGCGGTCGGTAAAGTGGGTAAAGCCACCGGATACCAGCAAGACTTTCATGCCAGCCTGTTTGCAGGCCGCCACCAGCTCGGCAGCACCGGGGTTCAGTTGCAGTCGCTCGCGGTAGATTTGGTCCATCTGTTCCAGAGTCACCCCCTTGAGCAGCGCCACACGCTGGCGCAGGCTTTCCTTGTAGTCGCTGATCTCGCCACGCATGGCGGCTTCGGTGATGGCGGACACCTCGGCCTTGCGGCCCACCGCAGCGGCAATTTCATCGACGCACTCGATGTTGATCAGGGTCGAGTCCATGTCAAACGCGATCAGTTTGTAATCGCTCAAGCGCAGCGGCGGGGTGATGCCGGCAATCATCAGGCCGGGGGCGAATTGGGTGGCTTTCATGGAAGATGGATTGACCTAAATGAGAAAGTACGTCGTGCAATAGTAGCGGCTGTGGAGGGCGACTCAGCAAGCTGGCAATTTTGTCGTGATTTTTTCAGTGTGCGTCACGCCGCTGGCATCAAAGCCCTGCTCCAGAAACTGGATGTTGTCTGCCTCAAACCGCACCACGCTGCAGGCGCGGGTGCCGTAATCGGGCAGGGCGATGAAGGCGGCCGAGAGAGCACGTTCGAACTCAAGCGGGATGCCAGTCACTGGCAGGTCAGCGTCGGCGGCAATGTGTGGGTTGTGCAGCAGCGCCAGCAACTGCGCATCGCTGGGCGCTTCCAGCTCGTGGAGTGACTGAAGGCTCCTGCTCAAGCGCGACAGCTTGGGCCAGGGGGTCAGAAAATCGGCATTGGACACCGCCCCGATGCCCGGTTGCATGGTCATCACCTTGGCGTGCCGGCTTTCAAGACCCAGCAGGCTGATGCCATCGAAGACCAGCAGGTTGAACGGGTTGTAGTCGGCGGCGCGCTCTGCCAATGCATTGAGATAGTCCTGGGGGCTGGCATCCGATGTTAGGAATGCCCTGACCAGTTCGCCGCGTGACGGCGCATCGGCCCTCAAGTTGGCCGGGTCGCGGTGGTTGGTCAGGGCCGCCAGCCGTCCGCTGCGGCTCACCCCCAGCCAGGTGCCACCGGCCTGCAAGTCGCGCCCGGCCAGAATGCCGGCGTCCTGCCACCAGTGCAGGGCTGCGGTCGGGCGCGCGTAGAACTCGTCGCGGTTGGCAATCAACAGCAGTGGGTTCGGGCTATCCGGTTGCCAGTTCCAGGCGATCAGGCACATGGTTGATTCTCCCTGGTCAGGCAGCAACCGCGGCGGCTGCCGCCACTGGCTGCCCCAGGCTGCGCAACACATCACGCACCATCTTGGCCCGGTCTGCGGCCTCGGGCAAGGCGCGCTCGATGCGCAGTTTTTCGTTGCCAGCGAGCCGGATGTGCTTGTTTTTCTGGATCAGCGCAATGATCTTCATGGCATCGATCGGCGGGTCCTTCTTGAAGGTGATGGTGATCACACCCGGCGCCGCGTCC
>DATMWH010000257.1:0-2858 GCA_035562615.1 Pseudomonas sp. | reverse complement strand
CGCCGTGCGTCTGGCCCGCACCACCCGCAGCTGGCCCGGCCTTACGCTGGGTGCCGGCCCGCGCGCATCGATCGCGCTGGTACGTGGCGCGCGGGCACGGGCCTTGCTGCGTGGCGGTGAGTTTGTCCTGCCGGATGATGTAAAAGGCTGCGCGCTGGCGGTGCTGCGCCACCGGGTGCGCTTGTCGCCGGAGCTGGATATCGAGGGGCTGAGTGTGGATCAGGTGCTGCAGCAGTTGATTGATCAGGTGCCGGCGCCGCGGTTATGAAGCAAGCAACGGCTTTAGTCGAATCGAGGCGGTTCCAACCTCCAGCCTCAGTACTTGCCACTGTTCAGGCTACGCAGCATCGGGTTGCGCCTTTTACGGCGCCTCACTTTTCTTGCTTGCCCAAGAAAAGTAAGCAAAAGAAGGCCCCCCGACATCCGGGTCTCGCTTTGCGAAGACTTCCCTCGTTTCCGCACTGCTCCGAGGGTCGTGGCGAAGGGTCATCCTTGACCCTTCGCCACGACCCTCGGAACAGCACCGGAGGGAGGGAAGTCGAGCGCAGCGAGACCCGGATGTCGGGGGGTGTTTCTTTGCTTCCTTTCTTTGCACAAGCAAAGAAAGGGAGTCGCCCAGCAGGGCGAAACGAAAGGCCCGCAACCAATGAAAATGCCACGACCCAACCGATCCGTCGGGACCAACTCCTTTGAACAACACCCTCAAGCCCTCTCGCCGCCTGCTCGGCCTGACTGCCGTGCTGGCCATACTGGCCATCGCACTCGGCGCGTTGCCGCTGCTCGGCGTCGGGCTGCCCAAGCTGCTCAGCCCGCTATGGCTCGGCCTGCTGCTCAGCCTGTTGGGCTTCGCCCTGCTGGACGCCCTGCTGCTGCGACGCGTGCCCACGCCGCAGGTCCAGCGCCAGCTCAACAGCAACCTGCCGCTCAGTCGCTGGAGCGAAGTGCGTCTGAACCTGCAACACAGCGGCAGCCATCCCTGCCGCATCGGCGTATTCGATCACATCCCTGCCGGCATGACCTGCGACAGCTTTCCGCAGCAGGTCAGCCTGCAACCCGGTCACAGCAGTGCATTCAGCTACCGCCTGCGCCCACTGCAGCGCGGCCACTTTCACTTCAACTGCTGCGAGCTGCAACTGCCCAGCCCGCTGGGCCTGTGGCAACAGCGCCGGCTGGTGGATCTGGCCAGTGAAACCCGGGTCTATCCGGACTTTGCCCGCCTGCACGGGGCCGAACTGATGGCCGTGGATGACTGGCTCAATCAGCTGGGTGTGCGCCAGCAGCAACGGCGCGGGCTGGGCATGGAGTTTCATCAGCTGCGCGAGTTCCGCGATGGCGACATCCTGCGCCAGATCGACTGGAAAGCCACCGCGCGCAAGCGCACACCGATCGTGCGCGAGTATCAGGACGAGCGCGATCAACAGATCATCTTTCTGCTCGACTGCGGGCGCCGCATGCGCAGTCAGGACGGCGAGCTGGCGCATTTCGATCATGCGCTCAATGCCAGTCTGTTGCTGGCCTATGTCGCCCTGCGTCAGGGCGATGCGGTGGGTCTGAGTACCTTTGCCAGCGACCAGCCGCGCTTTCTGCCGGCCGCCAAGGGCACTGCGCAACTGAGCGCACTGCTGAACTCGGTCTATGACCTGCAGAGCACCCAGCGCCCGGCCGATTATGCCGCGGCGATCAGTCAGGTACTGGCCCGACAGAAACGCCGCGCGCTGGTCGTGCTGATCACCAACCTGCGCGATGACGACGACGCAGAACTGCTGGCCTCGCTCAAACGCCTGGGCCGGCAGCATCTGGTGCTGCTGGCCAGCCTGCGCGAAGAGGTGCTGGACGAGCTGCGCGAACAGCCGGTTGACGGTTATGAACAGGCGCTGGCTTACTGCGGCGCGGTCGGTTACCTGAACGCCCGCAGCAAGCTGCATGACCGGCTGCTGGCCAACGCTGTACCGTTGCTCGATGTGCGCCCCAGCGAGCTCGGGCCGGAATTGGTCAGCCGCTACCTGGCCTGGAAAAAAGCCGGAGTATTGTAGGAGCCAACTTGCTGGCGATCCGGCTGCAAAAGACTTCGCCAGCAAGCTGGCTCCTACACATGCAACATGCTGAATCAACCCAACCAACCGAGGAATTGCCTGATGCTCACTCTCCACCACCTGGAAACTTCCCGCTCACAGCGCATCCTATGGCTGCTGGAAGAACTCAAAGTCCCCTACGAACTGAAGATCTACCAGCGTGACGCGAAAACCCGGCTGGCGCCGCCGGAGCTCAAGGCCATCCACCCGCTGGGCAAATCACCGGTGATTACCGATGGCGAGATCACCGTGGCCGAATCCGGCGCCATTCTCGAATACCTGGTGGAAACCTATGGCCACCTGGGCCAGAAGGAGCTGGCCAACCTGACGCCCGCAGCCGGCACTGAGGAACACCGGCAATGCCGTTTCTGGATGCATTACGCCGAAGGCTCGCTGATGAACTGGATGGTCATGAAGCTGGTATTCATGACCATCCCGACCCAACCCATGCCGTTTTTCGTGCGGCCGATTGCGCGGATCATCTGCCAGCAGGTGCAGAACAAGCTGGTTGACCCCAATGTGAACACCGCACTGGCCTTCATGGACGCACATCTGGCCAGCCACAAATGGTTTGCCGGTGAGCAGTTGAGTGTGGCGGATTTCCAGATGAGCTTTGCCGTCGAAGCGGCGCTCGCCCGCGGCACGCAAGAAAGCCAGTATCCGCACCTGCAGGCCTATCGCGAACGGCTGGTGAAGCGCCCGGCCTACAAGCGCGCCGTACAACTCG
Organism: Pseudomonas sp.; assembly: GCA_035562615.1. Lineage (GTDB taxonomy): Bacteria > Pseudomonadota > Gammaproteobacteria > Pseudomonadales > Pseudomonadaceae > Aquipseudomonas. Next base: position 59 of record DATMWH010000257.1, on the reverse strand, counting down.
GCGGCCCGGTGATCATGGCCTGAGTGGCTTGACCCGGGTAGCGCTGCCACCCGGGTCAG
>DATMWH010000256.1:0-5542 GCA_035562615.1 Pseudomonas sp. | reverse complement strand
TCCTGTGCCACTGCGGCAGCCTCGGCACGCTGTTCCGGTGAGCGCTTGTCACTGAACACCAGCAGTACATAACGGCTGCGGTTCAAGCCGGCAGTCGGCTTGGCACGCACCATGGCGAACGGCTGTCCCGGATCGTGATAGACCTTGGTCACCACGGCCACCGGGTAACCGGCCGGGAAACGCTGACCGAGGCCGGAACTAACCAGCAGGTCACCTTCCTTGATGTCGGCGGTATCAGCCACGTGACGCAATTCAAGACTTTCCGGATTACCAACACCGGCGGCAATGGCACGCAAGCCATTGCGATTGACCTGAACCGGAATACTGTGGGTCGAGTCGGTCAACATCAGCACCCGCGCCGTGTACGGCATGACTTCCACTACCTGGCCCATCAGCCCGCGCGCATCCAGCACCGGTTGCCCCACATAGACGCCATCCTTCTGGCCCTTGTTGATCAGGATGCGATGGGTGAACGGGTTGGGATCGACACCGATAAGCTCGCCCACCAGCACCTGCTCATCCACCAGTTCGGCCGAGTTCAGCAGTTCGCGCAGCCTCACGTTCTGCTCGGTCAGCGTCGCCAGCTTTTGCAGCCGCCGTTGCAACAGCAGGGCTTCGGCCTTGAGCTTTTCATTTTCGGCCAGCAAGTCACTGCGACTGCTGATGGTCTGTGTCATGTCGAGCCACAGCCGTCCGGGCATCTCCGCCATCCAGTAGAAAGGCGTCAACAGCAGTCCTACCTGACTGCGAAAGGGTTTGAGCGTATCAAAGCGCGCATCCACCACCATCAGCACAACGGACAGCACGCTGAGCACCAGCAGGCGCACACCGAGCGAAGGTCCCTTGGTAAATAACGGATTGATGATGGCGCCCTCGGTACAAGTCGGCACAAATGCAAAGCCGGAAGATCAGGCTTCCGGCTTTGATGTCACAGCGTCAGGCTCACTCCGAGGAGAGCAGATCCATGGAATGACGATCCATCATTTCCAGCGCTTTGCCACCGCCACGTGCGACACAGGTCAGCGGGTCTTCGGCAACGATCACCGGCAAACCGGTTTCATGGGCCAGCAACTTGTCCAGATCGCGCAACAGCGCACCACCACCGGTGAGCACCAGACCGCGTTCGGCGATATCCGATGCCAGTTCGGGCGGAGATTGCTCCAGCGCACTTTTGACCGCCTGCACGATCGCCGCGAGGGCTTCCTGCAGCGCTTCGAGCACTTCATTGGAATTGAGGGTGAAGCTGCGTGGCACGCCTTCAGCCAGATTGCGGCCGCGCACATCAAGCTCACGCAACTCGCCGCCGGGGAATGCCGTGCCGATTTCCTGCTTGATCCGCTCAGCAGTTGATTCGCCGATCAGCGAACCGTAATTGCGACGCACATAGGTCACGATCGCTTCGTCGAAACGATCGCCGCCCACCCGCACGGATTCGGCATACACCACACCGTTGAGGGAGATCAGCGCAATCTCGGTGGTACCGCCACCGATATCCACCACCATCGAGCCGCGGGCTTCATCAACCGGCAGGCCAGCACCAATGGCTGCAGCCATTGGCTCTTCAATCAGGAATACCTCACGCGCGCCAGCACCGAGCGCCGACTCACGAATGGCACGGCGTTCGACCTGGGTCGACTTGCACGGCACACAGATCAACACGCGCGGCGAGGGCTGCAGAAAGCTGTTTTCGTGCACTTTGTTGATGAAGTACTGCAGCATTTTTTCGCAAACGCTGAAGTCGGCGATCACGCCGTCCTTCATCGGACGAATAGCCTGAATGTTGCCAGGGGTGCGACCGAGCATGCGCTTGGCGTCGGTACCGACAGCCACCACACTTTTCTGGTTGTTGGCGCTGGTACGAATCGCCACGACCGACGGCTCGTTAAGCACAATGCCGCGCTCGCGGACATAAATAAGAGTGTTGGCCGTGCCCAGATCGATCGAAAGATCGCTGGAAAACATGCCGCGCAGTTTCTTGAACATGGGAAAACCCTAGGACAGAGCGTGAAGTAGCAAAACGCTGGGTATAAAAGTGCGGCGAACTCTACCAATCACGAGCCTTTTGGGCAAGGTGCGTGATGTGGTAGATTGCCCGGCTTTCGAGCTGAAAACCCCGCCAGACAAGCTGCAAACCAGCCGTCTGAAGCGGCATTCACCTGCTCGCACGTCCTGTCAGCTTTCAGCTGCTCGTTCTATTTGCGGAGACCTTCAATGGCGCTCGAACGTTCCGATGTGGAAAAAATCGCCCATCTGGCCAGATTAGGCCTCAGCGATGCGGATATTCCGCAAACCACCCAGACGCTCAACAACATACTCGGCCTGATCGATGCCATGCAGGCGGTCAATACCGACGGCATTGCGCCGCTGGCACACCCGCTGGAAGCGGTTCAGCGTTTGCGCGCAGATGCAGTAACCGAAACCAACCAGCGCGACGCCTATCAGGCCATCGCCCCCGCCGTGGAAAACGGCCTGTATCTGGTTCCCAAGGTGATCGAGTAATGGATATGCAGCAACTCACGCTCGCCGAGATCGGCCGCGCGCTGGCCAGCAGAGCGTTTTCTGCCGAAGAATTGGCGAAAACCCTGCTGACCCGCATCAAAACCCTCGACCCGCAACTCAACAGCTTCATCACCCTGACCGAAGAACTGGCCCTGCAGCAGGCCAAAGCGGCCGATACCCGCCGCGCCAAGGGCGAGAACGGCGCCCTGCTCGGCGCACCCATCGGGCACAAGGATCTGTTCTGCACCCAGGACATCCTCACCAGTTGCGGATCAAAAATCCTCACCGGCTTCAAAGCCCCCTATAACGCCAGCGTGGTCGAAAAGCTCGCAGCGGCCGGAACGGTGACCCTGGGCAAGCTGAACATGGACGAATTTGCCATGGGCTCGGCCAACGAATCCAGCCACTACGGCGCGGTGAAAAACCCCTGGGATCTGACCCGCGTACCGGGAGGCTCCAGCGGTGGCTCGGCTGCCGCAGTGGCCGCACGCCTGCTGCCAGCGGCTACCGGCACCGACACCGGCGGCTCGATTCGCCAGCCGGCGGCACTGACCAACCTAACCGGGATCAAGCCGACCTACGGCCGGGTATCGCGCTGGGGCATGATTGCCTATGCCTCCAGCCTCGACCAGGGCGGCCCGCTGGCGCGTACCGCCGAGGATTGCGCTCTGCTGCTGCAAGCCATGGCCGGTTTCGATGCCAAGGACAGCACCAGCGTCGATCAACCCGTCGACGATTACCTCGCGGCCCTGACCCAGCCTCTGGCGGGCCTGCGCATCGGCCTGCCGAAGGAATACTTCGGCACCGGTCTGGATGCTCGGATTGGCGAGAAGGTCATGGCGGTAGTCGACGAGTTGAAAAAGCTCGGCGCAACCGTCAAGGACATCAGCCTGCCCAATATGCAGCACGCCATCCCGGCCTACTACGTGATCGCCCCGGCCGAAGCCAGCTCCAACCTGTCGCGCTTTGACGGCGTGCGCTTTGGCTACCGCTGCGAGAACCCGGCCAACCTCGAAGACCTGTACAAGCGCTCGCGTGGCGAAGGCTTCGGCGCGGAAGTCAAACGCCGCATCATGGTCGGCACCTATGCGCTGTCCGCCGGTTACTACGACGCCTACTACCTGAAGGCACAGAAAATCCGCCGCCTGATCAAGAACGATTTCGTTGCGGCCTTTAATGACGTTGACCTGATCCTCGGGCCCACCACGCCAAACCTGGCCTGGAAACTCGGCGAGAAGAACAACGATCCGGTCGCTGCCTATCTGGAAGACATCTACACCATCACCGCCAACCTCGCCGGCATCCCCGGCCTGTCGATGCCGGCTGGTTTCGTCGATGGCCTGCCGGTCGGCGTGCAGCTGCTCGCCCCCTACTTCCAGGAAGGCCGCCTGCTGAATGTCGCCCATCAGTACCAGCAGGTGACTGACTGGCATCAACAGGCTCCAGCTGGGTTTTAAGCCGTAGGATGGGTTGAGGCGCTTGCGCCGATACCCATCGCTGGGTAACCGATGGGTATCGCTGCGCTCAACCCATCCTACGAACTTACCTCCGGCGATGGGCAAAAGGCAGATCGCAACAAATTTGAGGGATATGCAAGATGCAATGGGAAACCGTAATCGGCCTGGAAATCCACGCCCAGCTCAGCACCCAATCGAAGATATTCTCGGCCAGCGCCACCACCTTTGGCGCCGAGCCCAATACCCAGGCCAGCCTGGTTGACCTCGGCATGCCCGGCACCCTGCCGGTGCTCAACGCCGAAGCCGTGCGCATGGCCTGCAAATTCGGTCTGGCGATCGATGCCGAAATCGCCGGCAAGAACATCTTCGCGCGCAAGAACTACTTCTACCCGGACCTGCCCAAGGGCTACCAGACCAGCCAGATGGATGACCCCATCGTCGGCAAGGGCTTCCTCGACATCACCCTGGAAGACGGCACGCAAAAGCGCATCGGCATCACCCGCGCGCACCTGGAAGAAGACGCCGGCAAGAGCCTGCACGAAGACTTTCATGGCATGAGCGGCATCGACCTCAACCGTGCCGGCACGCCGCTGCTGGAGATCGTTTCCGAGCCGGACATCCGTTCGGCCAAGGAGGCGGTGGCCTATGTCAAAGCCATCCACGCGCTGGTGCGCTACCTCGACATCTGCGACGGCAACATGGCCGAAGGCTCGCTGCGCTGCGACTGCAACGTCTCGGTGCGCCCGGTCGGCCAGGCCGCGTTCGGCACCCGCGCCGAGATCAAGAACGTCAACTCGTTCCGCTTCATCGAAAAAGCCATCAACCATGAGGTGCAGCGGCAGATCGAGCTGATCGAAGACGGCGGCAAGGTGGTGCAGGAAACCCGCCTGTACGACCCGAACAAGGACCAGACGCGCTCCATGCGCAGCAAGGAAGAAGCCAACGACTACCGTTACTTCCCCTGCCCGGACCTGCTGCCGGTGGTGATCGAGCAGAGTTTCCTCGATGAAATCCGCGCCAGCCTGCCGGAACTGCCGGTGCAGAAGCGCGAGCGCTTCCAGGCTGAGTTTGGCCTGTCCGCCTACGACGCCGACGTGCTGGCCGCCAGCCGCGAACTGGCCAACTACTTCGAAGCCGTGAATGCGGTGTGTGGCGACGCCAAGCTGGCCGCCAACTGGGTGATGGGCGAGCTGTCCAGCCTGCTCAACAGTGGCAACCTGGAGATCGAACAATCGCCGGTATCCGCCGAACAGCTGGGTGGCATGATCCTGCGCATCAAGGACAACACCATCAGCGGCAAGATCGCCAAGATGGTCTTTGAGGCGATGGCCAACGGCGAAGGCAGTGCCGATCAGGTGATCGAGGCCAAAGGTCTCAAGCAGGTCACCGACAGCGGCGCCATCGAGTCGATGCTGGATGAAGTGCTGGCCGCCAATGCCGAGCAGGTCGAGCAATACCGCGCCAGCGATGAAGCCAAACGCGGCAAGATGTTCGGTTTCTTTGTCGGCCAGGCGATGAAAGCCTCCAAAGGCAAGGCCAACCCCGGTCAGGTCAACGAACTGCTGAAGAAGAAGCTCGAAGGCTGA
>DATMWH010000255.1:0-5784 GCA_035562615.1 Pseudomonas sp. | reverse complement strand
TGAGTGATGCGGCGGGATAGCTGCCCAGCCCCATATCACGGCGTTTGCCATTGAGCTGGTAGCGCAGCAGCCACTTTTTGCTTCCAGCCTCAGTGATGACCAAATACAGCCCGTCAGAGTCCAGATGCTTACCTGGCTGGTGCAGATGCTCGACTTCTTTTGGATTCAGTGCCACTGGTGCGCCCTCGCTGTTTGCTTCCAGCCCCACACTCAGCCCCACACTTTTTCGCGGATTTGAGCGGTATCTGCCGGAATGCTTAGGACGCTATATTAGCCTGTAAGCCTTGATTTGTCTGCGATTCACGGATTTAATCGGAACACACAGGAACGTAAATAGCCTGCCCACAAGGCCGGCTTTTTTATTGGCCGCATCCCGTAACTGTTGCAGCAATAGCGCAGAAACTGGCGGTTTCCCTCACCCCCTCGGGGAGGCCCAGGGAGAGAGGCACACTGCATCAGCCCAGCCAAGAACGTTCGCTGCAGAGACTGAACACGCCTGATTGATTAAGCTAACGCGCAATTCCCTGCCACCTTCCGGAAGAGTCATGAACAACTCAGCCCACCCTCTGGATCTGGCCACCGCTCTGGTGGCCATGGATGAAGATCGTTACACCGGCCGCTTCACACCGGCCTATGCCAACATGGTCGGGCCTTTCGGCGGAGTGATTGCCGCCAGCATGCTCAATGCAGTCCTGCTGCACCCGCAGCGGATGGGCGAGCCGGCCGCACTCACAGTCAACTTTGCCGGCCCCATCAGCGATGCCGAATTCCAGATCAGCGCGCGCCCCTCGCGGAGCAACCGCTCAACCCAACACTGGAATATCGAACTGCTGCAGGACGGCGAAATTGCCGTGACTGCCACGGCTTTGTTGGCCGTGCGCCGTGAAGGCTGGTCTGTGCAGGAACTCGCCTTCCCGGAAGTGCCTGCAGCCGAAGCTGTTGCGCCGACCACTGTCCCGGTGCCGATTGCCTGGGTGAAAAGCTACCAGATGCGCTTCATTGACGGCCTGCTGACCATGAACAGTGCAGACAGTTCTGACTCGTCGCTAAGCCGTCTGTGGGTACGTGACGAACCGCCGCGCACGCTGGACTTTCTGTCGCTGACCGCTCTGGCCGATGTGTTCTTTCCCAGAGTATTCCTGCGCAGGCAGATGCCCTGCCCGGCCGGCACGGTCAGCATGACCGTTTACTACCATGCAAGTAGCCACGAACTGGACAGTTACGGACAGCAGCACGTACTGGCGTGCGCCCGAGCCAATCAGCTGCGCAACGGTTTTGCTGACCAGACCGCTGAACTGTGGAGCAACGACGGCAAGCTGCTGGTGACCACTCAGCAGCTGGTGTACTACAAAGCCTGACGGGAACACTGTCGCCCCTTCACCCGCACTGCAGGCCCTCCTGAAAAACCGATTCTGAGCATGGAGTTCCCACATGAGTAACACCCACCCACTGGCAGGCCGTCAGGTTTTGCCGGAAATGCTGGTCAACGTCCCGGCGCTGGTCAGTGCCTATTTCACCGGCCAGCCGGACCCGGCGATCAGCACCCAGCGCGTGGCGTTTGGCACTTCCGGCCATCGTGGCTGCTCGTTTGATCTGAGCTTCAATGAAGGCCATGTACTGGCCATCAGCCAGGCCATCTGTGAATACCGCCAGATGCAGGGCATCAACGGCCCGCTGTTTCTCGGCATTGACACCCATGCACTGTCCACCCCGGCCAGCGCCAGCGCACTGGAAGTACTGGCAGCCAATGGCGTCGAGGTGATGCTGGCGGCGGACGACGAGTACACGCCGACACCGGCCATTTCCCACGCCATCCTCTGTTACAACCGTGGCCGCAGCAGCGCTCTGGCCGATGGCATCGTCATCACCCCGTCGCACAATCCCCCGGAAAGTGGTGGCTTCAAGTACAACCCCACCAACGGCGGACCGGCTGACAGCGATATCACCCGCTGGATCGAGAACCGCGCCAATCAACTGCTGGCGGATGGCCTGAAAGGTGTCAGGCGCATCAGTTACGCACAGGCGCTGCAGGCGGCGACAACGCATCGGCATGACTATCTGAACAACTATGTGCGTGATCTGGGCAATGTCATCGACATGCAGGCAATTGCCGACTCCGGCCTGCGCCTGGGCGTCGATCCGCTGGGCGGGGCCGGCGTGCGTTACTGGCCGGCGATTGCCGAGCAGTACAAGCTGAACTTGGACGTGGTCAATACCCAGGTCGACCCGACCTTCCGTTTCATGAGTCTGGACTGGGATGGTCGCGTGCGCATGGACCCCTCTTCAGCCTTTGCCATGCACAGCCTGATCGCCTTGAAAGACCGCTACCAGGTGGCCTTTGCCTGCGATCCGGACCACGACCGCCATGGCATCGTCACCCCCGGCATGGGCCTGATGCAGCCGAACAACTACCTGGCGGTGGCCATCGACTACCTGTTCCAGCACCGCCCGCAGTGGCGCGCCGATGCGGCAATCGGCAAGACCGTGGTCAGCAGCGGGCTGATCGACCGGGTCAGCCACAAGCTTGGCCGTCGCCTGTACGAAGTGCCGGTGGGCTTCAAGTATTTTGCCGCCGGGCTGTTCGACGGCTCACTGGGCTTTGGTGGCGAGGAAAGTGCCGGCGCCTCCTTCCTGCGTCGCGACGGATCGGTGTGGAGTACCGACAAGGACGGCCTGATCCCTGCCCTGCTGGCGGCGGAAATGACCGCTGTCAGCGGCCGCGACCCCGGTGAGCGTTACCGTGATCTGGTACAGGAACTCGGTGAGCCAGTCTCGACCCGCATTGATGCCGCCGCCACTCCGGCGCAGAAAAAGCTACTGAGCAAACTGGCACCGGAACAGGTGCGCTCGACCGAGCTGGCCGGCGAAAAAATCCAGCGCATCCTCAGCCATGCGCCGGGCAATAACGAAGCCATCGGCGGCCTCAAGGTGATCACCGAGAACGGCTGGTTTGCCGCGCGCCCCTCCGGCACCGAAGACATCTACAAGATCTACGCCGAAAGCTTTATCGGCCAGGAGCATCTGCAGCGGTTGGTCGGTGAAGCACAGCAGCTGGTGGATGCGGCCATCAGCCCGGACGGCAGCTGACCCTGAGTTAATGATGGCAGCAGACTCTGAGCCCGAGCCGGGGCGATGAGCGGCTGCGCAGGGTACGTTGAGCGCCGACGCCCACCAAGCGTCGCTGCGCTCGACCCAACCTACAGAGTGGACAGCGTTTTCAGCCCTGCAACAAGCAACACCAGCGCCAGAGCAATCTGCAGCCAACGCCCATTCAGCCGGCGGCTGAGCAAACTGCCTGCGATCACTGCCGGGATTGAACCGGCCAACAGATTGAGCAACATCACCCAGTCAACCTGACCGGCGAACAGATAGCCCAGACCGGCGACCAGCGCCAGCGGGATCGCGTGCATGATGTCGGTAGCCACCAGACGATGCGGGGTCATGCGCAGCGGGTAGAGATACATCAGCATCACACTGCCCAGCGCACCCGCCCCAACCGAAGTCAGCGCCACACACAACCCCAGCAGCGCGCCTGCCAGACGGGTCAGGGCGGGCTGCCAACGAAGGAATGGCTGTGGACGGCCAATCCGGCGGCGTGCCGCTCTCGCGCGCAGCCAGGGTGCCAGCAGCATGCCAACCGCAGTCAGCAACACCACCACCGCTATCGCCTGCCCCAGCCAGTCGACCTTCTGCACCCGGGCACCGGCGCTCACCAGCAGCACGATGATTAACGCCATCGGCAGACTGCCCGTCCAAAGACGACGGACCACTGCCCAGTCGACCTGATCGGCGCGGCTGTGGATAGCCACCGCTGCCAGCTTGGTCAGCACCGCGAACCAGAGATCGGTTGCCACGGCGGTGACCGGGTTGACACCAAACAGCAACAGGATCGGCATCATCAGCGCGCCACCACCGACCCCCGTCAGGCCGACAACGAAGCCGGTGAAGGCACCTGCAAGGATGTAGGGGATATCAGGCATGCTGGATCCTGGACCATAAAGAACGTTGACTCTGAATAACTTTGTCGCATTTTGCTCACCAAGCGCAGAATAAGCAAAAATAATGCTTGATGCAGGCTATCTATCGGACATAATCGTCAGAAAATGCATATCGCGACAAAAGGCCACCCCATGTCAACCACTGATCTCCTTGGGCTGGACACGCCCGTTGTCTGGGATACGCCCTCTGCGTTTGCCCACCTGCAACGGCTTGATCTGGCTGAAACCAAACGCACCGCCGAACGACGTCTGCACGAGCTCGGTCTGCTGCCACCTGAATTGACCGAGCAGAACCTGACCGACGAACTGGGCCGCAGCCCCACCCCGGCAGTTCTGGCCTGGAGCATTGAAAAGGCCCGCGCCAAGCGCCGGCTGGTGCTGTTTGTACAACTCAGCAGCAGTGCCGGCAGCCAACTGTTCCTGCATGCCAACGACGCCCGCGGCGCACGCTACTGGCTGCCGCTGGAAAAGCAGCAGATTACTGCGCCGGAACTGGCGACTGGCCTGCAGCGCCTGCAGAACCATCTGGAACGGGATCTGGTCATCTTCCCCAGCGGACAGGTGACAGCGCTGTGCCGGCAACTGCAGCCGCAGCCAGGTATCGAATTCGGCCTGCTGGCCTATCCGGCGCTACTTGATAGCGACAGCCGCAGTGCTGCAGCCGCTGACCGGCGACCACTGACCCCGCACCTCAAGCGCCTGGAAGCCGAAAGCCTGCAGATCATCCGCGAAGCCGTCGCCGAAGCTGAAAACCCCTGCATGCTCTACTCGATGGGCAAGGACAGCGCCGTGATGCTGCATCTGGCGCGCAAGGCATTCTATCCATCGGTGCCGCCCTTCCCGTTACTGCATGTAGATACGCGCTGGAAGTTTCAGGAAATGTATCTGTTCCGCGACCGGATGGCGCGTGAGAGCGGCATGGACTTGCTGGTGCATATCAACCCGGAAGCCATCGCCAAGGACATCAACCCCTTCGATCATGGTTCGGCGCTGCACACCGACATCACCAAAACCGAAGGCCTCAAGCAGGCGCTGGACAAGTACCAATTCGATCTGGTGTTCGGCGGTGCGCGCCGCGACGAAGAAAAGTCGCGGGCCAAGGAACGCATTTTCTCGTTCCGAACCCAGAGCCATCAGTGGAACCCGAAAAAACAGCGCCCCGAACTGTGGAACCTCTTCAACACCCGCAAGCACCGGGGCGAAAGCCTGCGCGTGTTTCCCCTGTCGAACTGGACCGAGCTGGATATCTGGCAATACATCTACCTGCAGGATATTCCCCTGGTGCCCCTGTACTTCGCCAAGGAGCGCCCGGTGGTCGAGCGCAACGGCATGCTGCTGATGATTGACGATGCGCGCATGCGCCTGCTGCCGGAGGAACAGATTCAGGCACGGAAAATCCGCTTCCGCACGCTCGGCTGTTACCCGCTGACCGGCGCGGTGGCGTCCGAAGCCACCTCGGTGGCCGATATTCTCCTCGAACTACTGGCCTCGCGCAGTTCAGAGCGCCAGGGCCGGGCGATTGACGCGGACAGTTCGGCCAGCATGGAAAAGAAAAAACAGGAGGGCTACTTCTGATGGCCAGAAAACCGATGGCAACCGGCACTGGCGGCACAAGCCCCCGAACAACCGAAACGATCGAGCACTACCTAGCACAGCAGCAGGAACAAGACCTGCTGCGCTTTATCACCTGCGGCAGTGTCGATGACGGCAAGAGCACCCTGATCGGGCGCCTGTTGTGGGATGCCCAGCAGCTGACTGACGACCAGCTGGCCACCCTCAAGACCGA
>DATMWH010000254.1:0-12175 GCA_035562615.1 Pseudomonas sp. | reverse complement strand
AGCTCTTCAATGGTCACCATTTCCAGCGCATGCTGCTTGGGGGAAGGGTCTCTAAGCATCAGGCCTGTTCCTGTCGAAACGATGGCCTATTAAACAAAAGACCCCGGCTTTGGGCCAGGGTCTTTGTCAGCAGTCTGAGGCTCCCGAGGGAGCCTTTTTGTTTTGCTGGATTACATGTTGGGGTAGTTGGGTCCGCCAGTGCCTTCCGGAGCCACCCAGGTGATGTTTTGCGAAGGATCCTTGATGTCGCACGTCTTGCAGTGCACACAGTTCTGCGCATTGATCTGGAATTTCTTCTCGCCGTCTTCCTTGGTCACAATCTCGTACACCCCGGCCGGGCAGTAACGCTGCGCCGGCTCGTCATACAGCGGCAGATTGCGACTCAGCGGGATGCCTGGGTCGGTCAGACGCAGATGGCAGGGTTGCTCTTCTTCGTGGTTGGTGTTGGACAGGAATACCGAGGACAGCTTGTCGAAGCTCAGTTTGCCATCGGGTTTCGGGTAGTCGATTTTCGTGCACTCGGCAGCCGGCTTGAGGTGCGCGTAGTCAGGCGTCTTGTCGTGCAGGGTAAATGGCAGTTTGCCGCCGAAGATGTTCTGGTCGACGAAGTTGAACGCGCCACCAAAGAACACGCCCAGCTTGTGGATGGCTGGCCCAAAGTTGCGGCTGCGGAACAGTTCGTCAAACAACCAGCTTGCCTTGAACGCTTCGACATAAGCGGTCAGCTGGTCACCGCCTTCCTTGCCGGCCAGCAGTGCATCGGCGGCAGCATCGGCTGCCAGCATGCCGGACTTCATGGCGGTGTGGCTGCCCTTGATTTTGGCGAAGTTGAGCGTGCCCAGATCGCAGCCGATCAGCGCGCCACCCGGGAAGACCATTTTCGGCAATGAGTTCAGACCGCCCTTGCAGATGGCGCGCGCACCATAGGCCACGCGCTTGCCGCCTTCCAGATACTGGGCAATCACCGGGTGATGCTTGTAGCGCTGGAATTCGTCGAAGGGTGACAAATAAGCATTGCTGTAGGACAGGTCGACAATCAGGCCGATAACGATCTGGTTGTTTTCCAGATGGTAAAGGAACGAGCCGCCGGTGTTTTCGCTGTCCACCAGGGACATTGGCCAGCCGGCCGTGTGAATTACCAGACCTTCTTCGTGTTTGGCCGGATCGATATCCCAGATTTCCTTGATGCCAATGCCGTAATGCTGTGCATCAGCGTCGGAGTCCAGATTGTATTTTTTGATCAGTTGCTTGCCGAGATGGCCGCGGCAGCCTTCCGCAAACAATGTGTACTTGGCGCGCAATTCCATGCCGGGGGTGTAGTAGCCCTCTTTCGGATGGCCTTCGCGGTCAACGCCGAGGTCGCCGGTAATAATGCCGCGCACCACGCCGTTGTCGTCGATCAGCGCTTCCTGCGCCGCAAAGCCCGGGTAGATTTCTACGCCAAGGTTTTCAGCCTGCTGCGCCAGCCAGCGGCACAGGTTGCCCAGCGAGATGATGTAGTTGCCTTCGTTGTGCATGGTTTTCGGCACAAACAGATTCGGAATCTTGCTGGCTTTTTCCGCATCTTTGAGCAGGTAAATGTCGTCGCGCTTGACTGCGGTGTTCAGCGGCGCGCCGAGCTCTTTCCAGTTAGGGAACAGTTCGTTGAGGGCGCGAGGTTCAAAAACAGCACCGGAAAGAATGTGTGCGCCGACTTCGGAGCCTTTTTCCACGACGCAGACACTGATTTCCTTTCCTGCTTCAGCAGCCTTTTGCTTCAGGCGACAGGCAGCGGACAACCCGGACGGGCCGGCACCAACGATTACGACGTCGAATTCCATGTATTCGCGTTCCACAGACGATCTCCTGCTCAAGACTTCAACTTTGTCACAACTGGGAATTGGGCCTGTCCAATGCAGGGTCCGCAGATTCTATTCTGCCTGTTTTTCCAGCACAATCCAAACGTTCGTTTGAATTCCTTGCGGGCCTCACACGGCAAGGCGGGGAGAGGCATTTGCGGGTTGCTATTCACGTATTGACCCTGCAAAAGGTTGCAGTCAAGATAGGCACCCCGTTTCGCCGCTGTCAGTCAGTCTAGTCTGGCAAAAGGTTACTGCGGACCAGCAGAGCGGCCAGGCAAGGCTTGGCATCATCTTTAGTTCACCGGAAAGTACCGAGGAATTCATGAAGGTTCTTGTAGCTGTCAAACGAGTTGTTGACTACAACGTCAAGGTTCGCGTCAAGGCGGACAATTCAGGCGTTGATCTGGCAAACGTCAAAATGTCGATGAACCCCTTTTGCGAGATCGCTGTTGAAGAAGCCGTCCGTCTGAAGGAAAAGGGTATTGCCACCGAAATCGTCGTGGTCACCATTGGCCCGAATACAGCACAGGAGCAGCTGCGTACTGCACTGGCGCTGGGTGCTGATCGTGCCATCCTGGTTGAGTCTGCCGATGAGCTGAACTCCCTGGCTGTGGCCAAACTGCTCAAGGCAGTGGTCGACAAGGAGCAGCCGCAGCTGGTCATCCTTGGCAAGCAGTCGATCGACAGCGACAACAATCAGACTGGCCAGATGCTGGCTGCGCTGAGCGGTTTCGCCCAAGGCACTTTCGCCTCCAAGGTTGAAGTGGCAGGTGACAAGGTCAACGTGACCCGTGAAGTCGATGGTGGCCTGCAGACGGTTGCCCTGAGCCTGCCGGCGATCGTCACCACTGACTTGCGCCTCAACGAGCCGCGTTATGCGTCGTTGCCAAATATCATGAAGGCCAAGAAGAAGCCGCTCGATGTGGTGACTCCGGATGCTCTGGGTGTTGCTACGGGTTCGAGTCTGAAGACCCTGAAGGTTGAAGCGCCGGCTGCTCGCAGCGCTGGTATCAAGGTCAAGTCCGTGGCTGAACTGGTCGAGAAACTGAAGAACGAGGCGAAGGTAATCTAAATGGCTATCTTGGTTATTGCTGAACACACTAACGCCGCTCTGGCTCCTGCCACTCTCAACACTGTTGCTGCTGCACTGAAGATGGGCGGTGACGTTCATCTGCTGGTAGCCGGCTCGGCTTGCGGCGCTGCTGCTGATGCCGCTGCCAAGGTGGCGGGTGTCACCAAGGTCCTGCTGGCCGATAACGCTGCTTACGCCAATCAACTGCCGGAAAACGTTGCACCGCTGGTGGCTGATCTGGGCAAGAGCTACAGCCATGTGCTGGCTGCTGCCACGGCCAATGGCAAGAACATCCTGCCGCGCGTTGCCGCCTTGCTGGATGTTGATCAGATTTCTGAAATCATCGCGGTTGAAAGTGCTGACACCTTCAAACGTCCGATTTATGCCGGTAATGCCATTGCCACCGTGCAGTCTTCGGCGGCAATCAAGGTGATCACTGTGCGTGCTACCGGCTTTGATGCGGTTGCTGCTGAAGGTGGTTCTGCTGCGGTTGAAGCGGTTAGTGGTGCGGGTGATGCAGGCAAGTCGGCCTTCGTTGGTGAAGAACTGGCCAAGTCAGACCGTCCTGAACTCACCGCTGCCAAGATCGTCGTTTCCGGCGGTCGTGGCATGCAGAATGGCGACAACTTCAAGCTGCTTTATTCCCTGGCTGACAAGGTTGGCGCGGCTGTAGGCGCTTCGCGTGCTGCGGTCGATGCCGGCTTTGTGCCGAACGATATGCAGGTTGGTCAGACTGGCAAGATCGTCGCTCCGCAGTTGTATATCGCGGTCGGCATCTCGGGTGCGATCCAGCACCTGGCGGGTATGAAGGACTCCAAAGTCATTGTTGCAATCAACAAGGACGAAGAAGCGCCGATCTTCCAGGTGGCGGATTATGGTCTGGTAGCTGATTTGTTCGAGGCTGTGCCTGAGCTGGAAAAACTGGTTTAACCGGTTCAGCTTCAGCAAAAAGCCCGCTCAATGCGGGCTTTTTGCTGTCATCAGTTCAACTTTTCGAGGGTAGATATGGTTTCGCGATTGCTGGTGCTGTTCGCGGTGGTAGCGGGCTTCATGGCCACTGATGCCCTGGCTGCTGCGCGTTGCGAAAAACTGATTGCAACGGGCAGTGCGGATTATCCGCCATTCCTCTGGCGCGATCCGGCGAATCCCCGCGTGCTGATGGGCGCAGATGCCGATTTGCTAAAACAGATCGGCCAGGAACTGGGCCTCAAGATCGAGATTCTCTATTCGGGCTCCCGTGCTCAGGCGCAGGAGGATGTCCGTACCGGGCGAGCCGACCTGCTGATTGCAGCGCGACTGACATTGGCCCAGCTTGAGCAGATGGATTACATCAATCCGCCCATCCGGCAGACACTGACGCATGTCTGGATGCACCCGCAACGACCGTTTCCCTTTGCTGGTTGGGATGATCTGCTGGGCCGCTCAGCTCAGTCATCCAGTCATACCGCCCTGAGTGCCGAGTTCGACAGCTTTGCCCGGCAGAACTTGGCCGTGGCGCGTTCGCCCACGCTGGAGTCGGCTTTTGAACAACTGCAGCAAGGCAAGGTCGAATTCGTGCTGGCCGAGCGTTACCCGGGACAGGCTGTGGCAGAGCAGAAGGGCATCAGCTCCGAGCTGACGTTGACTGTACCGGCAGTATCCGGCGCCGGGCTGTATCTGGCGCTGTCACATAACTCGGCTTGTAACGATGCTCAGCTGCGCGGACAGTTGACCCGAAAAATGACAGAATTAGTCGGTTCCGGCGTCCCGGAAACCTTATTGCAGCGCAATGTGCAGCTTTGGCAGTCTCAGCAAGTGCCTGCCGTTGGCACCAAGAAAAATTAGGAATCTCCAGTGAACAAGCGATTTTTACTGACTGTTCTGACCGCTCTGACGGTGACTGGCTGTGCCAGCGATCCGGCCCCCGTCGCCCAGTTGCAGTTGACGGAACAGGTAGTGGCGCAGGCCGCTTCGGTCGGTGCTGACAGTCAGCTCAGCGAGATGCGGCAGGCTCAGGACAATCTGGCACTGGCCCAGAAAAACATGACCGAGCATGACTACAAGCGTGCACGGATTCTCGCCGAGGCGGCGGAGCTGGATGCCCGCCTGGCAGAAGCCAAGGTGCTGGTGGCCAAAAGCGATGCCCAGATCAGCGCACTGCAGTTGAAAATTGCCAGATTGCGCAAGCAGTTGGGAGCGCAACAATGAGTCTGTCGAAGCGATTGATTACCTGTCTGGGTGTTGCCCTATTAGCCGGATGCAGTAGTCAGCAGGCCAGCAATCAGGCGCTGGATAACGCAAGGTCCAGTTTTCAGGCGGTCAAAGAAGACCCGCAAGCCCTGCGCGCAGCACCCAAAGAAGTGATCCGCGCAGGCGAATCACTGGCTCGTGCCGAGCAACTGTCGACTTACTGGGGCAGCGCCAGCGATGTTGAGCACTATGCCTACCTGAGCCAGCGCTACAGCGAGATTGCCATGCAGGGCAGCCTGCTGGCGCAGAAAAGGGAGCAGGAAGAGAAGCTTGCGTTGCAGTTGCAGAGCCTGCAGTTGACCTTGCGTGAGGCCAAGTTGCTGACCGTGCAGCAGCGCAGGGAATGGGCAGAGGAACAACTGGTCAGTCTGGACAGCAGCGAAACCGAGCGTGGCCTGGTGATGACCATGAACGATGTGCTGTTCTCCGGTGGCAGTGCCAATCTGACTCCGGCCGCCAATCGCACGGTTCTCAAATTGGTGCAGTTCCTGCAACTCAACCCCAAGCGGGTGATTCGCGTAGAAGGCTATAGCGACAATATGGGTGAGGAGGCCGATAACCTTCAGCTGTCGATCGAGCGGGCGCAGTCGATTGCCGATGTGTTGGTCGATCTGGGAGTGGATAGCCAGCGCATAACCGTTCAGGGCTTCGGTGAGGCGTATCCGGTGGCCGATAACGCATCGACCCGTGGCCGCGCGCAGAATCGCCGGGTCGAGATTGTCTTTTCTGACCAGAACGGACAAATGGGGCCCGCGCGCTAATGCCTGCTTTCTGCCAGGGCCGGCTTGAATGAAACTACATGTTTTTGCTGTGGCGGTCGCGGCCTTGCTGGCCGCCTGTGGCGATGATCAGCCGCTCAGTAGCGCAGCGCCTGCGGAGTCTGCAACCCTTGAGCAGCCGGCAGTAGTGCCGGAACCGGTGATCACCCCTGCTGCGCCAGTTCCTGCTGCGGTGCCTGCCAAGAAGGCTGCTCCGCAGCCATTGCCCAGCTTGCCAGCCGCTCCGATTGACTTGAGTGTGCCGCAGGCGTTGATTGATGAGTTGCGCCTGGGAGAGCCGTTTGAGGTGAAAAATCCCGAGCCCTTGTTGCCACCGTTATTTCTTGAAAAGCCCAAGCCGCAGAGTAAATTCCAGCTCAACGGACGGTTGTTGCTGAACGAGCAGATCAAGGATGATTATGCAAAGTCGGTTGATGGCGCTGAGCTGCAGTTGCAGTTCAAGCATTGAACCGCGCCTGGCGGCAGCGCGTCATATCCGGTTAACGTCGCCGGCCCCTCTGTTTGGATATTCGCTCTCGTGTTGGGCAAATGAATCATCGTTACCTTTCCCTACCCAAATACCCATGCACGGTGAGCAGAGCATTCCAGCATGAATCTTAATCAGGTCACCGTCGGCGTTACCGATGTTGCTCGTTCGATTGGCTTTTACCAGCGTCTGGGCCTGCAGTTGATCGTTGAGAGCCTGCCTGACTATGCGCGCTTTTGTTGCCCGGATGGGCAGGCCAGTTTTTCGCTGAACAGGGTCGATCAGGTGCTGCCGTCGCAGACGCTGATTTACTTCGAATGTGCTGATCTGGACCAAGTGGTATCAGACCTGCAGGTCCAGGGCGTGCGGTTCAGCCAGTTGCCGACTGATCAGCCATGGTTATGGCGTGAAGCTTATCTGGAAGATCCGGATGGCAATCCGCTGTGTCTGTTCTTTGCCGGGGCGAACCGTCTGAATCCGCCGTGGCGGATTGTTTGAGCGTCGTCTAAGCGTTTTTTGGCAAATTTCAGTCCGACTGTTTTGAGCTATGGTTGAAGAAAGATCGCAGATTGCCTACGCGTTATTAACGCAACTGATTAGCTGGTCAAAGCCAGAACATCAAGACGGTTGAGTTTCAGACAGTGCAAATCAATTCAAGTATTTCAATAGCGTCCCGATTGGCTCGCAAGGTGCCGCAGCCATTGCGCTGCCTGCGATTGGCGTTGCTTGCCGGTCTGCTCAGTCTGATGTTGAACAGCATGCTGATGGCCGAGCCTGGCATAAGCGCCAATCAGGTTCTGCTGGGCATGGCCAATGCCCAGACAGGCCCCGCCAGCGGGATTGGCGCAGGCGTCTCTGCCGGGGCGCAGGCCTATTTTTCGAGAGTCAATGCGACGGGGGGGATCCATGGCCGCAAGATCAGCCTGATCCTCAAGGATGATGGCTATGAGCCTGCCCGTACTGCGGCAGTGACTCATGAGTTGATTGAGCAAGACGGGGTGTTTGCCTTGCTTGGCTATGTCGGTACACCCACTTCCCGTGCCGCTCTGCCGATTGCGCTGGATGCGCAGGTTCCCTATTTGTTCCCCTTCACCGGCGCCGAGTTTTTGCGTACGCCTGTGCGCGAATCGGTCTTCACTGTGCGGGCCTCTTACTACGATGAAACCGAGGCAATCGTTGAGCACCTGACCAACGATCTGGGTATGCGCAAGATTGCCATTCTCATGCAGGACGACTCATTTGGTGAGACAGTCAAAGGCGGGTTGGCCGGGGCATTGTATGGCCGCGACCTGCATATACAGCATGCGGCGCGAATCAAGCGTAACTCGCTGGATGTGATGCCTGCAGTCCAGGCACTGAAAAGCGCCGAGCCGCAGGCCATCGTGTTTGTTGGCACCTACATGCAACTGGCCGCCGCCGTTAAGCAGGCGCGCGCCATAGGTCTGAATGCGCGATTTGTCACAGTGTCCTTTATCGGCACCGAGAACTTCATCAGCGCCGGCGGTGCCGATGCCGAAGGCGTGTACATTACCCAGGTTGTACCTTCACCCTACAATCGCGCATTGCCAATCATTCAGCAGTATCTGCTCGATATTGCGCCTGCAGACATTGGCTATGGCTCACTGGAGGGCTATGTCGATGCCTGGGTCTTCAGCGAGGCTTTACGCAAGGCGGGCCCTGAGCCGACCCGTAAGGCGCTGGTTAAAGCACTGCAAACCCTGACTGTCGACCTTGGTGGTTTCCCGGTTGCGTTTTCGCCAACCAACCATCAGGGCTCCAATGCCGTTTTTCTGACGCGCGTCCAGGATGGTCGGGCGTTGCCTGTGCAGCACATGGAGTAGCGCGCAACGCTACTCGACGTACAGGTCGTTCTCCAGGCGGGCATCGCTTTGCTCATAGCGGTAATGCTCGAATTCGCTCTGGCCTTGTTCGCGCAGAAAGTCTTCATCGATCAGCAGACGCCCGCTGATACTGCGCTCGCTGCTGTCGAGAATGGCACAGGCCGCATCGGCCATGATTGCCGGGCTGCGCGCATGCTTGAATACCTGTTTGCCGCCCATCTGCATCTCGATCGCAGCCGTGGCGATCAACGTCCGTGGCCACAGGCTGTTGACGCTGATACCGAAGCGCTGAAACTCCTGATCCATGCCCAGGGTAAGCATGCTCATGCCGTACTTGGTGGTGGTGTACGGGCCGTACTGGGCGAACCATTTCGGGTCCATGTTCAGCGGTGGCGACAGGCTGAGGATGTGGCCCTTGCTGGCTTTCAGGTAGGGCAGTGCTGCCTGGCTACAGACCATCACCGCGCGGGTGTTGATCTGGAACATCAGGTCGTAGCGCTTGGGTTCGAGCTGGGCCACACCGACCAGATTGATCGCGCCGGCGTTGTTCACTACCGCGTCGATACCGCCAAAATGCTCGGCGGCCTTGGCCATTGCCACTTTCACCGCGCTTTCGTCACGCACGTCGAGTTGCAAGGCCAGCGCTTTACCGCCCGCAGCTTCGACTTCGGCGGCTACCGAATGGATGGTGCCCGGCAGTTTGGCGTGGGCCTCGGCACTCTTGGCGGCGATGACGATATTGGCGCCGTCTCTGGCGGCACGCAGGGCGATCTCGCGGCCAATGCCGCGGCTGGCGCCAGTGATGAAAATGGTTTTGTGTTGCAGTGACATGGGGCGTACTCCGGGGTCTATTACGCTTCGCTCGGGTTATCTGTAGGAGCCAGCTTGCTGGCGATCAGATCGCCAGCAAGCTGGCTCCTACAGCATCAGGTCGTTCAGGCCAGATCGGCTTCGATTTCCACCAGCACCTGACGGTTCTTCACTTGATCACCTTTGCTGATGCCGATGCGACGCACAGTGCCGTCGACACCGGCTTTCATCGGGTGCTCCATTTTCATGGCTTCGAGCACCACCAGCAGCTGGCCCTTGCTGACACGCTCGCCTTCGCTGACCAGCACGTCGACGATGGCACCATCCATGGGTGCTTTAACAGTGCCCGAACTGGCAGCGTTCTGGCCGCCGGCCGGCTCGTGGGTTACATCGAGCAGTTCCAGATTGCCGAAAGGACCGTATAACCAGAGTTTTTCCCCGTCATGGTGGTAGGCCATGCGGCGGCGGATACCGTCGAGTTGCAGGGTCAACCAACGACCATCGCTGGACAGCAATTGCAGATCGACTTTGGTCTCGCCAATGCAGGCCTGCAGCTTTGGCTGACTGCCGGCCGCCACTACGTCCAGCTCGACGGTGAATTTCTGCTCGCCCTGTTTGAGGGTGAAGCTCCACGGCGCGCTGCCGGCACTGCGCCAGCCCGCCAGTTCGCGCTGATGGGCGCGGCTGTTGGCCGATTCCTGATAGAGCAGGGCGGCGGCTATCGCCAGTTCGCTGGCGCCGGGCAGTTGCGGGCTCAGGCTCGGATCGTCGGTGAAGTGCTCGCCAATGAACGCGGTGGTGGCATTGCCTGCCGCAAATTCCGGGTGCTTGAGCAGGTTGGCGAGAAAGCGCTGGTTGCCATTGACGCCCAGCAATACGCATTCCTCGACCGCGCGCACCAGCTTGCGCCGGGCTTCATCGCGGGTGGCGCCGTAAGCGATCACCTTGGCCAGCATCGGGTCATAGAACGGGGTGACGTCCTGGCCTTCAACCAGACCATGATCGATACGCACGCCGTCCAGCAATTCCGGTTCCCAGCGCAGCACCTGACCGGTTTGCGGCAGGAAGTTCTTCGCCGAATCTTCAGCGTACAGACGCACTTCCATGGCATGGCCGTTGAGCTGGATCTGGTCCTGCGTAAGCGGCAGCGGATGACCTTCGGCTGCACGGAACTGCCAGGCCACCAGATCCTGACCGGTGATCAGTTCAGTCACCGGGTGCTCCACCTGCAGGCGGGTGTTCATCTCCAGGAAGAAGAACTCACCGCTCTGATCCAGCAGAAATTCCACGGTGCCGGCGCCCACGTAATTCACCGAGGCGGCGGCTTTGACCGCGGCTTCGCCCATGGCCTTGCGCAGCTCGGGTGTCATTACCGGGCAAGGCGCTTCTTCCACGACTTTCTGGTGACGACGCTGTACCGAGCAATCGCGTTCACCCAGATAAACGATGTTGCCGTGCTGGTCGCCGAACACCTGGATTTCCACGTGGCGCGGCTTGATCACCGCGCGTTCGAGGATCAGCTCGCCGGAGCCAAACGCATTCTGTGCTTCGGAGCGGGCGGTGCGGATCTGTGTGGTCAGTTCGCTGGCCTCATGCACCAGACGCATGCCGCGGCCACCGCCGCCGGCGCTGGCCTTGATCATCAGCGGGTAGCCGATACGCGCGGCTTCGCGGATCAGCGTGTCATCGTCCTGCTCGGCACCTTCATAGCCGGGAATGCACGGCACCTTGGCTTCGAGCATGGCGATTTTCGACAGGCGCTTGCTGCCCATCAGGTGGATGGCTTCCACGGTCGGGCCGATGAACAGGATGCCGGCGGCTTCACAGGCGCGGGCAAAGTCGGCGTTCTCGGACAGGAAGCCGTAGCCGGGGTGAATGGCATCGGCGCCGGTTTTTTGCGCGGCGGCGATGATGTTGTCGATCACCAGGTAGGACTGATTGACCTGCGCCGGGCCAATGCACACCGCTTCGTCAGCCACCTGCACATGGCGCGCAGCGGCGTCAGCCTCGGAATACACCGCCACGGTGCGGTAGCCAAGCTCCTTGGCGGTCCGCATCACCCGGCAGGCAATCTCGCCACGGTTGGCGATCAGAATCTTGTTGAAGGCGGGCATGGGTTGCTCCTGTTGTTCGTAGCCCGGATGCAATCCGGGGTTGTCATGTTCCGGAAAGCATCCGGGCTACTCAAATTTTTCCCTCGCCCCTTTGGGGAGAGGGTTAGGGAGAGGGGCGTCATCACTGCGCCCAGCTGGCCGGGCGTTTTTGTACAAAGGCCATGGTGCCTTCAGCACCTTCCGGCCCGGTCACGGCATGGGCGAATTGCTCCGCGGCACGGTCCAGCAAGCTGCTCAAGGGTTCCGTTTCGGTGGCCAGCAGCAGCGCCTTGGTCTGTGCATTGGCCTGCGGTGCGCATTGGCGGACCTGGCTTAACACCTGTTGCAGGCGGGTTTCGACAGCCTCCGTATCCGCCTCACTGAAATGCACCAGACCCAGATGCTCTGCCTCCGCACCATTGAAACGGGCGGCGGTGAGGGCCAGCCGCCGTGCCTGGGTCAGGCCGATGCGCTTGACCACGAACGGCGCGATCTGCGCCGGCAGGATGCCCAGCGTGGTTTCCGGCAAGCCGAACTTGGCCTCGCTACTGGCGATGGCAATGTCGGAGACACAGGCCAGACCAAAGCCGCCGCCCAAGACCGCACCTTCGAGCACCGCCACCAGCACCTGCGGAATCTGCTGGGCTTCTTCGAGCATGCTGCCAAACGCGCGGTTCAGCTCGCGGAAAGCCTCGATGCCTTTGCTGCGCGCACCGGCCATGTCCTTGATGTCGCCGCCCGCGCAGAAATGCCCGCCGGCACCGCGCAACACCAGTGCACGTAGCTGCGGCTGCGTGTGCAGGTGGGCAAACACCGCCCGCAGTTCATGGACCATTTTCAGGCTCATGGCGTTGCGGCTGTCCGGGCGGTTGAGGGTGACGTAAAGCACGCCCGCGTCGAGCGTGAGCAGCAGGTCTTCGCAGATCGGTAGAGCAGACATCCGGTATTCCTCATGCGTTGCAGCGAATGCGTAGGATGGGTTGAGTCGTAGGGTGGATCGCGTTTCATCGATCCACCGAGCGATGCTGTGGTGGATGTAAAAAG
>DATMWH010000253.1:0-13817 GCA_035562615.1 Pseudomonas sp. | reverse complement strand
TGGATTTTCGGGTGCAGGGTCTTCACCCGGCCGTCCATCATTTCCGCAAAACCGGTGTAATCGGCCACTTCGACCGCGGGTACGCCATTGTCCTGCAGCAGCTTGAAGGTGCCGCCGGTGGAGAGAATTTCCACGCCAAGGCTTACCAGTTCGCGGGCGAACTCGAGGATGCCGGTTTTGTCGGAGACGCTGATCAGCGCGCGGCGAACGGGGAGGCGAGTCGTTTGGTCGTTCATGAGGGTGTCCATCAGAGCTTGGGAATCAGAGCAAAAAGGGCGGCAATGCCGCCCTTTTTGCCGGGAAGAAAATTACAGCAGGTCGTACTGCTTGAGCTTCTTGCGCAGGGTGCCGCGATTCAGGCCGAGCATTTCAGAGGCCTTGGTCTGGTTGCCCTTGACGAAGTCCATCACGCTTTCCAGCAGCGGGGCTTCGACTTCCGAGAGCACCAGATTGTAGAGGTCTGAGACTGAAGCGCCTTCCAGATTGGCAAAGTAGTCGCGCAGTGACTTGGTCACGCTGCCGCGCAGGGTCTGCCCCTCGTGGCTGGTGGTTGCGCTGTGCGGTTGCAGTTCCAGATCGTCACTCACGGGTATAGTCCCATCAAAAAAGTTCTTATGTATGAATTGCTCGGTCATCGACGTCATGCGACTACCTGATGTTGCGGGTTGTATTGTTCGAGAAAAAATTGCCGGATGCTGGCTGTCTGGGCGTCGGCTGTTTCCAGCTGATTGAAGCGGCTGCGGTATTCACGTGCACCTGGCAACGTGGCGAGATACCAACCGACATGCTTGCGGGCGATACGTACACCCATGATCGCGCCGTAGAAGCTGTGCAATGCGAGCACGTGTTCGAGCAGGATTTGTTCGATTTCCGCCAGTCCTGGCGCTGGCATATGGCGGCCATGGCTCAGGAAATAATTGATCTCGCGGAATATCCACGGTCTTCCCTGCGCTGCCCGGCCGATCAGAAGGGCATCGGCGCCGGTATGGCGTAGCACGTCGCGGGCTTTTTCCGGTGAGCTGATGTCGCCATTGGCAAACACCGGGATGCTGACGCCATGCTTGATAGTGGCGATGGTGTCGTACTCAGCGTCCCCGCTATACAGGTCGGTGCGCGTGCGGCCATGTACCGCCAGCGCCTGAATTCCCGACTGCTCGGCGATGCGCGCAATGCTCAGGCCGTTCTTGTTCTGCCGGTCCCAGCCAGTGCGGATTTTCAGGGTGACCGGTACGTCGACCGCCGCGACCACGGCTTCAAGAATCTGTGCAACCAGCCGCTCGTCTTTCATCAACGCTGAGCCTGCGGCCTTGTTGCAGACTTTCTTGGCCGGACAGCCCATGTTGATGTCGATGATCTGCGCACCCATCAGGACATTGGCCTGAGCCGCTTCGGCGAGCATCTGCGGGTCGGCCCCGGCAATCTGCACCGAGCGCGGTTCGGCATCACTGGCGTGCACCAGGCGCAGCCTGGACTTGCGGCTGTTCCACAGGCGCATATCGCTGCTGAGCATTTCCGACACCACCATCGCCGCGCCCATGCGCTTGCACAGCTGACGAAAGGGCTGGTCAGTCACCCCGGCCATCGGCGCGAGGATCAGCTGGTTGGGCAGCGTGTAGGGGCCAATCTGTACCGCCGACATGATTCTTCCCTGCCTGTTTGGCCTGGTTTCGGAGTGGTTGGGGAGCGGAAAAGGGTGGCGATGATACCCGTTCGGCAAGTCAGGATAAAGACTGATCTGGATAAATTATGATCAGTTGCAGGGTTTTGGCGGGTCGGCGGATCAGCGGTTTTGTGGCCGATCAGGCAGGACTCAACAACCACCTGGTACTTATTCCGGGGACTGAAAGCTCAGGCTGTAATTGACCGCATCCTGACCGGGATCAAGGATGTCGAGCGAGATGCGAATGGGCGTCTGCGGCGGCATTTCGCTCTGTCCGGACAGTTCGCCAGCCACGTACTCGCTGGGTTTGAAGCGGCGATTGGCGAGTAGCCGGTTGTCAATGTCGGAGAACCGCAGTTCAAGCAGCGGGAACGGTTGCGAGAAGCTGGCACGGTTGTACAGGATGGCATCCACCACCAATGCGCCGGCAAATTCCGGATGGCTTCTGACCACCAGATTGCTGCTTTTGATCAGGCTGATATCAACCTTGGACGGCAGGGTGCAGCCAAAATGTGGGCAGACTGCCTCAAACCATGGGCGGTATTTGTCCTGCCGCGCCAGTTCTTCAAAATTGTAGAGCGACCATTGGGTGACCAGAGCCGCCACGGCCAGCAGATTCAGCGAGCCCCAGCCGAGCCAGCGTCCCCAGGGCTTGCGGGGTGGTTGCCAGTCAAGTTGCAACGGGTCCTGATTGAGTTCAAAGAGATTTTCATGACGGTGCAAGGCCGAGGCTGAATGTGATTCAGTCTCGGCGGCGGTCAGCTCGATTTCTTCGACCACTGCCCGGGATTCGAATGCCTCGGGCTGCTGCGTGGCCTCGTCGTCGGCAATTATTGCCGTATCGCTGCCGTCCACCGGTTCGGCGAGCGCTTGTGGTCCGGGTATGTCGCGGCTTGCTTCTTCGGTCGGGCGTCCTGTGGCGGGCTGGGATTCTTCGATCAGCTGTTCGGCCCAGCGCTCATCTGCAGGGGCTGCAGGCACTGGTCTGGCCTGCACGGTTTTGGCTTCAAAGGGGATGAAGGCGCGCGCGCGTTGTTGTTCTTCCTGTTCCAGACGGGCCAGTTCTTCATCGAGGTCAAGGCTGTCGAGGTCGAGGTCGTCATGGATCCACACCGTGTCGAGCGGGTCCTTGCGCGTAACGGGTGCACTTTCCGCTGCGGCAGGCAGGTCGGCCACCTGTGTGGCTGTTGCGACCGGTGTGGGAGGGATGACCGAGTGAGCCTTGGTTTTGTCCAGCAAGTGTTGCGTGGCATTGAACACATGCAGGCAGGCACCGCAACGCACTGCGCCATGCGCCGCCGACAACTGGCTGGTGCTGACGCGAAAACTGGTGCGGCAATGGGGGCACTGGGTGACGAAACTATCGGTCATGCGAGGGTCCGTGCAAAACGAGGCGCCAGTTTAACGGAAAGCGCATGACTATTGATCAGGCCCGCTGAAGTTTGAACTATCAGCTGGAGTTTGTAGGGAGGGTTAGCCGCTAGCGGCGTAATCCACCATCGATGCCAATGGCATCCCCTTCGTCCGGTTGTTGGGTTACGGCCGTTGGCCTAACCCAACCTACGAAAATCAAGGCATTAACAGGCCAGATCAATAGCGACGCTTGCCGCTGATCCGGATCCAGCCATCCTGTTCAGCCGTTGGATCCAGTTCAAAGGCCTGACTGTAGGCGGCGCGCACTTCTTCAGCCTGTTCGGCGAGAATTCCGGAGAGCGCCAGACGCCCGCCGGGTTTGACCAGACTGGTAATCTGGCCGCAGAGGGCCACCAGTGGGCCGGCGAGGATGTTGGCTACCACCACGTCCGCCGGTTCGGCTGGCAGGTCGGCGGGCATGTACAGGTCGAACTGTTCATCAGCCAGGCCGTTGCGCCCTGCGTTATCCCGGGATGCTTCGAGCGCTTGCGGATCAATATCGGTGCCAATGGCCTGGCGCGCACCCAGCAGGAGTGCGGCAATGGCCAGAATGCCGGAGCCGCAACCGAAATCCAGCACTGTGCAGCCTTCCAGTGGCTGGCCGTCCAGCCATTGCAGGCAGAGCGCAGTCGTCGGGTGAGTGCCGGTGCCGAAGGCGAGTCCCGGATCAAGCAGCAGATTCACCGCGCTGGCATCAGGAGCCGCATGCCAGCTGGGCACGATCCACAGGCGCTGACCAAAGCGCATGGGTTTGAAGTTATCCATCCAGCTGCGTTCCCAGTCCTGATCCTCTATCCGTTCGATCTGGTGCTCTGGCATCGCCGCGCCAGTGATCAGCTCCAGGTGGGCCGCCAGATTGTCGAAGTCGGCGTCGGCTTCAAAAAGGGCCAGCAGATGGGTATGCGACCACAGCGGCGTGGTGCCCAGATCCGGTTCGAAGATCGGCTGGTCTTCGGCATCCATAAACGTGACCGAGACGGCGCCCACCGACAGCAGGGCATCTTCATAGGTTTCCGCCTGCTCGGGAGTGATGGCGAGACGAACTTGCAACCAGGGCATCTGGAAACCTCTTTGAATAGCGCTTTTGAGTGGGGGCTGGCGATTTTGCGGTCAGCGCGGCGCGCAAGCTTACTTGAGTGGCGGGTGCCGGAGCAAAAAGGGCCGCCAGATGGCAGCCCTTTGAGCAATCAGCGCAGTCGGCTTAGTGCTTGTCCATACCCAGTTTCTTTTCCAGATAGTGGATATTCACGCCACCCTTGCAGAAACCCTTGTCGACCACCAGGTCACGGTGCAGGGGAATGTTGGTCTTGATGCCGTCTACCACTACCTCGTCCAGTGCATTGCGCATCCGCGCCAGCGCTTCGTCCCGATCCTTGCCGTAAGTGATCAGTTTGCCGATCAGCGAATCGTAATTCGGCGGGACGCTGTAGCCGCTGTAGATGTGTGAGTCGACCCGCACGCCGTTTCCGCCGGGGGCGTGGAAGTGACTGATCTTGCCCGGGCAGGGCATGAAGGTCTTGGGGTCTTCGGCATTGATCCGGCATTCAAAGGCATGCCCGCGAATCACCACGTCATCCTGTGTGTACGACAGCGGATTGCCGGAAGCGATGCTGAGCATTTCCTTGACGATATCGATGCCGGTAACCATTTCGGTAACCGGGTGTTCGACCTGAACACGGGTATTCATCTCGATGAAGTAGAAATTGCCATCTTCATAAAGAAACTCGAAAGTGCCGGCGCCGCGGTAGTTGATGTCGATGCAGGCATCGACGCAGCGCTTGAGGACTTCCTCGCGGGATTTTGGGTTGATGTCCGGCGCCGGTGCTTCTTCTAGCACCTTCTGATGGCGGCGCTGCAGCGAGCAGTCACGATCGCCCAGGTGGATCGCATGCCCCTGGCCGTCGGACAGTACCTGAACCTCGACGTGGCGCGGGTTCATCAGGAATTTTTCCAGATAGACCATGCCATTGCCGAAAGCCGCTTCTGCCTCGGTACGCGTCAGTTTGGCCGAACTGATCAGGTCCTCTTCCTTGAGCACCACGCGCATGCCGCGTCCGCCGCCACCGCCGGCGGCCTTGATGATCACCGGATAACCGACTTCACGGGCAATCGCCAGCGCTGTTTCTTCGTCTTCCGGTAACGGGCCGTCGGAGCCCGGAACTGTAGGCACGCCGGCCTTGATCATCGCGGCTTTGGCACACACCTTGTCACCCATCAGGCGGATGGTTTCCGCATTCGGCCCAATAAAGGCGAATCCGGATTGTTCGATCTGTTCGGCAAAGTCGGCGTTTTCGGCGAGAAAGCCGTAACCCGGGTGTATGCCATTGGCTCCGGTGACTTCCGCCGCTGAAATGATCGCCGGAATGTTCAGGTAGGACAGCGCGCCAGGGGCCGGGCCAATGCACACCGACTCGTCAGCCAGGCTCAGGTGCATCAGGTCGCGGTCGGCGGTCGAGTGCACGGCCACGGTCTTGATGCCCAGCTCCTTGCAGGCGCGCAGGATGCGCAGAGCGATCTCGCCACGGTTGGCGATAAGGACTTTCTTCAGCATCGCAGGTTCCCCGCGTTTCAAACGATGGTGAACAGCGGCTGGTCGAATTCAACCGGCTGACCGTTTTCGGCAAGGATGGACTCGATCACGCCGCTGGCTTCGGCTTCGATGTGGTTCATCATCTTCATTGCTTCAACGATGCACAGAATGTCGCCTTTCTTCACGCTCTGGCCGACCTCGGCAAAGTTGCCAGAGGTGGGCGAGGACGCGCGATAGAAGGTGCCGACCATCGGCGAGCGCACCACATGCCCGTTCAACTGCGGCACTGCAGGAGTGGCGGTCATTACCGGAGCTGCAGCAGGTGCCGCAACCGGTGCGGGGGCGGCGGCATACACGGGCTGGGCGGCCACTGTCTGCTTGGCGTGGCGGCTGATGCGAACGGATTCTTCGCCTTCGCGAATTTCCAGCTCGTCGATGCCGGATTCTTCCAGCAGTTCGATCAGTTTTTTGACTTTACGAATATCCATGTTTGCTTCGACTCCCGTTCGTTGAGGTCAAGATCGTCAGGGTTTAGCCACTTTTGGCCGAAAGTTGTTCCAGGGCCGCTTCCAGTGCCAGGCGGTAACCGCAGGCGCCAAGGCCGCAGATCACGCCCACTGCAACATCCGAAAAATAGGAGTGATGCCGGAAAGATTCCCGTTTGTGCACGTTGGACAGGTGAACTTCGATGAATGGGATGCTCACTGCCAGCAATGCGTCACGTAATGCCACGCTGGTGTGGGTAAAAGCCGCCGGATTGATCAGGATAAAGTCGACGCCTTCGCTGCGGGCAGCGTGTATACGCTCAATCAGCTCGTATTCGGCATTGCTCTGCAGGTGCAGCAGGTGGTGGCCTGCTTCGCGCGCACGCTGCTCGAGGTCCAGATTGATTTGTTCAAGGGTGGTGGCGCCGTAAACGCCGGGCTCGCGCAAACCCAGCAGGTTCAGGTTCGGGCCATGCAACACCAGTAGGGTGGCCATGCCGGTTTTCCTTATTAGAAGGGCAGTTCTTTATTTTGATTGGTAAAGACTATGCCGGATTGCGCTGGAAACTGTCCAGTTGCCTGACAAAGCCTGCAAGATGTCTGCTTTATTGCTTCAATTTATTGATTGCCTTGGCGTTCCCGTGACAGTGCTGTCTCCAGTCGTTTGGCCAGTTCTTCCGCAGTTGTCTCGCCAATACTGCGCAAATCCAGCTGTTCCTGCCCGCTGGCGGAGAACAGCAGAATAGCCGGCGGGCCAAACAGCTGGTAACTATCCAGTAGTGCCCGTTGTTCGGCAGTGCTGGCGGTCATATCGAAGCGAATCAGGCGGAAGTTGCCCAGTTGGCGGCTGACGATTTCGGATGGCAGCACTTCGCGTTCGATCACTTTGCAGCTGATGCACCAGTCGGCATAGACATCCAGCAGTGCCGGCATTCCGGCAGCTTTGGCCTCTTGCAAGGCGGCTGCGACGGCTGCGGGTTGCTCAAGAGTAGTCCAGAGTTCAGTATTTTTTTCAGCGGCTTGGGTAGAGGCAGGGCTGTGCATCTGCAGGGGCCGCAACGGGTCAGATGCTCCGCGCAGGGCGCCGACCCAGCTGGCCATGGCATAGGTGAGCAAGATCAGGCCAAGCAGCTGCAATATTTTTTGCCAGGGGTTTTTGCGGGTGAATTCCAGCGTACCCAGACTCAGCGCCACGCCGGCGGCCAACAACCCCCAAAGGGCAAGGCTCAGCGGGCCAGGCAGTACCCGCTCCAGCAGCCAGATAGCCACCGCCAGCAGCATGACGCCAAATGCATTGCGTACGCCGACCATCCAGGTACCGCTTTTGGGCAAAAGCGCGCCGCCGCCGGTAGCGAACAGCACCAGTGGGGTGCCCATGCCGAGTCCTAGGCTGAACAGTTTCAGGCCGCCCCCCCACGCATCGCCGCTGCTGCTGATGTACAACAGTGCACCGGCCAGTGGTGCTGATACGCAGGGCGAGACCAGCAAGCTGGAAACCACCCCGAGTGCAGCCGCGCCCCACAAGGAGCCGCCACGGGTTTTGCTGGCCAGTCGGTCCAGCGGATCGCTGATGAAATGCGGCAGGCGCAATTCGTAGAGGCCAAACATGGCCAGTGCAAATACAGCAAAAAAGATTGCAAAGGGCACCAGTATCCACGGCGATTGCAGGCGCGCCTGCAAATTCAGCTCCGCCCCGAAAATGCCCATCAGCGCGCCAAGCAGGGCGAAGCACGCGGCCATCGGTAATACATAGGCCAGCGCCAGGGTGAATCCGCGCATCCCGCCAACCTGTCCACGCAAGACTACGCCAGAGAGGATGGGCAGCATTGGCAGTACGCAGGGGGTAAAAGTGAGTCCCAGTCCGGCCAGGAAAAACAGCAGCAGTTCATGCCAGGCCAGCCCTTGTGTTGCTGCTTCGGGCAGTGCTTCGGGGGGCTTTTCCATCGTGCCGGAGGCTGTTCCGGGAATCGCCAGTCTTAGCGTTTCCGGTGGATAACACAGGCCCTTGTCGGCGCAGCCCTGAAAGGTCACCAGCAGGTTGAAGGGGGCTGCATGTGGCTGTTTCAGTGGAATAGTCAGGTCAAGGATGCCGTAAAAGACTTCGACCTCACCGAAATATTCATCCTGTTTGAGCACACCTGCGGGCAGCTGCAGATCGCCCAGCGCCGCAGTGGCAGGTTCGCTTTTGACCGCGAAGCGATGGCGATAAAGGTAGTAGCCCTCGGCGTTGACAAAGCGCAGCTGTATTTGGTCGTCTGTACGATCGATCAGACTGAGTTTGAAGGCTTCGCCGACCGGCAGAAAATCGCTGCTGTTGTTCAATGAAAAGCCCGGAATCGTGCTTGGCTTCTGATCGAAGATTCCCGCGTACAGAGGCAGGCTGAACAACAGGACAAGCAGAGGCAGCAGGCGGCGCATGATGAATCTCGGGACGGGTGGGCAGTGCGCATCATAGCGGAGCCAGCGCAGCACTGCAGTTCCCAGCCTGCAAGCACTTGTGTCAGACCGGCGGGCCAAACCGCTATTTTCGTCCTGTCAGGCTGGCCGGCCGCATGCCTGTCGGCTGGCTGGTGACTCAGTGCTCTTGCGCGATACTGCAGATGACCCGGTTGCGCCCGGCATTTTTGGCATTCCACAGCGCATCATCGGCAGATCTGGCCAGCTCCTTGACCTCCATGTTTTCCTGCAGGTCGGCAATGCCGCAACTGAAGGTAAAAAGCAGGGCCGGCCCGTCGCTGGAGAAGTTGATCTCGGCAAAGCGGCTGCGAATGTCATCGAGCACCTTGCAGGCGTTGGCGATATCGGTGTCGGGCAGGATCACCGCAATTTCTTCCCCGCCAAGCCGGCCTATATGGTCAGACTTGCGCAGCCGCCGTTTGAGAAACAGCGCCAGACTCTTGATGACCCGGTCACCCAGTGGATAACCGTGGGTGTCGTTGGCGACCTTGAAGTGATCGATGTCGAGTACGGCAAAACTCAGGGGCAGACCGCTGCGCTGCGCGCGCAGTTGCTCCTGTTCAAGCAGGTAAAGGGTGTGCGTGTGGTTGAACAGCCCGGTGAGCGGATCGCGCACGATGCGTGA
Organism: Pseudomonas sp.; assembly: GCA_035562615.1. Lineage (GTDB taxonomy): Bacteria > Pseudomonadota > Gammaproteobacteria > Pseudomonadales > Pseudomonadaceae > Aquipseudomonas. The sequence goes on along the minus strand of DATMWH010000253.1, from coordinate 4,647 downwards.
CCTCAGATTGCGCGCATGGGCAATACGGTTGCGCACAATGGCAATCAGCGGGCCTGGCTGCACCGGCTTGGCGAGGAAATCATCATCGCCCTCGCTGAGGGCAGCAATCAGGTGGTCGAGATCATCGCGTTCGGAAAGATAAAGCAGTGGCAGATTCAGATACTGATCATTGAAGCGAATCGCCCGTGCCAGATCAGGTCCGCTGCAGGCCGGCATATCCATGTCGAGAATCAGCAGATCCGGTTGGAAGTCGGTCAGTGCATCCATTGCTGCGACGGGCTCACTGAGGGTCGCGGTAATGATTCCGGCGCTGTTCAGCAGGGGGGCAATCTGCCGGTCGCGGGTTTGCTCCGAGTCGATGATCAGCACTTTGAAGGGTTCATAGTCGGCGGTTCTGGAGAGACTTTCTATCCGCTCGATCAGGCTGGAGGCATCCAGGCTGCCGATCAGCAAATCCTTTCCACCCGCTTGCGCGGCCAGCAACCGGGTGCGGCTGTCGGCGCAGTCGCTGCTGCAGAATACCAGCGGCAAGGGGGCGTCCATCACCTGCTGCATTTCAGCCGCCAGCTGCAGCCCCTGGTCCGGGCCGCCAAAGTCGAGATCCATGACAATCGCGGCAGGCTCGCGCTCAGCCATGGCTTCGATGAACGCGCTGCTGTCGTTAAACGCCGAGGCCGACAGGCCGAAGCATTGCAGTTGCTGTGCCAGATAGGTCGCCCGTGCATGATCCTGCAAGGCCAGATAAACCGGCTTGCGCAGTTGCGGCAAACTGGTCGCCTCTGCCGGCTGACTGAGGCTCAACCCGGTGCCGGAAAGCGTTCGCAGAAGCAGGTTGAGCGTCGCGATCAATTCGCTGTTGAGTTGTCCGCTGTTGCCCTCGATGGCTTGCAGGCAGTCGGCAATCTGCCGGGAAAGCTGGCAATGCTGATGCTGTTCGAAGCGTTCAGCATGGCGCAGCAGTAACAGGTTGGCCTGGCGCAGGTCATTCAGACTGGTACTGCTCCATTCACCGTATTGCAGTCGCTGCCAGACATCCAGAACCTGGTTGGCCTGATGAATGACGCGCTGGGCGAAGTGCTGTTTGATCCGTTCGCGGTCAACGGATTCGCTGTCAATCATGGGGCGTGCTCTCGGCTGGCTGGCATGGATTGGCCAAGAATAGCTGCCAGGATCAAAGCGTGCCGGTCTTCGGGGATTTTGTTGCGGCGTTGTTCTGCCGGCTGATCATTGGCGCGTGCCTGTATATAGTGCGACAGTGACCTCACTGATGTTTTGCGCTAAGGAGCATGACCATGCTGGACTGGAAGAATCGTGTCGAGAACGTGCGCGTTTCGGTGGATGACTCGGTGGGTGAGGCGAAAAGCTATTTTGGCGGCCTGTGGCGTACGGTGGCGGTGCTGCTGGCGCTGTATTTGTTTGCGGCTCTGCTGGTCGGCTGGTTCTGGAGTCAGGAGCCGGAGTTTTTCCCGGTTCAGCAGAATGCGCGCAGCGCGGCGGAGCAAGCGCAGCGCCCGCTGGTTACCGGTTACACCACCGTGGAAACCCTGAAGACCGTGGCCAGCACCCTGCTGGACAAAAATGGTGGTTATCTCTCCAACGATATCGCGCCGCCGGGGCTGTGGCTGGACAACATGCCGAGCTGGGAATACGGCGTGCTGGTGCAGGTGCGTGATATGGCTCGCGCCCTGCGCAAGGACTTTTCCCGCTCCCAGTCGCAGTCCACCGAAGACCCGGATCTGGCCAAGGCCGAGCCGCGCTTCAACTTCGACAACCGTAGTTGGGCTTTGCCTGCCAGTGAGTCCGAGTACCGCGACGCTATCCGCTCACTGGACCGCTTTCAGGCCAGACTCGCTGATCCTGCGCAATCCAACGCGCAGTTCTATGCCCGTGCGGACAACCTGAACAACTGGCTGGGCGATGTCGCCACCCGGCTGGGCTCGCTGTCGCAGCGCTTGTCCGCCAGTGTCGGCCGGGTTCGCCTGAATACCGACTCGGCGAGCACCGCCGGGCAGACGCCGGTGGTCAGCGAAGAGATTGTTGAAACGCCGTGGCTGCAGATCGACAACGTGTTCTACGAGGCGCGGGGTCAGGCCTGGGCATTGTCACACCTGTTGCGTGCGATCGAAGTGGATTTCGCCGATGTGCTGGCGAAGAAGAACGCTACCGTCAGCGTGCGGCAGATCATTCGTGAGCTGGAGGCTGCGCAGGAGCCGCTGTGGAGCCCGATGGTGCTCAATGGCAGTGGTTACGGCCTGCTGGCCAATCACTCGCTGGTGATGGCCAACTACATTTCCCGCGCCAACGCCGCGATCATTGATCTGCGTACCTTGCTCACCCAGGGCTGAGGCATGTCCATCAGCGCGCAGGAATCGGCGCACCGGGCGGCCTCGGATGCCGAACGGATCGTCTGGGTGGATGAGCAGGACAAGGTGCTTGGCAGCTTGCCGCGCGCCGAATTGCGTGAGCGCGGACTGATCGGCCGCGCTGCCTTCATTCTGCTGTTCAACGCCGCCGGTGACTTGTGCGTACACCGGCGCACCCTGAGCAAGGCGGTGTATCCCGGGTACTGGGATTTGGCTGCCGGCGGTATGCTTGGCGCCGATGAAAGCTACCTGCAGTGTGCCCGGCGCGAGCTGGAGGAGGAGCTGGGGATAGCTGATGCCGAGTTGCAAGACCACGGGCGGTTCTTTTTCGATGCGCCGCACAACCGTATCTGGTCGGCAGTTTTTTCCGCGTGCTCCGAGCGGCCCTTGCGTGTGCAACCGGAGGAGGTGCTGGAGGCTGCGTTTGTGCCGTTTGCACACGTCCTGCGGGACATTCAGCACAAGCCCTTCTGCCCGGATTCGCTGGTGGCGCTGCGCTTGTACAGGGCGAATACCGGGCAGTGATCAGGCCGCAGGAGTAGTCGGGTCTCTGCCTGTTTCGTCTGGTTTGTGCAGTATCTTCATTCGCTCTGTGCGGGATGCCGAACGAGGTCGCCAATCTGCTGGTTGATGGCGCAATTTCGCTCTTAGCAGCCCCGCTCTTTACCTTTAAACTGCCGCCGCAGCTGTTCAGGCAGATCTGCTTTCTGGTTTGCGCGAGGGTCGCTCGTTGGTCAAGAAAACCGCTTCATTCTCTGGTTTGGGTGGTCTGGTGTATTCCACCGATGCCGGACGCCTTTGCCCGGATTGCGCCAAGCCGGTGGCCGCCTGCAGCTGCAAGCAGACGGCATTGCCCGAGGGTGATGGGATTGCCCGGGTGCGCCGTGAAAGCAAGGGGCGTGGCGGCAAGACGGTGACCACCATCAGTGGCGTGCCGTTACCGATCGATCAGCTGACAGCGTTGGCCTCGGCACTCAAGAAGCGCTGTGGCTGTGGCGGTGCGCTGAAGGAGGGGGTGATCGAGATTCAGGGTGATCATGTCGAGCTGTTGCTGGCGGAACTGGCGGCCCGCGGCTTTCGCGCGAAGAAGTCCGGCGGTTAAGCGCGCGTTTGAGTGCGTGATTCTGTAGGGTGGGTTAGGCCAGCAGCCGTTACCCACCAACCGGCCGCCAGGCCGGCAAGTGCGATGCCCGTGGCATCGATGGTGGGTTGCCGCTATGCGTCTAACCCACTCTGCAACGCCGCGCGCGCAGCGATAGTTTTCTGGGCGACGCAGCATTATTTCTGAAGGGGGAAGCGCAATGCCGGTACGACGCACACGCAAAGACGATGGCAGCCAGTGGACGGTTGCAGACAGCCGCAGCGTCTATGGCATTCGCCACTGGGGCGCAGGTTACTTCGCCATCAATGAGGCGGGGCGGGTCGAGGTGCGACCCAACGGTGCAAAGAGCGCTCCGATCGACCTCTATGAGCAGCTGGCCGAACTGCGCAAGAGCGGTCTGTCGCTGCCACTGCTGGTGCGTTTCCCGGGCATTCTGCAAGACCGCGTGCGTCAGCTCACCGGCGCCTTCGATGCCAACATCGCGCGGCTTGAGTACCAGAGCCAGTACACCGCTCTGTACCCGATCAAGGTCAACCAGCAGGAGGCGGTGATCGAGAACATTATCGCCACCCGGAACGTCTCCATCGGCCTGGAAGCCGGCTCCAAGCCTGAATTGCTGGCGGTGCTGGCGCTGGCACCGAAGGGCGGCACCATCGTCTGCAACGGTTACAAGGACCGCGAGTTTATTCGTCTGGCGCTGATCGGACAGAAGCTTGGACACAATGTGTTTATCGTCATCGAGAAAGAATCCGAAGTGCAGCTGGTGATCGATGAAGCCGCTGAACTCAAGGTGGTGCCGCAGGTGGGGTTACGCGTGCGCCTGTCCTCGCTGGCGTCCTCCAAGTGGGCCGATACCGGTGGCGAAAAGTCCAAGTTCGGCTTGTCGGCGGCCCAGCTGTTGTCGGTGATCGGGCGTTTCCGTGGCGCCGGACTAGACCAGGGCATCCGCCTGCTGCACTTCCACATGGGCTCGCAAATAGCCAATCTCGCGGACTACCAGCACGGCTTCAAGGAAGCTATCCGCTATTACGGCGAGTTGCGTGCCCTCGGCCTGCCGGTCGATCACATCGACGTCGGCGGCGGCCTCGGTGTCGACTACGACGGCACCCATTCGCGCAACGCCAGCTCGATCAACTACGACATGGACGACTACGCCGGCGTGGTGGTTGGCATGCTCAAGGA
>DATMWH010000252.1:0-2539 GCA_035562615.1 Pseudomonas sp. | reverse complement strand
CACCCGCAAACTATCTCCGTGGTGCAGACCCGCGCTGATGCTTTCGGCTTCGAGCTGGTGATCGACGCGGTGGAAAACCTCGGCAACCATCAGGTGTTCGGCGGCCTGTTGCAGTACCCGGACACCTACGGTGAAATCCGCGACCTCAAGCCGCTGATCGACCAGCTGCACGCCCAGCAGGCGCTGGCTTGTGTGTCCGCCGATATCCTCAGCCTGATCCTGCTGACCCCGCCGGGCGAGCTGGGTGCCGACGTGGTGTTTGGCAGCGCGCAGCGCTTCGGTGTGCCGATGGGCTACGGTGGCCCGCATGCCGCCTATTTCGCCTGCCGCGACGAGTACAAGCGCGCCATGCCCGGGCGCATCATCGGCGTGTCCAAGGATGCGCGTGGCAACAGCGCCCTGCGTCTGGCGCTGCAGACCCGCGAGCAGCACATCCGCCGCGAAAAGGCCAACTCGAACATCTGTACCGCGCAGGTGCTGCTGGCCAATATCGCCAGCTTCTACGCGGTCTATCACGGGCCGAAGGGCCTCAAGCGCATTGCCCAGCGCGTGCAGCGGCTGACTGCCGTTCTGGCCAGCGGCCTTGCGCAGAAAGGCTTCCAGCGCCTCAACCAGCAGTTCTTCGATACCCTGACCATTCAGGTCGGCAGCCAGCAGGCCGACATTCTGGCCCGTGCTCATCTGCAGGGCATCAATCTGCGGGTGATTGGCAGCGACCTGATCGGCGTCAGCCTGGATGAAACCTGCACGGCCGATACCGTGGCCAGCGTATTTGACCTGTTCCTCGGTGAAGACCATGGTCTGGATGTGGCCGCACTGGATGCCGGCAGCGTCGCCAGCGGCATTCCGGCCGGTCTGGAACGCAGTTCGCCGTACCTGAGTCATCCGGTGTTCAACACCCATCACAGCGAAACCGAGATGCTGCGTTACCTCAAGCAGCTGGAGAACAAGGATCTGGCGCTCAACGCGGCGATGATCCCGCTCGGTTCCTGCACCATGAAACTCAATGCCACCAGCGAGATGATTCCGATCACCTGGCCGGAATTCGCCAACCTGCACCCCTTCGCCCCGCGCGAGCAGGCCGAAGGCTACCGCCTGATGATCGAGGAGCTGGAAGCCTGGCTGTGCGCCATCACCGGCTTCGATGCCATCTGCATGCAGCCCAACTCCGGCGCCCAGGGCGAATACGCCGGGCTGCTGGCGATCCGCAAGTACCACGAGAGCCGTGGCGATGCGCACCGCAACATCTGCCTGATTCCGTCTTCGGCCCACGGCACCAACCCGGCCTCGGCGCAGATGGCGAGCATGCGTGTGGTCATTGTTGAATGCGACGATCAGGGTAACGTCGACCTCGACGACCTGAAGAAGAAAGCCGCCGAAGCCGGTGAGCAACTGTCCTGCCTGATGGCCACCTACCCGTCGACCCACGGCGTGTACGAGGAAGGCATCCGCGAGATCTGCGAAGTCATCCACGCCCACGGCGGTCAGGTCTATATGGACGGCGCGAATCTGAACGCCCAGGTCGGCCTGACCCGTCCGGCGGATATCGGCGCCGACGTGTCGCACATGAACCTGCACAAGACCTTCTGTATCCCCCATGGCGGTGGCGGCCCGGGCATGGGCCCGATCGGCGTCAGGGCGCACCTTGCACCCTTCGTCGCCAACCACCCGGTCGTGCCGCTGGATGGCCCGAATCCGGAGAACGGTGCAGTCAGCGCCGCACCCTGGGGCAGCGCGAGCATCCTGCCGATCAGCTGGATGTACATCGCCATGATGGGCCCGCAGCTGGCCGATGCCACCGAAGTGGCCATCCTCAACGCCAACTATCTGGCCAAGGCCTTGGGCGAAGCCTTCCCGGTGCTCTATTCCGGGCGTAACGGTCGTGTGGCGCATGAGTGCATCCTCGACCTGCGTCCGCTCAAGGCAGCCACCGGCATCAGTGAGGAAGACGTGGCCAAGCGCCTGATGGACTATGGCTTCCACGCCCCGACCATGAGCTTCCCCGTGCCCGGCACGCTGATGATCGAGCCGACCGAAAGCGAGTCCAAGCACGAGCTGGACCGCTTCATCGAAGCCATGCTGAGCATCCGCGCCGAGATCGGCAAAGTCGCTGCCGGCGAGTGGCCGGCCGAGGACAACCCGCTCAAGCGTGCCCCGCACACCCTGGCTGACGTGATCGGTGTGTGGGAGCGGCCGTACAGCATCGAACAGGCCGTCAGCCCGACTGCCCACACCCGCCTGCACAAGTACTGGCCGACGGCGAACCGGGTGGACAACGTCTACGGCGACCGCAACCTGTTTTGCGCTTGCGTACCGCTGGATGACTATCGCTGAGTACTGTTGCAATAAACAAGGCCGCCCATTGGGCGGCCTTGTCGTTTCAAGCTCACAGCCAGACTCATGTTCCGGGTTGCAGCGGGATAACTCGGCTAACCTGTCAGTTCATCCCAGTAAAAAACAGCAGCCGGGAGTCCCTGCCATGTTCGCCAATCGCAGCTTCAGCCAGAAAATCCTCATCGCTGCTGCGGCAGTGGTCATC
>DATMWH010000251.1:0-12153 GCA_035562615.1 Pseudomonas sp. | reverse complement strand
ATATCAACGTTGCCGAAATCACCGTAGGACATGGTTGGACGGATACCGGTCAAGGCCTTGGCCATCTTGTCAGCGGTCAGACGACCCTTGTTGACCTGGTTCACCAGCAGCTTGGACGCCTCGTCCAGGCCCATCTGGATGCCTTCCTCACGGATATCCTTCATCAGGATCGGCGTGCCTTTGGAAGCCGACTGATAAGCAATACCGCCACCCATGATGCCAGCACCGAGCACGGCAGCCAGCTTCACATCACCGGCGATATCGGCAAAGCCCTTGGCCTTCTTCTTCAATTCCTGATCGTTCAGGAACAGACCGATCAGGCTCTGCGCAACCGAGGTCTTGGCCAGCTTGACGAAACCGGCGGCTTCGATTTCCAGACCTTTTTCGCGTCCGCCATTGGCGGCTTTCTGAATGGTCTTGATCGCTTCAACCGGCGCTGGGTAGTTCGGACCAGCCTGACCTGCTACGAAACCTTTGGCGGTCTCGAAGCTCATCATCTGCTCCATGGCATTGAGCTTGATCTTTTCCAGCTTGGGCTGACGCTTGGCCTTGAAATCCAGCTCGCCGGAGATGGCGCGCTTGACCAGATCCAGTGCAGCCGTTTGCAGCAGTGCAGGCTTGACCACAGCATCTACTGCGCCAACTTTCAGTGCGTCTGCCGGGCGTTGTTCCTTGCCCGAAGCAATCCACTCGATGGCATTGTCACAACCAATCACGCGTGGCAGACGGAAAGTACCGCCGAAACCCGGATAGATGCCGAGTTTGACTTCCGGCAGACCCACCTTGGCCGCTTCGCTCATGACACGGTAGTCAGCTGACAGGCACATTTCGAAACCGCCGCCCAGCGCGATGCCATTGATGGCGACCACGGTTGGAACAGCCAGATCTTCGAAGTCGCTGAAGATACGGTTGGCTTCGAGGTTGCCAGCGATCAACTCCTCATCCGACAGCTTGAAGCTCTCAGAGAACTCGGTGATATCGGCGCCGACGATGAACACGTCCTTGCCACTGGAAACAATAACGCCCTTGACCGAAGCATCAGCCTTGATGGCATCGACTGCCTGGCGGAGCTCGTTGAGAGTAAGACGATTGAACTTATTGACGGATTCACCCTTGAGATCGAACTTCAGTTCGACTACACCGCCCTCAAGAGCATTAACCGTGATGGCTTTACCTTCGTAAATCATCAACTGATCTCCACGGTTATGGATGCTGAACAATACACATCGAACGCCAACCGCGGGACTATCCGGCGGCTGAGCCGTCGAGCATAGCCCCAAAATGTCTGGCACACCCGCCGACGCGATAATCGGGCGCACTTCAGCGGCCACGGGGCCACTCTGAAAATTCATACGCCCGTTTGATTTGGGTCTGCGCACCTTCGGGGAAATGGCCTTGTTTGTCAATCGCAGCGGTGCTGCTTTTTCCTCCCCCGGGCCAAAAATCAAGGTAACACTTTGATTTACATGGAGTCATAGCACCACGCATCACCCAAACAGATACCCGGGCATCATAAAATCAGACCCACCGCTGAAGGAAATCACGGATGCGCTGCAGGTTCTCCGGCCCACCCTTTTCCCCCCAGTACACCGACACCAGCTGCATGCCCGCCTCAACCTTGTAGGCATCGGCAGGCAGGGTACCCAGCCACTCAAGCATGTCCGGTTCAACACAGGGCTCACGCCATTTATCCAGCCATCTGCCCGGTTCCACTTGCCAATAACACCACTGCGACAGGTTGCTGGCACTGCGCTGCAGAAAATACTGCGCACAAGAACCCGGCACAGTACGCTCGAACCAGTGCGGCCAATCATGACCCGACAGCTGCATGGACAAACCGATACGCCGCGCCTGCAGACGCACCTCCATGGCCCCCAGCTGGCCGCGTGAAGGTGCCAGCCAGGCCAATGGGCTGAGCATTACAGCCAGCAGAAAAAGCATCCACCAAAGGTTCATTATCGATTCCGTCACTCAATGCTGCGGCGCCAGTCAAAGGCAGCCATAATCAAACGATACCGTTAAAAGGAGCGTTCACATGTCATACCAGCACATCCTGATTGCCGTTGACCTGACCGAAGAATGCAACAACGTGATTCAACGTGCTCAAGCCGTGGCCAGCAGTACCCAGGCGCGCCTGTCGATTGTGCACATCATCGAACCGATGGCCATGGCCTTTGGCGGGGATGTGCCGATGGATCTGTCGATCATTCAGCAGCAGCAATTCGAGCAGGCCCAGACGGCGATGGCCAACCTGTCAGCGCGCTACCCGGCGATTACCGAAGCGCAACGCCACCTGACGCTCGGTCAGCCACGTCACGAAATCCATCGGCTGGCGAAAGAACAGGGCTGCGACCTGATCGTGGTCGGCAGCCATGGGCGTCATGGCCTGGCCCTGCTGCTCGGCTCCACCGCCAACGACGTGTTGCACGGTGCCCCCTGTGACGTCTTGTCCGTGCGCCTGAAGGCCAGCGACTGATCCGCGCTGCGCCGCATGCCGAGGCGCAGCGGGTTGAAGATCAGAGCAGCTCGCCGGCGCTCATCACCGAAGGACGAATCTTCTGCAGCTGAACTTCCAGTGAATAACTCATGCCCGAGGACATGGAAAAGAACGTCAGAAACGCCTTGAGGTTGGAGTCGCCCTCGCAGGTATCGTGAATCCGCTGCCAGAAAGCCTGGTTGACCAGTTGCAGTTGCTGGAACGTCGCCACCAGCCCCTTGAGTTCCCAGTCCGCGGTGCGCCCTTCCCGCGAGTTGAAATACTGCCGGGCCAGATACAGCGAAATAGCGCGCAAGGTGAATTCCTGACTGCTGGCGAACGGCAAATGCTGTTCCGCCATCGGCCGCAAACGGCCCAGCACCGGGCAGCTGCTCGATGCCATGATCACCCCCAACAATGAGCGCAGACCTTCTTCAAGGGTGACTTGCTTGCTGTAATCACGCTCGGGGGTGCGCACCTTGACCAGCGCTTTCTTGATCGCCGGCAAGCCCTGGAAGTCCTCGATCACGTGGTGCAGGTCAACCGCCGCCGGACAATGGCTGAACTGCTCCTTTTTCAGCGGGCAGTTGCTGCACTGCTGATACTCCAGCCGTGTCCACTTGGGCGCCGTAGCCAGCACCGTCTGGTCATACGCACGGTCCAGCTCGATGCGGTATTTGAACTCATGTGTTTCGTCGAGACTGATGTTGTACTCGATTGCCATTCTGATCTCCCTCTCAGGCGTCCAGTTCTGCCCAACGCTCCAGCAACTTGTCCAATTCAAGCTGCAGATCCTGCAGGCGCGCCAGTACAGCTTGCGTTTCCACTGCCGGCCGCTGATAAAAAGCCGGCGCAGACATCTCTTCTTGCAGGGCGGCCAACTGTGATTCCACCCCATCAATCTGCCCGGGAATGGCTTCAAGCTCCCGTTGCAGCTTGTAGCTCAATTTTTTCTTCGGCGCCTCACTATTTGCCTGCACCGGCACCGGCGCAGCCGCAATTACCGGCTCAGGCGTCTTGCTCTCGCGCGGCTCGGTCACACCCAACAGGCGCGGCGAACCGCCCTGCCGCAACCAGTCCTGATAACCGCCCACGTACTCGCGAACCTGCCCATCGCCCTCGAACACCAGGGTACTGGTCACTACATTGTCCAGAAACGCCCGGTCGTGGCTGACCATCAAGACCGTGCCCTGGAAGCCCAGCAGCACTTCTTCCAGCAACTCCAGGGTTTCCACGTCCAGATCGTTGGTCGGCTCATCCAGCACCAGCAGATTGGCGGGTTTACTGAACAGTTTGGCCAACAGCAGGCGCGCCCGCTCACCCCCCGACAACGCCTTGACCGGCGTCCGGGCACGTTGCGGGCTGAACAGGAAGTCGCCCAGATAGCTCAGCACATGCCGGCTCTGACCATCGATGGTGATGAAGTCACGGCCTTCAGCCACGTTATCCACCACCGTCTTTTCCGGCTCCAGCTGGTGACGCAACTGATCGAAGTACGCCACTTCCAGCCTGGTGCCAATTTCGATCTTGCCCTGGGTCGGCTGCAAGTCACCCAACAGCAACTTGAGCAGCGTGGTCTTGCCGGTGCCGTTGGCACCCAGCAGCCCGATGCGGTCCTGACGCTGCAGGACGAAGGAAAAATCGCGCACCAGGGGTGTACCACCGGCATGCGCGAAGCTGACGTTATCCACCACCATCACCTGCTTGCCTGACTTGTCAGCAGCATCCAGCTGGATATTGGCCTTGCCAACGCGCTCACGGCGCTCGCTGCGCTCCTCGCGCATGGCCTTGAGTGCGCGCACCCGCCCTTCGTTGCGGGTCCGACGGGCCTTGATGCCCTGACGAATCCACACTTCTTCCTGCGCCAGACGCTTGTCAAACAGCGCGTTGGCGCTTTCCTCGGCCGCCAGTTGCTGTTCCTTGTGCACCAGAAAGCTGGCGTAATCGCCATTCCAGTCGATCAGCCCGCCGCGATCCAGTTCGAGGATGCGCGTCGCCAGATTCTGTAAAAAAGACCGGTCGTGGGTAATAAACAGCACGGCACCATTGAAGTTGAGCAGCGCCTCTTCGAGCCAGGCTATCGCGCCGATATCCAGATGGTTGGTCGGCTCATCGAGCAACAACAGATCGGGCTCGGATACCAGCGCCTGAGCCAGCAGCACCCGCCGGCGCCATCCACCCGAGAGTTCCGCCAGCGTCTTGTCCGCCGGCAGTTGCAGGCGGCTGAGGGTGCTGTCGACCACCTGCTGCAGGCGCCAGCCGTCCTTGGCCTCCAGTTCCTGCTGCACATGCATGAGCTGATTCAGGTCTTCGTCGGTGTGAATGTTCTGACTCAGGTGATGATAGCGGGCCAACAATTCACCCACCCCGGCGAGCCCCTCAGCCACCACATCGAACACCGTCCGGTCGTCGGCACGGGGTAATTCCTGCGGCAATTCGCCAATTTTAAGCCCCGGAGCCCGCCAGATTTCGCCGTCATCCGCCGCCTGATCGCCTTTGACCAGACGCAGCAGACTCGACTTGCCCGTGCCATTGCGTCCGATAATGCACACCCGTTCGCCGCGCGCAATCTGCCAGGACACCTGGTCCAGCAGGGGCATGGCGCCGAAGGCGAGCGATACATCGGTGAATTTGAGCAGGGTCATGGCCGTCTCCGAAAACTGGGCGCGCATTCTAACCGAGTTACCTGCCAGGCTGCCGGACTTAACACTGCCCTGCCGGGAGAAAGTCCGACAAGCTGCCAGGGCCGGCATTTTTGCAAGATGCTTCAGCGCGCATCCAGCGCTTTGAACCGCACAAGGCAACCGGATAAGCTAGCACCCCGCTGAACCGCCGCCGGCAATCATCCACCGGACAGGCCTCTTTACCCAGTTTCCGGAAGTCTCATGCGCGTTCGTCTGCTGCCATTGCTCACCTGCCTGCTGCTCTGCCCTGCCCTGATGGTTGAAGCCCAGGCCGCCAGCCTTGCCCAACAACGGCAAATGTATGACGAAGCCAAGCGCGCGCTGGCCAAAGGCAACCGCGCGCCTTACCAGCTATTCGAAGGCGCCCTGCGCAACTATCCGCTGGAACCCTACCTGGCCTATGACGAGCTGACCGGCAGGCTGAAGCAGGCGAGTAACGAAGAAATCGAGAAATTCCTCGCCGAGCATGGTGACCTGCCGCAAATCGGCTGGATGAAGCTGCGCTGGCTGCGCTGGCTGACCGAGCGCGGCGAATGGTCGACCTTTGCCGATTACTATGATCCGGCACTGAATTTCACCGAACTTGACTGCCTCTACGGCCAATATCTGTTCCGCGCCAATCTTCCCGTGGAAGCCAACGCCCAGGCGCAAAAGCTCTGGCTGGTCGGCAAGTCGCAGCCCGAAGCCTGCGATGCGCTGTTCAGCCAATGGCAGCGCAGCGGCGGACTGACCGACGAACTACGCTGGCAACGGGCCAAACTGGCCGCTGAAGCAGGCCAGTACGGGCTCGCCAGTTCGCTGATCCGGCAATTGCCGGGCCTGACGCACAAGGGCCAGTTACTGGTAGAGGTGGCGCAAAAGCCGCAACTGCTCAAGCAGACCGGCAAATTTGTCCCCGCCGACCGGCAGATGGCCGATGTGGTCGGCCTGGGCCTGCGCCGGATGGCCAGACAGAATCCCGAGCAAGCCATTGAATGGCTGGAGTTTTACGGCAACCGCCTGCCCTTCTCCAGCGAGGAAAAAGTCGCCATCGCGCGCAGCATCGGCCTGACCTTGGCCAAACGCTTTGATGCGCGCGCACTGAAAGTCATGGCGCAATACGACCCCGAATTGCGCGACAACACCGTCAGCGAATGGCGCACCCGCTTGCTGTTGCGACTGGGCCGCTGGAACGAAGCCCACGAACTGACGCTCAAGCTGCCCCAGGAGCTGGCCAGCACCCCGCGCTGGCGCTACTGGCAAGCGCGCAGCCTGCAACTGGCACAGCCGCAGAACCCGCAAGTCCCGCTGCTGTATGCGCCGGTGGCGAACGAGCGCGACATCTATGGCTTCATGGCCGCGGATCAGGTCAAACAGTCCTATCAACTGAACAACCGACCGCTGGCCCTTGACCCCAAAGTCATGCAGAAAGTACGCAACACGGCCGGCGTGCGCCGGGCCATGGAGTTCCACGACCGCGGCCAGATCGTCGACGGCCGCCGCGAGTGGTATCACGTCAGCCGCCTGTTCAGCCGCGAAGAGCTGGTGGCTCAGGCGCGGGTGGCCTACGAGAAACAGTGGTACTTCCCGGCCATCCGCACCATCAGTCAGGCGCAGTACTGGGATGATCTGGATATCCGCTTCCCGATGGCCTACCAGTCCACCCTGACCCGCGAGGCACGCAACCGCAACCTGCATTCCAGCTGGGTATTTGCCATTACCCGTCAGGAAAGCGCCTTCATGGTCGATGCCAAATCACCGGTCGGCGCAACCGGCCTGATGCAACTGATGCCGGCCACCGCCAAGGAAACCGCGAAGCGGTACGGCATTGCGCTGTCTTCGCCCCAGCAACTGATCAACCCCAACGTCAATATCCAGCTCGGCGCGGCTTATCTCAGTCAGCTCTACAACCAGTTCAAGGGCAATCGGGTACTGGCCTCGGCGTCCTATAACGCCGGCGCCGGCAATGTGCGCAAGTGGCTGAAAAATGCCGACCACCTGCCGGCGGATGTCTGGATGGAAACCATCCCCTTCGACGAAACGCGCCAGTACGTGCACAACGTGCTGGCCTACTCGGTCATCTACGGCAAGAAGCTCGATGCGCCAGTGCCGGTACTGGAGTGGCATGAGAAGTTTTTTGATGATCAATGAAAGGGCTTTGATAAGGGGTTGAAAGCAAAAGGGAATGGCATTCCGGCGCTTTTCTTGTTTCGTGCCGGCCTGATTATCGTGGTTGTTTGGTTGATTCTGTTGCGCCCCGCTGGGCGCCTCACTTTTCTTGTTTGCCCAAGAAAAGTAAGCAAAAGAAGGCCCCCCGACATCCGGGTCTTCGCTTTGCTCAGACTCCCCGCGCTCCGGTACTGCTCCGAGGGTCGTCGCGAAGGGCCGTCCTTGGCCCATCGCGCCTCATTTGGCATCCATGCCAAATGCCCCTCTACGCAGCACCTGCACTCGGCCTTCTGACGGGGCCGGTCCGACGACCGAAGCCATGTTGTTCAACAGAAGATCGCAAAAGCTGCCGGCGTGCACGGACTAACGGTCCCGTCAGAAGGGTGAGCGGAATCGGTGTGGAAGGGGTTGAGCGGCATGGATGCCGCGAGAGGCGCGATGGGACAAGGATGTCCCTTCGCGACGTGCCCCTGAAACGCAGATGGAGCGAACGAACCCCAAGTGCGCAGCGCTTGGGGCCGCATGTCGGGCGCGTTTTCTCTTTGCTTACTTTCTCTTTGCGCGTGCAAAGAGAAAGTGAGGCGCCGTGCAAGGCGCAACAAGAAATCGAGTACCTAAAAAATGTGGCGGCCAAACTCCCGGCCAATGGCATTAAAAAAGCACCGGATTACCAATCATCCAATACCCCAACACCCAGCCAAACAATGCACCGGGGCCATAAAGCCTGCGACCGGGCAGCCGGCTACGCCGCCGCCACCTGCACCGGTACGCCATTGAGCGCGGCATTGCCCGACAGGGCATCGAGAAAACGCTCATCGGTCAGGTCATTGGCGCTGACGCCCGGCAAACGAGTGGCGATGTCCATCTGCACACCCTGCTGACCCTGCCCCCAACCGTGCGGCAGGCTGACCACGCCGGGCATCATCTCCTCACTGCTGGCGACTTCCACTTCGACCACGCCCACCCGCGACTGCACGCGCACCCGCTGGCCATCGGTCAGGCCACGGGCGGTCAGATCCCGTGGATGCATCAGCAACTGATGCCGCGGTTTGCCCTTCACCAGACGGTGAAAATTGTGCATCCAGGAATTATTGCTGCGCACATGCCGGCGGCCGATCAGCAGCAATTCATCCGCGGACGGCTGCGCCTGTGCGGCAAAGCGCTCCAGATCGCCGATCAACAATGCCGGTGCCGCCTGCACCTGCTGGTCGGTGGTTTTCAGGCGCTGTGCCAGATTGCTGGACAGCGGCCCCAGATCCACGCCGTGGGGATGCTCGCGCAGTGTGGCCAGCGACAGCTTGTGCTCGCTCTTGTCGCCATAGGGACCAAAACGCAGGCCCATGTCGATCATCTGCTCCGGCGCCATGGTCGGCTTGAGGTCAACGCCGGTGTGCGCGGCAAACGCTTTGGCCAGCCCGACAAAGATTTCCCAGTCGTGCAGCGCCCCCTGCGGCTTGGGCAGAATGGCTTCGTTGAAGCGGCTGACATTGCGTACCGTCAGGTTGTAGAAACTGCTGTCGTAATGATCATGCTCCAGCGGCGCCGTGGACGGCAAAATCAGGTCGGCATGGCGGGTGGTCTCGTTGATATACAGATCCACGCTGACCATGAATTCCAGGCCTTGCAGTGCACGGTCCAGTTGCCGGCCATTGGGGGTTGAGCTCACCGGGTTGCCGGCCACGGTGATCAGCGCGCGGATCTGCCCCTCGCCGGGGGTGAGCATTTCTTCGGCCAGCGCCGCGACCGGCAGTTCGCCGCCGTATTCCGGCAAACCCGACACGCGGCTCTGCCAGCGATTGAAATTGCCACCACGGGTAGCGCCGACCACATCCAGCGCCGGCAGGGCGCAGACCGCACCACCGACCCGATCCAGATTGCCGCTGACCAGATTGATCAGCTGCACCAGCCACTGACAGAGCGTGCCGAACACTTGGGTAGAGACGCCCATGCGCCCGTAGCAGACCGCCTTGTCCGCGGCGGCGAAGTCCCGCGCCAGCTGGCGGATAACCGCCTCGGCAATCCCGCAGCGCTCACTCATGGCCGCCACACTGAAACCACTCAGCGCCGCACGCACGTCCTCCAGGCCGCTGACCGGCAAGTGGCTGGCGCGCCCGAGATTCTCCTCGAACAGGGTATTGAGAATGCCGATCAGCAACGCGGCGTCCTGACCGGGACGGATAAACAGATGCTGATCGGCAATCGCCGCCGTTTCCGAACGGCGTGGATCCACCACCACCAGTTTGCCACCGCGCGCCTTGATCGCCTTGAGGCGCTTTTCCACGTCCGGCACGCTCATCATGCTGCCATTGGACGCCAGTGGATTGCCGCCCAGCACCAGCATGAAATCGGTTGCATCAATGTCCGGCACCGGCAACAACAGCCCGTGCCCGTACATCTGCATGCTCACCAGATGGTGCGGCAACTGGTCGACCGAGGTGGCGGAAAAACGGCTGCGGGTTTTCAGCAGCCCGAGAAAGTAGTTGCTGTGGGTCATCAGCCCGTAGTTGTGCACACTCGGGTTGCCCTGATAAATACCCACGGCGTTGGCGCCATGCGCGGTCTGAATCGCCGCCAGCCGCTCGGCGACCAGGGCAAAGGCCTCGTCCCAGCCGATCGGCTGCCATTGCGAACCAATGCGGCGCATCGGTTGACGCAGGCGGTCCGGGTCGTTCTGGATGTCCTGCAAGGCCACCGCCTTGGGACAGATATGACCACGACTGAAACTGTCCTGCGGGTCGCCCTTGATCGACTGGATCGCCACCGAGCCATCTTCAGCGGTAGCGGTTTCGATCGTCAGCCCGCAAATGGCTTCACACAGATGACAGGCGCGATGATGCAGTTGCTTGCTCATGGGTAACCTCTGATGCTGCTGGCAGGCGCCACTCAAGAGCGCTCTGACCTCAATGAAATTTCAGCCGGACTATGGCGATGGCCAATCGCAAATGCCAGTCTAGGCGCCCTGCTGAATTGAGCAGCATCAAGCGGATGGATGGGCTATTTGCGCCGGCGCGACCTTTCCTTATAAGATCCGCCCCCTCCCTTTTTGTCGCAGCACGCGGCTTTTTGCCGTGAGCACTGGCGTTTTTCGTGAAAACCCGCGCTCCGGCCTGATGGATATTTAGGTCTGACCATGAACGCACGGCACTTTCTTTCCCTGATGGACTGCACCCCCGATGAGCTGAATCAGCTGATCGAGCGCGCCATCGTGTTGAAGGCCATGCGCCGCGACGGCATCCTGCATGAACCGCTGCGCAACAAGGTACTGGGCATGCTCTTCGAGAAAGCCTCGACCCGCACCCGGCTGTCCTTTGAAGCGGGCATGATCCAGCTCGGCGGCCAGGCGATTTTCCTGTCTCCGCGTGACACCCAACTGGGCCGCGGCGAACCGATCGGCGACACCGCCATTGTCATGTCGCGCATGCTCGACGCAGTGATGATCCGCACCTTTGCCCACAGCATGATCGAGGAGTTCGCCGCCCACTCGCAGGTGCCGGTGATCAACGGTCTGTCCGACGATCTGCACCCCTGCCAGCTGCTCGCCGACATGCAGACCTTCATCGAGCAGCGCGGCTCGATCAAAGGCAAGACCGTGGCCTGGATCGGCGATGGCAACAACATGTGCAACACCTATCTGGAAGCGGCCGTGCAGTTCGGCTTCCAGCTGCATATTGCCTGCCCCGAAGGTTATGAGCCCGATCCGCGTTTCATGGCGTTGGCCGGCAAGCAGGCCACCCTGTTCCGTGACCCGCGCGAGGCGGTGCGCGGCGCCCACCTGGTGAGCACCGATGTATGGACATCCATGGGTCAGGAGGAAGAAACCGCCAAGCGTCTGGTGTTGTTCCAGCCGTATCAGGTCACCCGTGAACTGCTGGATCTGGCCGCTGCGCAGGTGATCTTCCTGCACTGCCTGCCAGCCCACCGCGGTGAAGAAATCAGCCTGGATCTGCTGGAAGATCCACGCTCCTTTGCCTGGGATCAGGCAGAAAACCGCCTGCACGTCCAGAAAGCCCTGCTCGAATTTCTCGTCAAGGCCAGCCGTCCGTCATGATGACGCGCCTGCTGCTCAATCTGCATAACGTCAGCTGCGGATTTGGCGGGCAAGCCGTGGTGCAGGATCTTGACCTGCACCTCAACGCCGGTGACATCGCCTGCCTGCTCGGCCCTTCCGGCTGCGGCAAGACCACCAGCCTGCGTGCCATCGCCGGTTTCGAGCCGCTGCTGGCCGGCGAAATCAGTCTGGCCGGCGAAGTCATTTCGCGTCCCGGCTTCACCTTACCGCCGGAGCAGCGGCGCATCGGCATGGTGTTTCAGGACTACGCGCTGTTCCCGCACCTGAGCGTGGCGCAGAACGTCGCCTTCGGTATTCGCCAGCACCCGCAGAGCCGGCGCATCACTGCCGAGTTGCTGGAACTGGTAAACCTCTCGGAACTGGGCAAGCGCTACCCCCACGAACTCTCCGGCGGCCAGCAACAACGGGTGGCCCTGGCCCGCGCGCTGGCTCCCGAGCCGCGCATGCTGCTGCTCGACGAACCGTTCTCCAACCTCGATGGCGAACTGCGCCGGCGCCTGAGCAAGGAAGTCCGCGACATACTCAAGGCCCGTGGCACCAGCGCCATTCTGGTGACCCACGATCAGGAAGAAGCCTTTGCCGTGAGCGATCACGTCGGGGTGTTCCAGAACGGTCGCCTGCAACAGTGGGACACCCCTTACAACCTCTATCACGAGCCGCTCACGCCCTTTGTCGCCAGCTTTATCGGCCAGGGCTATTTCATTCGCGGGCAACTGATGACGCCCGACACGGTGCAGACCGAACTGGGCATCATCAACGGTAACCGTGCCTACAAC
>DATMWH010000250.1:0-6932 GCA_035562615.1 Pseudomonas sp. | reverse complement strand
ACCGGCGGCGGCTTCGGGTGAGGCGTGGCCGATCGAGAGGCCCGAGGTACCGCCGGAGAAGCGGCCGTCGGTGAGCAGGGCGCAGGCCTTGCCCAGCCCCTTGGACTTCAGATACGAGGTCGGATAGAGCATTTCCTGCATACCCGGGCCGCCTTTCGGGCCTTCGTAGCGGATGATCACGATGTCACCGGCTTTCACTTCGTCAGCGAGGATGCCGCGTACGGCACTGTCCTGACTTTCGAAGATTTTCGCCGAGCCTTCAAAGATGTGGATTGACTCATCCACGCCGGCGGTCTTCACCACGCAGCCATCCACCGCGATATTGCCGTACAACACGGCCAGACCGCCTTCCTGCGAGTAGGCGTGCTCGACGCTGCGGATACAGCCGTTCTGGCGATCATCATCCAGCGTATCCCAGCGGGTCGACTGGCTGAACGCCGTTTGTGTCGGAATGCCCGCAGGGCCGGCACGGAAGAAGGTCTGCACAGCTTCGTCGTTGGTCTGGGTGATATCCCAGCTGGCGATAGCTTCGGCCATGCTCTTGCTGTGCACAGTCGGGACATCGGTGTGCAGCAGGCCGCCACGGGCCAGCTCGCCGAGGATGGAGAACACACCGCCAGCGCGGTGCACGTCTTCCATGTGGTACTTCTGGATGTTCGGCGCCACCTTGCACAGCTGTGGCACTTTGCGTGACAGGCGATCGATGTCGCGCAGATCGAACGCCACCTCGGCCTCCTGGGCGGCGGCCAGCAGGTGCAGGATGGTGTTGGTCGAACCGCCCATGGCGATGTCCAGACACATGGCGTTTTCGAAGGCCTTGAAGTTGGCGATATTGCGCGGCAATACCGATACGTCACCCTCGCCGTAATAGCGCCGGCACAGTTCGACTGCCAGGCGGCCGGCGCGCAGGAACAGTTGCTCACGGTCACTGTGGGTGGCCAGTGTCGAGCCATTGCCCGGTAGCGACAGGCCGAGGGCCTCGGTCAGACAGTTCATCGAGTTGGCGGTGAACATGCCGGAGCAGCTACCACAGGTCGGGCAGGCGCTGCGCTCGTACTCGGCGACTTTCTCGTCGCTGGCCTCGGAATCAGCGGCGATCACCATGGCGTCGACCAGATCCAGGCCGTGACTGGCCAGTTTGGTCTTGCCGGCTTCCATCGGGCCGCCGGAGACGAAGATCACCGGGATATTCAGGCGCAGGGCGGCCATCAGCATGCCGGGGGTGATCTTGTCGCAGTTGCTGATGCAGACGATGGCGTCGGCGCAGTGGGCGTTGACCATGTACTCCACCGAGTCGGCAATGATTTCGCGGCTGGGCAGCGAATAGAGCATGCCGTCATGGCCCATGGCGATGCCGTCATCCACCGCGATGGTGTTGAACTCCTTGGCCACGCCGCCGGCGCGCTCGATCTCGCGGGCCACCAGCTGGCCCATGTCCTTGAGGTGGACATGGCCGGGTACAAACTGGGTGAAGGAGTTGGCAACGGCGATGATCGGTTTCTTGAAATCTTCGTCCTTCATCCCGGTGGCGCGCCACAGGGCGCGGGCGCCGGCCATGTTGCGGCCGAAGGTGGAGGTTTTCGAGCGATAGTCAGGCATGGCGGAATTCTCGATAAGCAGGTTTTACAGATGCACTCAGGATACCCGATCTGCCGCATGGGACGGCAGATCGGTTGGGCGGGCTTTTGTAGGAGCCAGCTTGCTGGCGATTCAGGTCGCGCCAGAGCATCGCCAGCAAGCTGGCTCCTACAGTCCGCTTGCGGATACGTTAGCTGTTGGGCAGCAGGCGGCAGGTCAGACTCTTGATGTAGCGCGTCTCGGCAATCGCCGGGTGGACCGGATGATCCGGGCCCTGGCCGCCGCGTTCGAGCAGCTGGATATTGCGGTCCAGATGGCGGGCGCTGGTCAGCAGAATGTTTTGCAGGTCGTCTTCGGGCAGGTGCATGGAGCAACTGGCGCTGACCAGAATGCCGTCCTTGCTCAGCAGACGCATGGCTTGCTCGTTCAGGCGCCGGTAAGCGGCCTCACCGTTTTTCAGGTCCTTCTTGCGCTTGATGAATGCTGGCGGATCGGTGATCACCACATCGAAACGCTCCTCCGAGGCCTTGAGTTCCTTGAGCGCCTCGAACACATCGCCTTCCACGCAGGTCATGCGCTCGGCTACCCCGTTGAGCGCGGCGTTGCGCTCCACACCATCCAGGGCAAAGGCCGAGGCATCGACACAGAACACTTCGCTGGCACCGAAGGCGGCGGCCTGCACGCCCCAGCCGCCGATGTAGCTGAACAGATCGAGCACACGCTTGCCTTTCACGTAGGGTGCCAGTCGTGCGCGGTTCATGCGGTGGTCATAAAACCAGCCGGTTTTCTGCCCTTGCAGCACCGGTGCTTCGAATTTCACGCCGTTTTCTTCCAGCGCCACCCACTCCGGCACCGCGCCGAAGGCGGTACTGACATAACGCTCCAGCCCTTCGGCATCGCGCGCCGCCGAGTCATTCTTGAACAGAATCCCGGAAGGTTTGAACACCTGTACCAGCGCTTCAATCAGTGCGTCCTTGTTGCGCTCCATGGCGGCCGAGGCCAGTTGCACGACCAGGATGTCGTTGAAACGGTCGATTACCAGACCCGGCAGCAGGTCGGAGTCGCCGTACACCAGGCGGTAGAACGGCTTGTCGAACAAGCGCTCGCGCAGGCTCAGGGCGACATTCAGGCGGTGCACCAGCAGTGGTTTGTCCAGCACATGGCTGACATCGCGCGACAGTAAGCGGGCGCAGATCAGGTTGTTCGGGCTCATGGCCACAATGCCCAGTGGCTTGCCGCCCGCTGCTTCCAGAATGGCCTGGTCACCTGCGGCAAAACCGCTCAGTGGTGAGGCGGCGACGTCAATCTCATTGCTGTAAACCCACAGATGGCCGGCCCGCAGGCGGCGGTCGGCGTTGGCTTTTAGGCGCAGGCTGGGCAGGGTCATGGGAGTGCTCCGGTATAAGTAGAGGCAATTATACCCGGGCATTCATTTTTTCTGCCTGCGCAGATTTGCGCTGCTGAATTGTCAGCAGATTGCTAGACTGCGCCTCTCGATCATTTTGAATTGTCACGTCATGGCTCAGGAACTCTCTGAAGAACAAATTCAGCAAGCGCTGCAAGGCATTAGCGTGCCGCCGCAGCCGCAGATCATGGTCGATCTGCAGATGGAGCAGCTGATGCCGGACCCTGATCTGAAGGCGATCGCCAAATTGATCAGTCAGGATCCCGGGCTTTCCGGAGCATTGTTGAAACTGGTCAATTCACCGCATTTCGCCTTGCCCAGCAGGGTTGTTTCAATTCTGCAGGCGGTGAATCTGCTGGGTTGTAATACGGTGATCAACCTGATCAATGCCCAATCGATCCGGGGCGAGATGAATGACCAGACCATCGTCACCCTGAACCGCTTTTGGGATACCGCTCAGGATGTGGCGCTGACCTGTCTGACGCTGGCTAAACGTATTGGCTATGAACCTGCCGATGAGGCCTACGCACTCGGGTTGTTCCACAACTCTGGCATCCCATTGATGCTCAAGCGTTTTCCCGAGTATATGAATGTGCTGGAAGAAGCTTATGCCGCTGCTGGGGATGAGTGCCGCATAGTCGATACTGAAAACCGTATTCTCAATACGAATCATGCAGTTGTGGGTTACTACACGGCGCGCTCGTGGCGCCTGCCAGAACATATTTGTGAAGCGATTGCCAACCATCACAATGTTCAGGCGGTTTTCAGCGGGCCGGCTGACGAGAAGCCTCAACTGCGTACCTTGCTGGCGATTCTCAAGGCCTCTGAGCATCTCTGCTCTTGCTACCGCGTTTTGGGTAACCAAGCAGAAGATCTCGAGTGGCAAGGCCTTCACACCCAAATGCTCGAGCAGCTGCGCTTTACCGAGTACGACTTCGAGACTTTCAGGGAAAGCGTTCGCGAACTTGGCATTGGTTAGCGGCATTCTTTCTTGGGCTTTCCAATAGCATGGTTTGAGCATTCAGATGCCTGAATTGCCGGAAGTTGAAACCACCCGTAGTGGCATTGCGCCTTATCTGGAAGGTGTGCGTGTCACCCGGGTCATTGTGCGCGAACGCCGACTGCGCTGGCCTATTCCTGAAGATCTGGATGTGCGGCTTTCCGGTCAGCGCTTTGTAAAGATTGAGCGGCGCGCGAAGTACCTTCTGTTGCAGGCCGAAACCGGCACGCTGATAAGCCATCTGGGGATGTCCGGCAGTCTGCGGCTGGTGGATTGCGGCACGCCGGCGGCGAAACACGAACATGTCGATATTGAGCTGGAGTCCGGATTGGCATTGCGCTACACCGATCCGCGGCGCTTTGGTGCACTGCTCTGGAGCAGTGATCCGTTGAATCACCAGTTGTTGCGTAATCTCGGGCCGGAGCCGTTGACGGATGACTTTGACGGCAAGCGACTTTATGACTGTGCCCAGGGCCGGAGTATGGCTGTCAAGCCGTTCATTATGGATAACGCGGTAGTTGTCGGGGTGGGCAATATCTACGCCAGCGAGGCGCTGTTTTCGGCGGGCATTGATCCCCGCCGGCAGGCCGGATCCATCTCCCGCGCACGCTATGCAAGGCTTGCACAGGAAATAAAGCGAATTATGGCCTATGCAATCGAGCGCGGAGGTACCACCTTGCGCGACTTTGTTGGTGGAGACGGCATGCCCGGTTATTTTCAGCAGGAGCTTTATGTCTACGGCCGTGGAGGTGAATTCTGCAAGCTCTGTGGTCACAGCCTGAGCGAAGTTAGACTGGGGCAGAGAAGCAGCGTGTATTGCCCGAAGTGCCAGCGCTGACAGAAGCCCTACGGCAAGCTGAATCAGACGCAAATCATCCCTCGCAGGTGATGCTTGCCGTTAGTCAGCACGCGATTGCGTTAAGCTGCGACGCGCGCACCCATGCTTAGCGAGGATCCGGGGAGGTTTAATGCCGCAAAACCTGAAACAAATGCTTTGTCGCCTGAGCCCGGGGCTGCGCGAACTGCTCGGCTACCGTGCTTCCGACCTACCTCATGACTTGGCGGCCGGCCTGGCGGTTGCAGCTGTTGCCCTTCCAGTGGGTGTGGCTTATGCCCAGTTGGCCGGCTTTTCACCAGAGGTGGGGCTCTATTCGAGCATTCTGCCATTGCTCGCCTATTTCCTTTTTGGCTCTTCGCGGCAGTTGATTGTTGGCCCGGATGCGGCGACCTGTGCCCTCATTGCCGTTACTGTTGCGCCACTGGCTGCTGGCGATGCTCAAGCCTACATTACGCTTTCAGCCGTGCTTGCGTTGCTTGCTGGAGTGTTCTGCATTGCCGCCAGCTTTCTTAAGCTCGGCGTACTGGCGGATTTCCTGTCGCGGCCGATTCTGGTTGGTTTTCTCAACGGGGTGGCGATCAGTATTGCGCTGGGGCAGTCGGGCAAGCTGTTCGGCTTCGCCGTCGAACAGCAGGGGGTGATCGCGGTTACGCTGGAAATCATCGGCAAGTTTGGCCAGGTACATTGGCCTACTTTGGCTATCGCCGGCCTGGCTTTTGCGGTCCTGCTGCTGGCCCCGCGGGTTTTCCATCGTCTGCCAGCCGCTCTGCTGGCCATGCTGGTGGCCGGACTGGCAGTGGCAGTTCTGGATCTTGAAGCAATGGGTGTCGCCACTCTCGGCGAAGTTCCTGCCGGCCTGCCGGCACTTGGTCTGCCTCGCGATTCGTTGCAACTGCTTGCCAGCAACCTTGAGGAGTTGCTGTCGGCGGCTGCCGGTATTGCCCTGATCAGTTTCTCCAGCGCGATGCTCACCGCGCGCAGTTTTGCTGCGAAGAACCGCTACGACATCGATGTCGATCGCGAGTTTGCCGCGCTCGGCGCCGCCAATATTGCCTCGGCGTTATCCCAGGGCTTTGCCATCTCTGGTGCCGACTCGCGCACGGCAATGAGTGATGCCAGTGGAGGGCGTACCCGTGTTGCCGGCCTGTTCGCTGCCGCTGCGGTGGCACTGGTGCTGCTGTTTCTGACCGGCCCGTTGCGCCACGTTCCGGTTGCGGCGCTGGGCGCGGTGCTGATCATGGCGGCCCTGTCATTGTTGGACCTGCGCTCACTGCGGCGCTTCTGGGCGCTGGACAGGCGTGAATTTTTCCTTTCGCTGATCGCCACCTTCGGGGTGATCTGGGTGGGTGCGTTGGAGGCTATCGGTTTTGTCGTCGTGCTGGCCTTGCTGCGCTTCGTCAAGCTGACTGCCCGCCCTTCGGCTGAGGTGTTGGGTACCATCGAGGGGGTCTCGGGTTTTCATGCGCTGGATCGCCATGCGGATGCCCGGGTTACGCCGGGCCTGCTGATGTTCCGCTTCAATGGGCCTTTGGTGTTTTTTAATGCCGGCTATTTCAAGCGCGAGGCCTTGGCCGCCGCGAACCGGCATGGTGACGGGCTGCAGTGGTTTGTGTTGGATATGATCCCGTTGACCCAGCTGGACATAACCGGCATTGATGCGCTTGTCGACTTGCGCGAAGAGTTGCGTTCACGCGGTGTAGAGATCGTTGCGTGCGGGCGGCAAAGCCAAACCTTGCGGCTTGCCAGTGACGTGCGGCATTTTCCGAGCAAGCGCAAAGCTCTTCTGGCTTTTCAGGACCGCAGCAAAGCGTGATTGCCGATGCCCAGCTGTGTTCGATCAGGGCGTTTTGCTGTTGCCGGTTAGTTGGGTGGAAATGTGCTTTGCTCGACGATTGATTCGGATCACACTGACAAATCGCAATGCGCTGTTATAGTTAGACACACAGTCATCTTGCTGAAAGGAATGCGTTCATGAATCTGTTTCGCACCACCGTTGCTCTTATGGCATTTTCCACTGCTCTTCTGACTCTGCCTGCTCACGCAGAGCAAATGCAGCAAGGTGGTAGCGTGTCCACCGTGGACTCGCAGCAAAATCACAGCCAGAACGCGCT
>DATMWH010000249.1:0-4936 GCA_035562615.1 Pseudomonas sp. | reverse complement strand
GGATGCCAGCGTGCGCATGAGTGCCGGCTTCCAGGTGGCAAGCAATGTGAATGCGGTGCAGGAGATGACAGCGATGCTGAGTCTGTCCCGTCAATTCGAGCTGCACGTGAAGATGATGCGTACTGCAGAAGACGATGCGGCCAGCATGGCGCGAGTCTTGCAACTTTCCTGATCAATAGCACTGGTACGCCATGAAAACGGCGTCCGAGGAGAACGGCCATGATGCCATCACTGTGGGTCGGTAAAACCGGGCTTGCTGCCCAGGACATGAACCTGACCACTATTTCCAACAACCTGGCGAACGTCTCGACCACCGGTTTCAAGCGTGATCGCGCCGAGTTCCAGGATTTGCTTTACCAGATTCGTCGTCAGCCGGGTGGACAGTCTTCCCAGGATACCCAGCTGCCTTCTGGCCTTCAGTTGGGCACCGGGGTGCGGATTGTTGGCACCCAGAAAATGTTCACTGAAGGCAGCTTGCAGAATACCGAGCAGCCGCTGGATATGGCCGTCAATGGTCGCGGCTTCTTTCAGGTTCTGCAGCCGGATGGCTCCATCGCCTATACCCGCGACGGTACTTTTCATCTGGACTCAAATGGCCAGATCGTGACTTCGCAGGGTAACCCTCTGGAGCCGGCCATTGTGCTGCCACCGGAAGTTCAGTCTTTCACGGTGGGACAGGACGGTACGGTTTCGGTCACCACGCTGGCCAGCCCGACCCCCCAGGTCATTGGCAATCTGCAAACGGCGGACTTCATCAATTCCGGTGGCTTGCAAGCGATTGGCAATAACCTGTTTCTGGAAACCGGCTCCAGCGGTGCTCCGCAGGTCGGTACTCCGGGCTTGAACGGTCTTGGCGTGATTCTGCAAAACACCCTGGAAAATTCCAACGTCAGCGTGGTGGAAGAACTGGTCAACATGATCACCACCCAGCGCGCCTACGAAATGAACTCCAAGGTGATTTCCACCGCCGACCAGATGCTTGGTTTCGTGACGCAGAATCTGTAACCCGGTAAGCGTGTTGTGAGGTATTGATCATGAGTCAGCAGAAACATTTATCCCTAGTGCTGGCCACCACGTTGATGGCTGGCTGCATGGCGCCGCAACCGGTGCCGGATGATCCTTACTACGCGCCAGTCTTGCCGCGCACCCCATTACCAATTGCGCAGAACAACGGCGCTATTTTCCAGTCAGGTTTTGAGACCGATCTGTATACCGATCGCAAGGCGTTCCGGGTGGGTGATGTGATCACCATCAATCTTGCGGAAAAAACTCAAGCCTCGAAAAAAGCCGACGCCGATATGAGCAAGGACAGCAAAAACAGTATGGGGCTTACGTCGCTGTTTGGCAGTCCGGTCTCAATCAATAACCCTACCGGTGAGAATATTCTGACTGCTGGCAACCTGAACCTGGATGTGGGCTATCAGGGCAACCGTGAAACCGAAGGGGAGAGTGAAGCTAACCAGAGCAATAGCCTGACCGGCTCGATTACCGTGACGGTTTCTGAAGTATTGCCCAATGGCCTGCTGGTGGTACGTGGCGAGAAGTGGCTGACCCTCAATACCGGTAATGAGTTGATCCGCATTGGTGGCATGGTGCGTGCCGATGACATTCAGACCGACAACACGGTTTCATCGACCCGTGTGGCCAATGCCCGCATTACCTATTCCGGCACCGGTGCATTTGCGGCGACCAGCCAGCCCGGCTGGCTGGACCAGTTCTTTCTTAGCCCGTATTACCCGTTCTGATACGGTGGAGAAGCCAGATGCGTAAGTCCCTGTCCATTCTGTGTGTCCTGATGCTGCTGGCTGGCGGAGCTCAGGCTGCTCGCCTGAAAGATCTGGCGAGCATCCAGGGTGTGCGCAGCAACCAGCTGATTGGTTATGGTCTGGTGGTCGGCCTCAACGGTACGGGTGACCAGACCACGCAGACGCCATTTACCGTGCAGACCTTCAACAACATGCTGGCACAGTTCGGCATCAAGATCCCCGAGGGTGGCGGCAACATTCAGTTGAAGAACGTGGCGGCGGTGTCCCTGAGTGCGGAAATGCCAGCGTTTGCCAAGCCGGGGCAGACCATTGATGTGACCATTTCTTCGATCGGCAACGCCAAGAGCCTGCGTGGCGGCACCCTGCTGATGACCCCGCTCAAGGGTATCGATGGCAATGTGTACGCCATTGCTCAGGGCAACCTGTCGGTAGGCGGTTTTGATGCCGAAGGAGCCGATGGTTCGAAAATTACCGTTAACGTGCCCTCGGCTGGGCGCATTCCCAACGGGGCGACCGTCGAGCGAGCCGTGCCGACCGGCCTGGCCAATGGTGACTCGCTGATCCTCAATCTGAACCGTCCGGATTACACCACGGCCAAGAATGTCGTCGACAAACTCAACAGCTTGCTCGGCCCGGGCGTGGCTCAGGCCCTGGATGGCGGTTCGGTGCAGGTCAGCGCTCCGAGAGATCCGGGGCAACGTGTCGACTATCTGTCCGTGCTGGAAAACCTTGAAGTCGATTCTGGCAGCGCGGCCGCCAAGATCATCGTCAATGCCCGCACCGGGACCATCGTGATTGGCCAGAACGTGCGGGTAAAACCGGCGGCCGTGACCCACGGCAGCCTCACGGTGACCATCACCGAGGACTTTCAGGTCAGTCAGCCGAACGAATTTTCTGCTGGCGAAACGGTGGTTACTCCGCAGTCCACTGTCGGCGCAGATCAGGCGATCAACCCGATGTTCAAGTTTGGCCCGGGTACCTCGCTGGAAGAAATTATTCGTGCGGTCAATCAGGTGGGCGCTGCGCCGTCCGACCTGTTGGCCATCCTCGAAGCGCTCAAGCAGGCTGGTGCGCTTGAAGCCGATCTGATTGTGATTTAAGGAGGCGACCATGGACTCTCGACTTTCAGCGGGCCTCTCTGCAGGCGGCAACAGCGATGCCTTTACCGACCTCAACCGGCTCAGCCAGTTGAAGGTAGGCAAGGACCGCGACAGCGAGCAGAACATCCGCAAGGTTGCCCAGGAATTCGAGTCACTGTTTCTCAATGAAATGATGAAAGCCATGCGTTCAGCCAACGACGTGTTCGCCGAAGGCAATTTCATGAACAGCAACGAGAGCAAAACCTACCGCGACATGTATGACCAGCAGCTCTCGGTGACGCTTTCCAAAGGCCGTGGAATGGGACTGGCGGATGTGCTGACCCGTCAACTGTCGAAGCTGACAGCACCCGCCGAGCGTCCTGATCCGTTTGGCCAGTCCGTTGCTGCGGCTACACCTGAATCTGCGCCGGGGCTGAAGGTTGCCGCCGGGCATGACAATGACGCCATGTTGATCAATCAGCGTCGCCTGTCGCTGCCAGGCAAGCGCTCGGATCGTTTGCTGGCGGGCATTGTGCCGGCCGAGCAACCGTCCGCTCCCCAGCCGTTATCTGCCATCGACTGGGTGCCGGCCCAGGCGTTTGCGGCACCGCAGACCAGGTCGCTGAGCATTACCGGAGCTGATGCGATTACTGGTCGGATGCTTGCCAAATCGCCAATGGCTTCGGGCAAGTCGGTGTTCTCTTCGCCGGCCGAATTTGTCTCGGCCATGATGCCGATGGCCGAAGAGGCCGCCGGCAAGATCGGTGTGGATCCACGCTATCTGGTCGCGCAGGCGGCGCTGGAGACCGGCTGGGGCAAGTCGATCATTCGGCAGTGGGATGGCAGCAGTAGTCACAACCTGTTCGGCATCAAGTCACATGGGGCCTGGGATGGCGAGTCGGCCAAGGTACTGACCACCGAATACAAGGGCGGCAAGGCCGTGAAAGAGGCTGCCCAGTTCCGTACCTATGACTCGTTCAAGGAGAGTTTTCAGGATTACGTGAGCTTCCTGCAAAGCAACAAGCGCTATGAAGACGCGCTGGATGTCACCGCCAAACCGGAAGCCTTTGTCCGCGAACTGCAGCAGGCCGGTTATGCAACCGATCCACACTATGCGCGCAAGGTGTCACAGATCGCGCGGCAAATGGATACCTACATGAGCATCGCGGCGGCTGACGTCACGCTGACCAGGACCTGAGGCTGAGCCATGGCTGATCTACTCAATATTGGTCTTTCCGGGCTGCAGGTTAATCGGACCCAGCTGTCGGTCACCGGCCATAACATCAGCAACGTCAACACGCCGGGCTTCACCCGGCAAGAGGCGGTGCAGACCACGCGCCTGGGGCAGTTCAGCGGTGCCGGTTACATCGGCTCCGGCACCACGCTGGCCGATGTGCGGCGCATGTACAACGAATTTCTGACCGTACAGGTGCGCGCCAGCACGGCGTTGAGCAGCGATGCCGAATCCTATCTGAGCCAGATCAATCAGCTTGATGCCCTGCTGGCGGGTGAAACCACCGGTATCACGCCGGGCATGCAGAAACTCTCTGCCGCACTGCAGACGGCGGCAGAAGATCCGGCCAACATCCCGGCCCGCCAGCTGGTGCTGTCGGAAGCTGAAGGGTTGGCCAAGCGCTTCAATACGGTGTACGACCGGCTGAGCCAGCAGAACGGTTTTATCAACCAGGAACTCGAGGCGATCACTGCGCAGATCAATCAGCTGGCTTCCTCGGTAGCCGGCTATAACAGTGCCATCGCTATCGCCTCGGCCAATGGTCAGCAACCCAACGATCTGCTGGATGCCCGTGAGGAGACCATCCGCCAGCTCTCCGAATACATCGGTGTGACGGTGGTTCCGCAGACGGATGGCTCCTTCAACCTGTTTGTGGGTTCCGGCCAGCCACTGGTGGTGGGCGAAACGCCGGCGCGGCTGGAAGTCGTCGCCGGCACTGTGGATCCGATGCGCAGTGACGTGCAGTTTGTCAGTGGCAATGCCCGTCAGGGCATTACGTCACTGATCACCGGCGGGGAAATGGGCGGGCTGCTGCGCTATCGCGAGGACGTGCTGGATATCACCCTGAACTCGGTTGG
>DATMWH010000248.1:0-5098 GCA_035562615.1 Pseudomonas sp. | reverse complement strand
TTAGCCCAGCCAGTTCACCTTGGTAAATTTGCTGTGAAAGGTGGCCGGCATGGCGGTCACCTTGCCGTTCTGGTAGTTGAAGAAGACGAAGCCGGATTTGGCCATGGCCACCAGTGCGCCATCAGCCGGGCGGGTAATGCGGAAGGTGATGTCGCCGCCGTAAGGGTTGAAGTCCATCACGCCGACTTCGAAGAGCAGCTGGTCGCGCGCGTGGGCTTCGGCACGGTAGGTGGTGGCCAGGTCGGTGACGATGATGCCGACGCCTTCAACCGGAACCTCGGGAATGCCGAACTCGAACAGAAAGCGCGCCCGCGCCTCGGAAATCATCGAGATCATCGAATCGTTGCCCAGATGATTGGCGCCGTTGATGTCGGTGACCCGCACGGTCAGCTGGGTGCGGTAGCAATACTGGTCTTCGGGAAACTGCAGGCTCAGACGGGCCATGGTGATGTGCCTCGGTGGCAGCGCGCGGCGTTGCCGGGTCAGGTGGAATTTGTGCGCCATTGTCGGTCAGTTTGGCGGAATTAGCAGCTTCCTTTGCCTGTTCACGGCATTGGCGGCGGGTGAAGCCGGCTAGACTGCGGGCTGTTTTCCTGCGGATTGCCTGCCCATGCCTGTGATACCTGCCCCCGCGTTTGTGCCGACGCTGATCGCTACGCTTGGCCTGTTTCGTTACCCTCATCGTGGTCTCGCCGACCCGGCGCAGATGCCGCAGATTGAGCGCGAGTTGCCGCTTGGTCGTCTTGATCCACGCTGGCTGGAGGCGTACCGACAGTCTGTCGGGCTGCCGGTCAGCGACGACCTGCCGCCGCTGGCGCTGCAGATTGCCGCCGCGCCGCTGCACATGGCGATTCTGTCCGATGCGCGCTTTCCGTTTCCGGCGCTGGGGCTGGTGCACATGTCGCAGAGTATTGTGCAAACCCGCGCCATCCCCGCGACAGCGCCGCTGTTGCTGCGCGCCTATAGCGGCGAAGCACGCAACGAGAAGCGCGGCATGAGTTTCGCGCTGATCACCGAAGCCTGGCTGGGCGATGAGCTGGTCTGGCGCGGCGAGACCCGTGCGCTGGCGATGGACCGCTCGCGTGCGGTCACGCCCTCTGCCGAGCGCAAGACCGCCGAGTCGCCGTCATCACCTGAGCCGCAGCGTGAAGTCCCGGTGACGGTGCCCGAGGCCACCGGGCGGGTCTATGCGGCGATTGCCGGCGACCTCAATCCGATCCATCAGCGCGCCTGGATGGCCCGGCTGTTCGGCTTCCGCCGGGCGATTGTGCACGGCACCTGGACGATGGCACGGGCGCTGGCGGAAGTGCCGCTTGCAGGATTGCCGGGCTATACGCTGCAGGCCGGTTTCCGGCGACCGCTGGAGTTGCCCGGCGAGATTCTGATCCGGGTCTTTGACCAGCCGCAGCGGATTGAGGTGGTCAGCGCCGCCGCGCAGCAGACCTTGCTCGACATCCTGATCGTGCCGGCCTGATCGGCTGGCCGGCTATTGCGGGCGCAGATCGATGGCTGGCTGGTTCTGCCCGTCGAACAATTGCCCCGGCTGGCTGGGCAGCGTGCTGGGGATCTGGTCCTGACCTTCGGCGCCCATGATACGGATGTCGCTGTACTTCTTGCCCGCCAGTGCGGCCAGCCCGTTGGCGTCGCGGATGATGGTCGGGCGCAGGAAGACCATCAGGTTGCGCTTGGTGTGGACATCCTTGGTCGAGCGGAACAACCCGCCGAGCAAGGGGATATCACCGAGCAGCGGCACCTTCGATTCACTCTGGGTGATGTCGTCCTGAATCAGCCCGCCCAGCACCACAATCTGGCCATCTTCGGCCAGCACCGTGCTCTTGATCGAGCGCTTGTTGGTGATCAGGTCCGAGGCGCCGCTGGCGGCGGTGGTCACCGGTGCCAGCGAGGAGATTTCCTGGTCGATCTCCAGACGCAGGGTGGCGCCTTCGTTGATATGCGGGATCACCTTGAGTTTGACCCCGACATCCTGTCGTTCGATGGTGGTGAACGGGTTGTTCGCCCCGGCCGCATCGGTGGTGAAGGTGCCGGTCTGGAACGGTACATTCTGGCCGACCAGAATTTCGGCTTTCTGGTTGTCCAGGGTCAGCAGGCTGGGCGTGGACAGCAGATTGAAGTTGCTGTTGGCGGACAGGGCGGTAATCAGTACCCCGAAGTCACTGTTGCCGATGCCGACGATCGCCCCGTCCGGCAGGTTGGGCGGGATCACGCTGTTCTTGATCGCGCTGAGCACCGTGCCGACCGACAAGCCGGTGTTGTTGAAGTTGGTACCGCCGGCGACATCCCCCGAGTTGACTGCCCACTGCACCCCGACCGCTTCGGTGATGTCGCCGCTGACCTCGACGATGGCCGCTTCCACCATCACCTGCGCGCGCGGTACGTCGAGTTGGCGGATGATCTCTTCGAGGGTCGACACCACTTCCGGCTGCGCATACAGCACCAGTGCGTTGAGGCTCTCGTCGGCGCGGATCATGATGTTCTGCGGCATGCCGCCGCCTTCGGCGCCACTGGCGGCTTGCAGGCCTTCGGAAATCTTGCCGAGGGTTTCGGCCAGCGCCTTGGCATCGTTATGCCGCAGGCGGATGACCCGGGTATTGGCCGAGCGCGAGGACGGTGCGTCCATCAATTGCGCCATCGACACCAGCTTGGCGCGCGCCTGCGGCGGCCCGAAAATCATCAGGCGGTTGGTGCGCGCATCGGCGATCACCTGGGTGCCGCTGCTGCCCTTGGCCTGACCGCGCAGGATGGCGTTGTTGAGCATTTCGGCGGCGTCCATCACCCAGGCATGCTGCAGGTTGACCACGCTGTAGTCGGCGCTGCCTTTCTGGTCGAGCTGACGAATCAGTTCTTCGATGCGGTTAATGTTGGCGCTGCGGTCGCTGATGATCAGGGCATTGGCCGAGGGTACAGCCGCCAGATGGCCGTATTGCGGCACCATCGGCCGGATCAGCGGGATCAGCTCCTGCACGGAGCCTTGTTGAACCTGAATCAGCCGGGTTTCCATCTGGGTCGCCGCGGATTTGCCGCTGTTGGCTTCAGAGGCAGCTTGGGCGTTGGGTACGATGCGCACCTGCCCGTCCTGGGTGATGGCGCTGAAGCCGTGGGTCGCCAGGACCGAAAGAAACAGCTGATAGACCTCGCTCAGTTCCAGCGGGGTCTTCGATACCACGCTGACGCGACCCTTGACCCGCGGGTCGACCACAAAGGTTTCACCGGTGATGTCGGCGATCTGGTCGATGAAATCCAGGATGTCCGCGCCCTTCATGTTGATGGTCCAGCCTTCCTGCCGCTCGCTGGAGGCCGGCGTGTGGACGGTTTCTGCGTTGGCTGGCAGGTGGGTCAGCAGGGTGCCGGCAGACAACAGAGCGGCACACAGATGCAGGGAGTAACGGGACATCATTGGCTTCCTTCCGTGGAGGGTTCAGTGGCGGCTTCGGGCTGGAATTGTTCGCCCAGGCTCTCCAGCTCGCGCTGCAATTGTTCGGGGTCAAGCCCTGGGAGTGCCGGCTCCTCGGGCAATTCGTCGGGGCGGTTGTCCTGCCGGGCTGCGCGTTTGAACGGCAGGGTTTCCAGCCGGCCATTGCGCAGCAGTTCCACCCGGTCGGCATACACCGCCTGCAGGTGAATGCCGGGAGCCAGCTGATCGCCCACCCGGTAGCGCTTGGCCTTGGCGTCTTCGTTCTGGATCAGTGCGCTGGCCTGCTGTTCTTCTGGGTGGGCAAAACTGCCGAGCAGCACCCACTGCAGATTGGTCGCCGGGGTGGCTGCGCTGTCGGTCTGGCCATCGGCAAACAGGGGCAGCAGTTCGTGCAGATTCTGCTCGACCGCCTGCGGCACTGAGGACGAGGCCGGTGCCGCTACCTGACTGTGCAGCAGGTGGTTCCAGGCCAGGCCTTGCCAGGCCAGCGAGCCGGCGATCAGCGCCAGAAGGGCATAAGGTAAAAGTCGTGAAAGGCTGTGCATACGCAATTTTATTATTCTGATGAAGAGTGATCAGGGTGCGCGCAGCAGGCACGTCCCCGCTCATCTGTGCGGCCTGACCATAGCACAGGCCACGTCGCGGCTAATAGCGACTGGCTCACTGGCCGACCGCCAGGCTCAGGCGCGCCAACACCCGTCCGGATTCGTCACGTTCAAGGTTTACCTCGCCCAGTACCACGCCGCTGTTTTGCAGCGCCTGCAGCCATGGCAACAGCGCGGCAAATGCGCTGGGTGCCAGGTTGACCTGCAAGCCGCTGTTATCGCTGTCAATGCGTTCGATGCTCAGGCCGGCGGCTTGTGCGCTGCGGGTGACCAGCCCTTGCAGGGCGTCGGGTGCCGGCGGCTGTTGTGGCTGGCTGCCTGCCTGAAGGGCCTGATCGGCATGCGCCTGCAGGTAGCGGTGCAGTTCAGCCTGGCGGACATACTCGCCGCGTGCGGCGATCAGTTGCTGTTGTACCGGTTGCCAGAGCAGCAGGTAGACCAGTACCGCGCCCAGAAATCCGGCCAGGGCCAGCAGTGCCAGCCGGTCGCGCTCGGGCAGTTGTTGCCAGCGCAACCACAGGGGCGAGCGGCGCACCTGCGCTTGAAGGTTGGCCTGCAGGTTTTCCAGCGCCCTCATGCGCCACCTCCAATCACCACACGGGCACTCACGCCCTGCGCCTCGCGGCTGGCAGAACCGAGCTGGACCTGCAGTCCGTCCTCGGCCAGACGCTGACGAAATTGTTCCAGACTGGCAAAGTCGTCAGCCTGCAGCTGCAAGGCCAGATCGCCACGTGTCTGGCTGAAGTCCAGCTGTTGCACGCGCAGCTGCGGCGCCTCGCCCAGCGCCCGTGCAGCCTGCTGCAGCAAGCCGAAGAGCTGGCCTTGCTGGCCGCGGGCGGCCTGATTCAAGTGCTCATCAAACTGTGCGCGGAGGTTGACGATGCGCGTGTCCTCGGGAAACAGCTGCTGGTACAGGGCCCGGCTGGCGGCGGCCTGCTGGTCTGCCTGACGTTGCAGCGATCCGCTCTGGGCCAGATCAAAGCCCAGCTGCAGGATCAGCCACAGCCCCGCCATGCCCGCGACCGTGCGCCAGAGTGCGTTATTTGCGGAGCGCTGGTGA
>DATMWH010000247.1:0-2456 GCA_035562615.1 Pseudomonas sp. | reverse complement strand
CGGCAGTCGCGGACAAGGTCGTGGCCCGGCTGCCGCACGCCCTGCAGCGGCGCCCAGCGTCCCGGTCGTACCTCCGCCAAACCGCGACCCGGAAGCATTCCTCGACGACGAGTTCGACAACTTCGGCAACCGTGCCGACTACGTGAGTCCTAACCCGCCCAAAGCCCCGGGACGCAATCCGCGCCGCGGTGGTGGCAGTGCGCCAGCCCAAGGCCGCCCGCAAGGCGACAGAAGCCGGCCGCAAGGTTCCGGCCAAGCCGGCAAGCCGGCCAAGTCCGCTCAGCCGCGCAAAGCACAACCGCGCAGCAATGGGGGCGGTGGACGACGGGATGACTCGCGTATGGATTCGATGCGTGGTGGCCGTCAGGAGCCTGCAGTACAGGACGTGCGCGCGGTCAAACAGCCACTGATCATCCGCAAGGGTGAGCGCCTGCCCACCCTTGAGCAACTCAGTGAACTGGAGAACCGCAGCGGCAAGCGTGAGCGCCCGGCGCTGCTCTCGACACGCCCCAGCGAAGACGCGGGTAACGCATAAACAACAACGCCGGCTTAAGCCGGCGTTGTTGTTTTCACCGCAAAGATTACTGGCGGACGCCTTCTACCGAGAGAATCATCTGCACTTCCTGCGAGGCCGGGCCCAGGTCTTTCCGGATATTGAAGTCTTTCAGTTTGAAGGTTACAGCACCTTCGAAGCCGGCACGGTAACCACCCCAGGGGTCGTTCCCCTGCCCGAGCAGCCTGGCCTTGATCAGCACCGGCTTGGTCACACCATTGAGTGTCAGGTTACCGCTGATATCGGCTGTATCTGCACCCGTGCTTTTCACCGAAGTGGACTCAAAAGCTGCGGTCGGGAACTGTCCGACATTCAGAAAATCATCGCTGCGCAGGTGCTTGTCGCGCTCGGCATGGTTGGTATCGACACTCGCCGTGTTGATACTCACCTGCACCTTGCTCGCATCGGGGGCCTTTTCATCGAAACTGAAAGTGCCGGAAAAATCCCTGAAGGTTCCGTAAAGCCAGCTGTAGCCGAGATGACTGATCTTGAAGTTGATAAACGCGTGCTGACCCTGTTTGTCGATAACGTAATCGGCAGCCTGTGCTGATCCGGCAAACAGCGCGGCACTCATGGCCAGTGTTGCAACGACTTTCTTCAACATGATGTAACTCCTGTGTGCGGTTTAGGAATCGGGTCGGCCCAACATGCGCCTGAGCGTTGCGTCATGGTCGATGAAGTGATGCTTCAGCGCTGCCAGCCCATGCAGCCCGGCAAAAATCACCAGCGCCCAGGCCAGCCACTCATGGATCAGCCCCGCAACATCCTCCTGATCCGGAATACCGGTCAGGCTGGCGGGCACCTCAAACAGTCCGAAGACGCTGATGCCGCGGCCATCGGCGGTAGAGATCAGATAACCGGACAGCATCAGCAGCAACATCAGCGCATACAACAATCCGTGCCCGGCCTTGCTCGCCCGGCGCGTCCAGCGGCCGTGACTGGCCAACGGTGAAGGGGGCGGACTGACCTGACGCCAGAGCAGGCGCAACAGCATCAAGGCCAGCAGACACAGACCAATGCTTTTGTGCAGGTCGGGGGCGGTCTTGTACCAGCTGCTGTAGTAGTCCAGATCCACCATCCACAGACCCAGGCCAAACATACCGAAGACACACACGGCCATGCCCCAGTGCAGCAGAATGCTCAGCAGGCCATAGCGGTTAGAAGAGTTTCGCCAGTGCATCGAACCATTACCCCAGACAAAGTCGTTCAAGCCTAACGGGAAACTGGCTGATTAAAAGTCGAAAGTTTGTTTTGGAAATATCGGGAAATACGATGCATCGCGCCTGGCCCCAGCCTCCTGAGCGTCGGGGCTTTATGAACACGCAGCGGTACCGCCCGCGAGGCATTTTTCATACACTGACGCCCCCCTACACCAGCGAAGGCAAAGCCCGTGCAATCGGTTATCTCGGTCGAGCAACTGAACAAGACCTACGCCTCAGGCCACATGGCGCTGCAGGACATCAATCTGCAGATCCGCCAAGGCGAGATATTCGCCCTGCTCGGCCCAAACGGTGCCGGCAAGACCACGCTGATCAGCATCATTTGCGGCATCGTCAATCCGGGCAGCGGTTCGGTCAGGGTCGGCGGTCAGGACATCCTTGATGACTATCGCAGCGCCCGCTCGCAGATCGGCCTGGTGCCCCAGGAATTGTTCAACGACGTGTTCGAAACCGTCTGGGCCACGGTGCGCTTCAGTCGCGGCCTGTTCGGCAAGCCGGCCAATCCGGCGTATCTGGAGCAGCTACTGAAGGACCTGTCACTCTGGGAAAAGCGTGACGCGAAAATATTCGAACTCTCCGGCGGCATGAAGCGCCGCGTGATGATTGCCAAAGCCTTGTCCCATGAACCGACAATCCTGTTTCTCGACGAACCCACCGCCGGGGTTGATGTGGAACTGCGCCGT
>DATMWH010000246.1:0-11129 GCA_035562615.1 Pseudomonas sp. | reverse complement strand
CCCGGTCACCCGCTCAACCGACTGCAGCATGCGGCGCTCACGCGGCGTGACCAGCAGCAAGGCACGACCTTCACGACCGGCACGACCGGTACGGCCGATACGGTGCACGTAGGATTCCGGATCGTAGGGCATGTCGACGTTGAGCACGTGGGTAATGCGCGGCACGTCCAGACCACGGGCGGCTACGTCGGTGGCCACCACGATATCCAGTCGACCGTCTTTCAACGAATCGATCACGCGCTCACGCTGGTTCTGGGCAATGTCGCCGTTCAGTGCAGCGACCTTGTAGCCTTTCATTTCCAGCGCCGTGGCCAGATCCAGCGTGGCCTGCTTGGTGCGCACGAAAGCGATCAGGGCATCGAAGTCTTCCACTTCCAGCAGACGGGTAACGGCAGCCACTTTCTGATCGGCGTGCACCATCAGGAACGCCTGCGTAATGGCCTCGACTGTCTGGGTCTTGGCCGCAATCTTGATGTGCTTGGGCGTGCGCAGGTGTTTCTCCGCGATGCCGCGAATCGATGAAGGCAGCGTGGCGGAGAACAGCACGCTCTGGCGCTCGGCCGGCATGGCTTCGAAGATCACTTCCAGATCGTCCATGAAGCCCAGCTTGAGCATTTCATCCGCTTCGTCGAGGACCAGGAAGCGAATCGTCGACAACACCTGGCCGTTCCGGCTCAGGTGATCCACCAGACGGCCCGGCGTGGCCACGATGACTTGCGCACCCTTGCGGATGGCCGCCAGTTGCGGGCCCATCGGCGCGCCACCGTAAACAGCCACCACGTTAAGGCCGGGCATCTGCTTGGCATAGGTTTCAAAAGCGGTCGCCACCTGCAGCGCCAGCTCACGGGTTGGTGCCAGGATCAGCGCTTGCGGCTCGCGCTTGGAGGGATCGATCTTCGACAGGATCGGCAGGGCAAATGCCGCCGTCTTGCCGGTGCCGGTCTGTGCCTGGCCAATCATGTCATGGCCGGCAAGGATGACCGGAATAGCTTGTTCCTGAATCGGGGACGGCTCTTCGTAGCCAACCGCGCTGGTGGCGGCGAGAACACTGGGGTGAAGTCCGAGCGCGGCAAAGCCGCCGGGTATCTGGGTCATGGGTATGCCTCTATGCATCCGCAAAGACCCAAGCCCTCAAAGCTGCACTTGCCGTGAAAGACCTTGTGGGTCGCCCTGGCAGCCTGAATGAAGAGTATTTGCGTGAACGCGTGTTGATGAATGTAACGTCAAGGAGGTCTGCCAAGCAGACCAGCAGCCGAAGCAAGGCTTCGAGAACTTGAACCTGAACGGGGGCCAAACGTTTGGTCGGCGCGCATCATACAGGAATCGCATGACAATCGGGCAGTTTTCTCACCACAGCGGATGGATGATCGGCGCGAACATGGACAATCCATGCGCAGGCAGCTATATCCCTTCAGGCACTCAATCAGCCCACCGGCCCCCGAAAGGATCTGCCCATGACCACCAGCACAGCAGGCCGCGTCAGTCGCGAAAAACGAGGCCACATCATGCTTATCGGCCTGGACCGGGTCGCCAAGCGCAACGCCTTCGATGAGCCGATGCTGACTGATCTGGTCATGGCAATGGGCGAATACGAGCGCGACAGCAATGCCCGCTGTGCCCTGCTGTTCGCCCATGGCGATCACTTTACCGCCGGACTGGATCTGGCCAACGTGGCAGATCTGTTCCGCAATGGCTGGCAATTGCCGAAGGGCGCCATCGATATCTGGGGCACCTTTGGCGGACCCCGCCTGAGCAAGCCGCTGATCGTCGCCGTGCAAGGCTTCTGTTACACCATGGGCATCGAACTGATGCTGGCGGCCGATATCAACCTGTGCGCCAGCAACACCCGCTTTGCCCAGATGGAGGTGCAGCGCGGCATTCTGCCGTTCGCCGGTGCCACCCTGCGCTTGCCCTACGTGGCCGGCTGGGGAAATGCGATGCGCTGGCTGCTCACCGGGGATGAATTCGATGCCGCCGAGGCATATCGAATCGGCCTGGCCCAGGAAGTAATGGCCACAGAAGATCTTATGGCCCGTGCCGTGTGGCTGGCCGAGCGGGTCGCTGCGCAAGCGCCGCTGGGCATACAGGCCACCCTGGCCACTGCCCGCCAGACATTCAGCCAGGGCGCCGACGAAGCCGCCCGCAGCCTGCAGCCGTTGGCCAAAATGCTTCTGGCCAGCGAAGACGCCCGTGAAGGCGTACAGGCCATGCTGGAAAGACGGGCCGGTGTTTTCAAAGGGCGCTAATGCCACCTGCCAATCCGCAGCGTTACTGCGAAATGCTCCGAACTGCTTGGTACGATTAATTCAGACCATTAATTTGACGCTGTTAATTTCGATCATTCTGTCTGCCCCATCACCAAGGAGTTCTTCGTGCCCACAGTTGAGAACCGCGGCATCCAAATTCACTATGAAGTTCACGGGAGCGGACACCCTGTAGTGCTCATCCATGGAGGAACCGTTAGCTTCAAGCACAACTATGCGGATTTCGGCTGGATCGAAGCCTTGAATCACAGTGGACTTCAGGTAATTGGCCTTGATCTTCGCGGACACGGCAAGAGTGGCAAGCCGCATGAGATTGAGTCCTACGGCACGTCGAATCTGGCCAGCGATGTCGTCACCGTCCTTGACCAGCTTTCACTGACACGTGTGTCCCTTGTTGCCTACTCAATCGGAACTGCGGTTGCCCTCCACTTGTTGAAGTCGTTTCCCGAACGCTTTGATAAAGCCGCGCTCATCGCCACCGGGGATGGACTGATCGGGCATCTCCCCCATACGTTCAACAACCTGCTTCCATCCCTGCTGGAGGTATTAGACAGAGCCGATTATCCGAAAGACCTTCCGAAACACCTGTCTACGTACTGGAACTTTGTTGCTGCAACTAATGGCGACCGGCAAGCCTTGCGGGCACTTGCACAGGCAAACTATGCGCCCTTATCCACAACAGAAGCCTCGGCCATCAGGATTCCGACGCTTGTCATTAGCGGTCAGAGCGACTTGGTCCTGGGGCAAGGCCCAAAGCTGG
This sequence comes from Pseudomonas sp., assembly GCA_035562615.1. Classification (GTDB taxonomy): domain Bacteria; phylum Pseudomonadota; class Gammaproteobacteria; order Pseudomonadales; family Pseudomonadaceae; genus Aquipseudomonas. The sequence continues at coordinate 8,105 of DATMWH010000246.1, read as the reverse complement.
CGCAGACCCTTGGACAAGCGAGTTACGTCGAGGTGCCTGGTGCCGACCACTTCTCGCTCGCTGCAAATCCAGACGTTAAGGCTGCCGTAGCACGCTTCATGCGGCCCGCCGTCGTTGAGCGTTAATGGCGGATCACAAACTGCCAGCGAATGCCCGCCTGACATCCATCACACATACTCCGCCAGCGCATCCAGCAGCGCCTGACGTTCTTCCGGGGTTTCGCGGGTACTTTTAACCAGATGCTCCGGATGTGGCTCGCGGTCCAGCCAGAACTTGCCGCTGACCTCACCCGCCTCAGTGGCGCTGGCCAGCCAGATGATGGTGTCTGCCCCTTCGGCCGGTGAACGCAGCACCTTCTCCGTAACCCGGTGGAACTCGGGCAGCGCCGAGACCACGCCCGGCGTATCCGCCCAGCCGGGATGCATGGCATTGACCACGATACCGGCCTCTTTCCAGCGCGCAGCCCACTCCTGGGTGAGGATCATCAAACCGCGTTTGGCGCGGGCATAGGCCTCGGCGCCGGAATACTTGCCACGTTTACTTTGCAGGTCCTTGACGCGGATTTTTTGCGAATACATGCCACCGGACAGCACATTGACCACCCGCGCCGTGCCGTTATCCCTGGCAGCCCGCTTGAGCAGCGGGAATAGCCGCTCGGTCAGGCGCATGGGGCTGAGCAGCAGGAGCGCAAAGCTTTTCTCCAGACCTTCGCTGGTTTCCTCACGCGGATTGATCAGGGCGCCGGCATTGTTGATCAGCACATCGATGGGCTGGCCTTTCCGGATCAGGCGCAGCGCCAGTGCATCGACCTCCGCCAACAGACTCAGCTCGGCGATTTCGACATGGATGCGCGGATTGCCAAAGCGCCGCTGTAGCTCTTCGGCCACCTGCGCGGCTTTTTTTGCATCGCGCGCCACCAGCGTCAGCTCAGTGCCACGCGAGGCCAGCACCTCGGCGGTGGCCAGCCCCAGGCCGGAGGTCGCGCCGGTAATCAACACGTGTTTGTCGCCCATGTAGGCTGACACCGGATTCCACTGCTTGCGCGCGCCGCGGTAACCAAAGCGGGTAAACCGCAGGATGCCGGGCACCAGCAATTTATCGCCGATAACACTCAGCCGACCCTGCTCAGGCGGCGCGAACTGGTCCTGCAGCGCCGCGTGCATGCCGGCCATGGCGCTCTTGCCGACCCGATCCATGACCCCCGGAAAAGTTTTCGCCAGCAGCGCCAGCGGGCCGGGGAAGCTGAACGTGGCGATATAGCGAACCTGAGTGCCAGTGATGGATTCGCTGAAACGGATTTCTTCCAGCGCGGTAAATACCTTCGAGTCCACGCTCATCAGCAGGCGGTTGTTGGTTTCCCATTCCAGCACGCGGTAATGCAGGGAAAAGCCAGCCTTCATGTCGATCCGGAAGGCACTGCCTACGCCCAGTGCACCTTCGGTCAGGCGCGTACCGCGCGCCACGCCCGGGTCCCATTCCTCGATACGCGAAAAGTCGGAGATGTAGGCAAATACCTCGTGCAAGGGCCGGTTGACGGTGATGGTTTCATCCAGCGTGATCTGATTGCCCATGCTTGACCTGCCTGCACAGTGATAGAAGCGGCTTCAGCTGGCCGGGCGAATGGCGTCGAGCAGCGATTGCAGAGAGTAACCCAGCCTCGGGGCAAGTTCCTCGCAGCGGGCTGTGACAGCTTGTGTATCCAGCTGCTGCTCCAGACTGGCCGGTATCAGCAGGATCACGTTGCCCTCCTTGACCGGAATTTCCCAGTAATGGCGGTGAAACAGCCCGCGCAATAACGCCGCCCCCAGGGGTTTGCCACCATCGGTGCCCCACTGATTGATCACCAGCCAACCACCGGAATTGAGCTTGTGCTGGCAGTCTTCGAGGAATTTCCAGGCCAGATGCCCGGCTGCCGGACCGGTATCGGTGTACAAATCAAGAAAGATCAGGTCGGCGGTCTCGGCCGTGGCCAGCAGTGTCATGGCATCGCCGATGCGGATGGTCAGCCGCGGATCATCGGTCAGACCGAGGAACTGCATGGCCAGCCGCGGCACATCCGGGCGCAGCTCGATGACCTCAACGTCATCCAGAGCGAGGAACTTCAGACAGCACTGGGTCAGATTGCCGGCGCCCAAGCCGAGAAACAGCGCGGTTTCCGCTGATTCATGCAAAAGCGCTCCCAGCAGCATGCCGCGGGTGTAGTCATACTCCAACCAAGCCGGATCAGCGGTAAACACACAACTCTGCTCCACCGCATCACCAAATTCGAGAAAGCGGTACTCGCCCATCTCGACCACCCGCACCCGTCCAAACGCGTCGTGCACCTCGGCCAGCAGGACTTCCTCGTTGAACTCTTTGCTCACCCTTGTCTCCAATGACCACTGTTTGCCCGGCCACCTGGCCATTACCCAGCGCTGCAGACTGCCTGAGCAGGCCTGCGTTGACAAATATCACCGGCCGCTATGAGCATGGCGACCAGCTGTTCTAGACTTCGCGCCTAGCATTCCGTAAGCCGCCATCGATCTTCAAGGAACCCACACCATGCCTTCATTGCGTTCTCTCCTGCTCGCCTGCTGCCTGTTGGGCTCAGCCACTGCCTTTGCCGGCAATGCACTGGACAATAAAGTCATTCGAGTGGGCACCTCAGCTGACTACCCGCCCATCACCACCACCGCGGAGGGCAAGGTAGTGGGCATTGATGCAGATCTGGCTGCCGAGCTGGGCAAACGCACCGGCAAGGACTTCCAGTTCAAGGTGCTGCCCTGGAGCAGCCTGATAATGGCCCTGGAGCAGGGTGACATCGATGTGATCATGTCCGGCATGAGCATCACCCCGGAGCGGGCCGAAAAAGTGGCCTTCACCACGCCCTACTTCAGCGTCGGGCAGATGGCGATCATTCGCGTGGAAGACCTGGCGCGCTTCAGCAGCCCGCTGAAAATCCTGCAACCCAATGTGCGCGTCGGCTTCGTGGCTGACACCACCGGCGCCAAGTACGTGAAGCAGTTCGCCGGCATGACCACCCTGCGCTCTTTTGCATCGGTTGAACCTGCCTTGCAGGCCCTGCTCAACGGCGAAATCGATTGTCTGGTGCATGACTCGGTGACCAGCTGGATGGTCGACAAGGAGCGCCGTTACTCCAGCCTGATGAGCCTGCGCAACCCGATGACCCAGGAAGAGCTGGCCTGGGCCGTGAGCAAGGATCAACCGCAACTGCTGGAACTGCTCAACAGCAACCTTGCCGCCATGCTCGAAGACGGCACCGTTGACAAGGCTGTCAACCAATGGATTCCGGTGCGCGCCACCAAGGAATAAGCCTGCGTTTTGCACACGTTTAAACTTTACCCACCATCGATGCCAAAGGCATCGCCCTGGACTGCCTCCCGGCCGCTTGGTGGGTTACGGCCGCCGGCCTAACCCACCCTACGAAAATCGTGGCAACAGTCCTGTAGCCCGGATGCAATCCGGGGCGCCTCTTATACCCCGCCATCCCGGATTACATCCGGGCTACACCGAGCCGAGGGCGGGGAGCACCGGTGTTACTGGTAACGCGCCAACTCCTGTTTGGCGATGGCATTACGGTGCACTTCGTCCGGGCCATCGGCAAACCGCAGGGTGCGTGCCTGGGCATAGTGGAAGGCCAGGTTGAAATCATCCGAAACGCCTGCCGCGCCATGCACCTGAATCGCCCAATCCAGCACCTGCAGGGCCATGTTCGGCGCCGCCACCTTGATCATGGCGATTTCCTTGGCGGCCACCTTGTTGCCCACCGTATCCATCTTGTGCGCGGCATTCAGGGTCAGGAAGCGCGCCTGATCGATCAGGATGCGTGCGTTGGCGATGCGTTCGCGGGTCACGCCCTGATCAGCCACCGGTTTGCCGAAAGCCACCCGGCTCAGGCTGCGTTTGCACATGGATTCCAGCGCCCGCTCAGCCATGCCGATCAGGCGCATGCAGTGGTGGATGCGCCCCGGCCCCAGACGGCCCTGAGCGATCTCGAAGCCACGGCCTTCGCCGAGCAGAATATTGCTCACCGGCACCCGCACGTTATCGAAGGTGAATTCGCCGTGGCCATGCGGCGCATCGTCGTAACCAAACACCGGCAGGAAGCGGGTCATGGTCACGCCGGGCGCATCGATGGGGATGAGGATCATCGACTGCTGCTGATGGCGGTTGGGATTGTGCGGATCAGTCTTGCCCATGAAGATCAGCAGCTTGCAGCGCGGGTCCGGCGCGCCGGTGGTCCACCATTTCTTGCCGTTGATGACGTACTGGTCACCGTCACGGACGATGCTCGCCTCGATGTTGGTGGCGTCGGAGGAAGCCACATCCGGCTCGGTCATGGCAAAGGCGGAACGGATCTCGCCGGCCAGCAGCGGCACCAGCCACTGCTGCTTCTGCGCTTCAGTGGCGTAGCGCTCCAGCGTCTCCATGTTGCCGGTATCCGGCGCGTTGCAGTTGAAGGCTTCCGGGGCGATCCAGGAGCGGCCCATGATCTCGCACAGCGGCGCGTATTCCAGATTGGTCAGCCCGGCGCCACGCTGGGATTCGGGTAGAAACAGGTTCCACAGGCCGGCGGCGCGCGCCTTGGCCTTGAGTTCCTCCATCACCTTGGTCGCCACCCAGGCATTGCCGGTGCGGCGATTGGCTTCGACCTCGGCGTGATACACCGCTTCGGCAGGATAGATGTGCGCTTCCATGAACGCCGTCAGGCGCGCCTGCAGGTCCTGCACTTTGGGTGAATAATCGAAATCCATACTCAGTCTCCTTGTAAATACTCCGGGATGCTCCAATCGCAACTTTTGTAGGATGGGTTGAGCGTAGCGATACCCATCAATCATCCCTCGCACGCAGCGATGGGTATCGCCGTGCTCAACCCATCCTACGGCCCGCCGGCAATACGCAACCGGGACATAGCCGTTTATTCAGCCTGAGCAAACGCCCAGGCGATATCCGCGATCAGGCCGGCCTTGCGCCCCATTTCCACGGCGTTGTCACTGGACGCATTGCCTTGCAGGCCGCGCGCCCAGACGCCGTGCAGGATGGCTGCAATGCGGAACATGTTGAAAATCAGGTAGTACTCGTAACCGGGAATGTTTTCCCGTCCGCTGCGCTGACAGTAGGCAGCCACGAACTCGGCCTCGGTGGGAATGCCCAACGCGCTGAAATCCTCACCACCCATGCCGCGAAACACATCGGCCGGCAGACGCCAGGCCATCATCAGGTAGGCGAAATCGGACAACGGATGGCCCAGGGTCGACAGCTCCCAGTCCAGTACTGCCAGCACGCGCGGCTCGGTCGGGTGCCACATCAGGTTGTCCAGGCGGAAATCACCATGGGCGATGCGGGTTTCATCGCCCGCCGGCAGATGCCTGGGCAGCCAGTCGATCAGCCGGTCCATGGACTCGATGCGCGGCGCTTCGGTTGCCGCCAGGTAGTTCTTCGCCCAGCGCGCCACCTGACGCTCGACGTACTGCCCCGCCTTGCCGTAATCGCCGAGGCCAACTGCCTCGTAATCAACGCTGTGCAGTGCGGCGATCACCCGGTTGATTTCATCGTAGTGGGCGCCGCGTTCGGCAGCCGTCATGCCCGGCAGTGCCGGGTCCCAGAGAATGCGCCCGCTGATGTACTCCATCAGGTAGAAGGCGGTGCCAATCACCTCGGGGTCTTCACACAGACCGTACATCTTCGGCACCGGGACATCGGTTGCCGCCAGCGCCTGCATCACCCGGTATTCGCGGTCGATGGCATGGGCCGACGGCAACAGCTTGCCCGGTGGCTTGCGGCGCAGGATGTAGCACGTGCCCTGGCTGCTGATGCGATAGGTCGGATTGGACTGGCCACCTTGAAACTGCTCGACCGCCAGATCCGTCGCACCCCCACTGAAACCCGGCACATGCGCGCCCATCCAGCGTGCCAGACCAGCCACGTCGAAGGGATGCACCACGCCGACCAGACGCGCGCCCGGATTAACTTCCGGCTGCTGCATGCTCATACCGCCGTGCAGCCGCCATCGACCGCGATGGCCTGACCGGTGATGTAATCCGAGGCCTTTGAAGCCAGCAGCACAGCGATGCCCTTGAGATCGTCTTCGTTGCCCAGACGACCGGCCGGGTTGAGGTCGATGTACTTCTGCTCGATCTTGTCCAGCAGGCCAGCGGAAATCTTGGTCAGGAAAAAGCCCGGGCAAATCGCATTCACCTGAATGTTGTACTTGCCCCACTCCGCCGCCAGTGCCTTGGTGAAATTGACCATGGCGCCCTTGGCGGTGTTGTAGCCGACTGTGTCCATGCCCCAGCCCGGCGGATTGCCACCGAGCCCTGCAATCGAGGCGATATTGATGATCTTGCCGCCACCGTTGGCAATCATGCTGCGCTTGCCGATTTCCCGGCTGAGGAAGAATTGCGCGCTGATGTCCAGGTCCATCACCTTGTGCCAGGCCTCATCAGTCATGTCCTCGGCCGGAGCGCCCCAGCTGCAGCCGGCGTTATTCACCAGAATATCGACCTTGCCGTAATGGCTGATGATCGCTTCAGCCAGACCGGGGATGGAGGGGAAATCGGAGAGATCGTTGCGCACCGTGAAACAGGGAATTCCCAGTTTGTCGAAGTGCGCCTGCGCTTCATCCAGCTCATGTTGCTTGCGCGCCGACAGCGCAAGGCTGGCGCCGTGTTCGCCCAGCGCCTCGGCCATTTGCAGACCGATTCCGCGGGAACCACCGGTGATCAGGGCCACCTTGCCCGTCAGGTCGAACAGCTGTTGGGTTTTCATGCACAAGCCCTCTTGATGGGTGCCAGCCCGCACGGCGGGACACGGGGTGAAGGATGCGAAGCAAGGTTCGCCGGGATAAGCACCCTACAGAGGCCGGGCGGGTCCGTAAATGAATAGCACTCCGCTTTGATTGGCGGTCATAAAGACAACCTATTGATCCCATGCAAGCGCCAGCCTGACCTGATCGGTTAAGATGCGCGTCCGCCGTAAACGCCATCACCCGAGACCCGAGATGTCAAACACCTGGACCCCCGAAAGCTGGAGAAACAAGCCCATCCAGCAACAGCCGCAATACCCGGACGCCGCCCACCTGAGCCGGGTCGAGCAGACGCTGGCCGGTTATCCGCCGCTGGTGTTTGCCGGTGAAGCCCGCGAGTTGCGCCGCCAGTTTGCCGAGGTCAGCGAAGGCCGGGCGTTCCTCTTGCAAGGTGGTGACTGTGCGGAAAGCTTTGCCGAATTCTCCACCCTGAAGATCCGCGACACCTTCAAGGTGCTGCTGCAGATGGCCATCGTCATGACCTTTGCCGCTGGTTGCCCGGTGGTCAAGGTCGGGCGCATGGCCGGCCAGTTCGCCAAACCGCGTTCGGCCAATGACGAAACCATCGACGGTGTGACCCTGCCCGCCTACCGTGGCGATATCGTCAACGGCATCGGCTTCGACGCCGCCAGCCGAATCCCCGATCCGGAGCGCCTGCTGCAGGCCTACCACCAGTCCACCGCCAGCCTCAACCTGCTGCGCGCCTTCGCCAGCGGCGGCTTTGCCGATGTGCATCAGGTGCATCAGTGGAACCTCGACTTCATCGCCAACTCGGCGCTGGCCGAGCGCTACAGCCAACTGGCTGACCGCATCGACGAAACCCTCGCCTTCATGCGTGCCTGCGGCCTGGACAGCGCGCCGCAGCTGCGCGAAGCCAGCTTCTTTACCGCCCACGAAGCGCTGCTGCTCAACTACGAGCAGGCGTTCGTGCGCCGCGACAGCTTGACCGGCCAGTTCTATGACTGCTCGGCGCATATGCTGTGGATCGGCGACCGCACCCGCCAGCCGGACGGCGCCCATGTGGAATTCCTGCGCGGCGTCGGCAACCCGATCGGCGTCAAGGTCGGGCCGTCCACCAGCAGCGAAGACCTGCTGCGCCTGCTCGACATCCTCAACCCGGACAACGACCCGGGTCGTCTCAACCTGATCGTGCGCATGGGCGCCGGCAAGGTCGGCGAGCACCTGCCACGGCTGATCCGCAGCGTGCAAAGCGAGGGGCGCAAGGTGCTGTGGAGTTCCGACCCGATGCACGGCAACACCATCAAGGCTTCCAGCGGCTACAAGACCCGCGACTTCGCGC